>CAZVFJ010000072.1:12211-13750 GCA_964625825.1 uncultured Leptospirales bacterium | reverse complement strand
CAGTAATGACCATAATAATCGCCGCGCAGCTCACTATTGCCGGCCTCTTCAGAATTGTAGGGAAAGTCGCCGGCAGCAGGAACTTCAAGTCGGACATCAACGGTATCGCTTTTATGCTGAATGAATCGGTAAAACACAATTACAGCCGGGAAGATAACCGGAAGCTTGAATCATTATTTATAAGGCTTGCGAAAACATGGTCTACAGATATCTGGCTCGAGGACAGCCACGGCAGGATAAAGGCTGCCAGTACACCCTCGCCACGCCCCGTATTTCCTGAAAACATGGAGAAGATAGGAAATCCGGACGGATATGGACTCTACAGAAATCCCGGCGGCCGCCCGATTATTTTTCTCAAGCTTGAATCGGATGAAGGTCGCACAATATACGTCAGGCGTCCGCCGCCTTCAGCATATATAGAGGAGATTAACTTCAGCATAGGGCTCGCCTTGATCACCCTGATTGTTGCGCTTGTTCTGCTCCCCGTATCGAGAAGAATAACGCAGCCACTTAAAAAGCTCACTGAGTCGGCAAACGCAATAGCACGCGGGGAGTTTAACCGCAGGGTTGACGAGAGCGCCCATGATGAGATTGGTGAGCTTGCCAGGGCATTCAACATGATGTCCGGGCGGGTACTCCACATGATTAATGGGACAAAGGAACTCACTGCCAATATTTCGCACCAGGTACGCTCGCCACTTGCGAGGATATCCGTAGCAGCAGGGATACTTCGTGATAAAATATCGGGTGGGGATATAGATGCTGCGGAGAAAAACATCTCTTTTATAGAGAAAGAGATTGAGGAGATGGATGCTCTCAAAGGGAGGATTATCGAGCTCCTCAGAGTTGACACAGCACACAGTCGGATCGATTACGAGACGATTGATCTGCAACAGATTGCTGCGGCAACATCAGGTAAATACTCCGGCATGTTTGAGAAGGGGGAGATATCATACTCTTCCGAGATTACTGCAATCCCGTGTAAAATATCCGGAGTAAAGAGAGATATCAGGGAGCTATTTGACATACTATATGACAACGCGGTGAGGTATACACCTCATGGTGGATTTATAAATATAGAAATGCACCCGGAAAAAGGAGCAGTCAGGCTCAGTCTATCTAATACATCAAATGAAATAAGCGGAGCGCAGTTAGACCGGTTATTCGAGCCGTTTAAAAGAATGGCGCCGGAAAAGATACCCGGTAACGGACTGGGACTCGCCATAGCTAAAAAAATAATAACTAATCATGGCGGAGAGATATCTGCAGAAAGCTCAAAGGAAGCTTTCTGCATCAGAATTAAGTTCCCGGCTGCATAAAATCCATGCTACGTTTTTAACCGGGCCCGGACATATACAGCTGTATATCTTCTCATCGTCGTGAACCGCAACAGTATCGGTACTATTTGGAGTGAATACTGTTGAGCTTTCCATAATTCTCACCTCTCCTGTTGCTATTTTAGTATTTGTACTGAATGATTCTCGATAAAAATAAAAAATTTTATCATTTTACTTTTCTTTCAGAAATTATCTTTTTAAT
>CAZVFJ010000072.1:9609-12111 GCA_964625825.1 uncultured Leptospirales bacterium | reverse complement strand
ATAAAAATAAAAAATTTTATCATTTTACTTTTCTTTCAGAAATTATCTTTTTAATAAATTCTGCACATATATTTAATGATTCAATATTCCCGCTAATTTTTGAAAGCATAATCCCCCCTTCTATAGATGCGAAAATTATCTTCGCTAGTTCCCGAGGTGTCTCTTTTAATTTTATTTCGCCACAATCTACTGCCAATGAGATCATCTCTTTGAAAGAATTCTCCCAGCGCTTGAATACATACTGCAGATATCGTGATATTTCAGAATCATTTTCCCCTATTTCAAGGGCCATATTTCCAAAAATACAACCTTTTTGAAGTCCTTTGGTTACATGGTACTGAACGATAGCATCAATTTTTTTTTCGATTTGTTCAACCGGGGTTAATTTTTCAAGGCCTTCCAAGATCAGCTCTTCATAATTTGAGAGCGCTTCCTCAAGAACATTTACAGCAAGTTTTTCTTTCGATTGTATATGAAAATACAGGCCCCCTTTTTTGATCCCTGCGCTCTGCATTACATCATTAATGCTGGTATTATAATAACCTTTAGCGTGGAATAAATCGAAGGCCACTTCTATTATTTTCTCTTTTGTTTCATCGCCTTTCTGCATAACAATACACCAAAACAGACCAGTTGGTATAATTTATTTTTTAATTTGAATCTGTCAAGTTTTTAAAATTATTTTCTTCATACATCCATCCTTAAAAAAGAATTGAATACGATAATTTTATCCTGGAGTCACAATCCCCCTTCAATCAAGACCACTGATATAAGAATATGAAAACATAATCGCATTTACAGTAAGGTTCTCACATGCATGGGGCGGATCATTTTCATTAAAACCAATTGGACGGAGTACCCTGCAGGTAAGCGCGCCGAATTTATTCTCAAAAGACTCTGCAAACCTGTAACAGGCGCTTACTATATAATCTTCATCTTTACGCTGCGATGTTAAGTAACAACCGAGAAACAACAGTGTTCCTTCAACAATTCCGCATTGAGCCCGGTATTTCCCGGCTCCATGCATTCCAACCGCGGCATAGTATAACTGTTCTGTAATCCGGTATGTAAATAATTGTGACAGTATAAGCATAGTAGTTCTCGCGCAATTTACATCATTATTCCAGTATAAATCATGAACTGATTCCCTGATCATTTTTTCTGCATCCATATTAAAAACTCCTGCTATTACGAATAAACATACCCGGCAGAGGAGCACAGGTTTATCCTGATAATTATACCTGCATTAAACCTGTAAAGAATGTTTCAGCATTTTTTATACGATGAGACCGGGGCCGGGAGAGTCTTTAAAATTTGCAGGGATGTGAAAATTAACTTCCTGTATTCAGGACATGGGACTTTATGATTTTCACAGAGTTATTAACTTTCAGTTAATATTAATTCCCAGTATCCGACATCTATCCATTTATTAAATTTAAATCCGACTTCAGAAAAATGCGCAACTTTAACGAATCCGAATTTCTCATGTATTCTCTGGCTCTTTTCATTTGGTAATGTTATTACACCAATAACCGCATGCACATCTGAATTTTTCAGTTCGACCAATAAGCTTTTATAGAGTTCAGAGCCGACACCTTTGCCGATGAATTCATTTTTTATATAAACACTGGATTCTACAGAAAAACGGTATGCACTTCGCTCTCTCCATTTATGAGCATAGGCATACCCGATAACCCTGCCATCCTTTTCATAAACCAGCCAGGGAAGAGAAACTTTTATATCTTTAATACGGCTTAACATTTCCATTTCAGAAACAGGCTCTTCTTCAAATGAAATTAAAGTTTGTTCAACATAGTAATTATATATATTACATATTTGCTTTGCATCTTCACTCTTTACTTTTCTAATCATTATAAGAATCTAATCTAATTTTTTATTTATCATCTTCTAAATCAGTAATATACATTGCTACAGCAAGAAGCCCATAGACTTTACCATCGCCATCCACCAATGGAATTTTACATGTATCAAGATAAACTACTTTATCATTAGCAATATGTTCTTTCTCTTTAAAATGCAATTTCGGCTTCTTTGTTTCCATGACAAATTTATCATCAGCAATAAATTTTTCTATTTCTGCATCATAGAATGGAAGGTCATAATCACATTTACCGATGATTTCGCTTTGCGAAGAGAATCCCATTTTTTTTACAAAATTGGTATTACATCCAAGAAAACGTGAATTGGTGTCTTTCCAGACAACAAAACCCGGGAAATTTTCGATTACATTTTCAAGTAAATAAGAATGGTGCAGAAGCTCCTGATTATTTTTTCTTAATTCCATATGTGCATCGTATAGTTTAAAAGCCATTTTGATTGAAGCATCGAGGACAATAATACCGGAATCTTTTACCACATAACCGTAGGAAGTAATTTTTTCTGTTCTTTCAACTATTTCACGTTCTATGTGTGATGATAAAAAAACTACAGGTATATCTTTATGTTTCAAAATTTCGACAGCAGTTTCTGTGCCATCAATAC
>CAZVFJ010000072.1:5208-9599 GCA_964625825.1 uncultured Leptospirales bacterium | reverse complement strand
ACCAAGATCAATATCCATTAAAATTAAATCAATGTTTGTATCACTTCTTAAAATAATTTCGATTGCTTCTTCACCAGTATGAGCAAGAATAACAGAATAATTATACATTTCAAGATTTTTCTTTTCCATCAATGCAGTAATTGTTTCGTCTTCAACCAGAAGTATAATTTTATTTTTTTTCAAAATCATATATTTATTATCCAAAAATATATTATTATTTATCTCGATAAGTATGCCGGTTGTTTATATTTATTTGTAGAATATCTCATCAAAATAAAATTCCTAAATCATTTAAAAAATGAAATACATTTTATAGATAATTTATTCCGCACTGAATTTTATTTACTTAATTTTCAACACATTTTTTAATAATAAAATAAATAAAGTGCTACCCCCATCGCTCTTCGATAGTCTTCTTCATTTTAATAGCGTTTATAACCGCATACCCGTTATAATCATTATTAAAATAAATATAGACCCTCTTAATGCTCTCTTCTTCAGTGATACTGCGAAGTCTATCAGCATACTCCTCAAGTTCATGGTCACTGTAGAGCAGATTATAATACCCGCCATGGAATCTTAAATAAATAATATCTCCAGTAACAACAACATCCTGCGGCATATCAAGCCCATTAACCGAGCAGAAACCGCATCTTTTGTGGAGGAGTTCATAGCACTCCTTACACCACCACGATCTATCCCTGAATTCGATGGCATGATCGTATTTACTGTCCATGATATCAAGAAGGTACCCGATCCTTTTTATATTATCCGGTGAGAGACGAAATGCGGGAGGCATCTGGAACAGGACAGATTGCCCTTTATGGCCGAGCAGATCCAGAAGGTCATAGAACCGGTAGAGATATTTCTCAATATCAATAAACCGTTTAACATGAGTAATAATTCGGGGAGCTTTGAATGTAAAAATAAAATCATCCGAAGTTCTTTTTGACCAGTTTAAAACAACGGATTCACGGGGATATCTGTAGAATGTCATATTCACCTCAACAGAATTAAAGCTGCCGGAGTAGAACTGCAGCCATTCTTTCTGCGGAAGTTTCTCAGGGTAGAAGATATCTTTCCAGTGATTATAACTCCATCCCGATGTACCTATGTAGAATACCGGATTCATACAATCTTTATTTCAAGTTAAGAAAATATTTTCACAGATATTGATTAAATTCCTGTAACAATAATACAGATTAATCAAAGTTTATAAAATATATTCTGAAAAATTTCCACCCTTATGGAATTGAATTTAAACCCAAACTTGAATGCAGATTAAAAAAAATAACAGCTTATTAAATTCTTTAAGAAAGTGAAATTAAGGCAGGATTCCGGCACTACTGCTTTATTTAAAAACTTCCCCTGCCTCTCTATACCAGAGAACAAAGTCAAGATGCTCCATCGGGATTTCCACATGTTTTGAATATTCCTCGAGTTTATTTTCAAGATATAGATATACCTTCCCTGTAATGCTGTCAGGAATTTTATCTATGACAGCGAGAAGTCTCATGTTTTTAAGGATATGCCTGTCGAGTATGGCGAGATTCTGTCCCAGGCCGATGTTACGGAGGAAATGGCTCGCTTCCTTGTATCCCATCCCCTTCACGTTGCGGACAAGCCACTCCCTCTTCTCCTTTGGGCCGGAGTTAAGTTCGAGGCAGTCGCGGATCCCTTCACCGCAAAGAAATTTCCCGCGGGCTTCAACCAGGTACTTCGCCTTGTTATTCCTGAAACGGACAATATTGATCTCCGCTGCAATATCCTCCCATCCTCCATTAAAAAGAAGATTTTTTTCAAGAAGGATATTCACCGCCTTCCAGCATTGCCGCGCGCTGGATTGTGGAGTAAAAAGGCAGAATGACAGCTCGGTGAAAAGGACGTTATTGTCAGCCACTTGCCATATCTTCCTGAATTCTGAGATTCTCTTTATAATCTCGGGCTTTATCTTTTTATAGAGAGCCAGAATCTCTCTTTCATATTCATTACGGTTAAAATCCTGCATTTTGTACTCCCGAAAATTTCTCCTGCAAAAACACTTTATTTCCTGTCTTATTAAATTTGTATAGACCGGATAAATCTTCAGTATTATATTATTAATGCAAATAAAATTTAATGGGGAATTATTATGGCTGAACATAAAGAACTTAAAGTCGGTTCAAAGGCACCTGTATTTAAACTGTCGGATGCGGAGGGAAATAAAGTATCCAATGCGGATTATAAAGGTAAATGGCTTGTTCTCTATTTCTACCCGAAAGACAGCACAAGCGGATGTACAACAGAAGCTGTTGATTTTACAGGCAGCCTCCAGGAATTCAGGGAGATGAATGCGGAAGTTGTCGGAGTGAGCCCCGACTCATGCAAAAGCCATCAGAAGTTCATTGTCAGGCACTCCCTCATGGTTACCCTCTTAAGCGACGAGGAGAAAGTTGTTCTCGATAAGTACGGAGTATGGCAGCTAAAAAAGATGTACGGTAAAGACTACTACGGCGTTGTACGGACAACTTATCTTATAGACCCCGAAGGTAAAATCAGACATATTTGGAATAATGTAAAGGTTGACGATCATATTGAGAATGTAAAGAATAAGCTTAAAGAATTGCAGAATTAACCTGTCCGGACTCAACTGATAAAATCAATAATTAAGAGGGTGCGGGGGGAGGAGTTTCATTTTTCAACTTTAAAAAATTCTTGACTCTATCGATCCCGGTGAAAAGTTTAAATAAAATAATTAAAAAAAACGGACGCCGGTGATTACAATGAACAGAGATATCAATTCGGAATTTAATAATCTGGCTAAATTGATGAAAAATGGAGAAGGGCTCACCGTTCCCCCTAAATGCTTTGTCGAAATGCAGGGTAAATTTCTTGAATACGTAGAGGGAGAATCAATAAAGATATTATTCCCTGTTGACGCAAGATTCACGAATCCGGCAGGGAACCTTCTTGGCGGAATGATATCAGCATACTTTGATACTACATTCGGACCATTCTCATACCTTGAGGCAAAGTGCCCCACCACCAGTCTTGACCTTAACACCACATTTATACGGTCAATACACCCGGACGAGAAAGAGCTTATCTGTGAAGCGAAGATCGTAAAAAGGACAAGAACTTTTATCATATTCGAAGGTAAGGCATACACACCTGAAAACAAGCTCATCGCGACAGCGACATCAAGGATGATGCTTCTCGGAGGGCAGAAATAAACCGGCCCTCCGGAGCAGGTAAACCTATCTTGTTACTGTCGCTTTAATATCTTTCATTACAACAGTTTTGATTTTCATCCCTTTAAGCTCCTTCAGGCTATCAACACTCTTCTGTGATATGAGGTTGTACATCATTGCTGCTTCCACTGTAAATTTATCCCCGCTCACACCCGGGTTAATTTTTTCAACATGCTCCTGCATAGGCTTAAGTCTTCTGTCAGAGATAATTTCTCTTGCTTTAGCGAGATTATCAACAGGATTCCCCTTCCCGTCTCCAAAAACCACTCCGAAGGTAACTGCTTTCTTATCAATATACCCTTTTTTATCAGGGACTCCGCCTGAATAAATAGTCTTTCCCTTCCTGTCTTTAACAATAACCTTCAGCCATACCTCCCTTATATTAGCAACACCGGTTGGCACATCATGCCCCGCACCGTTATTTGTGATCCTTATAGTAATATTTTCCCCATCCATTTTACCGTCAATTTCGAGGTCAACAGCATTCTTTAATCTATCCTCTGCCATACGGACACGGGGCTTATCATTATCAAGCGCGGGAATTATTGTATTCCCCCCTATAAAATAATGCGTGAATATATGCTCATACTCAGGCCCGCCATCAGCCGCTACACCTGGATTCTTATCTCTGGCAGTTGAGCCTGTTGCCGGATGACCTGACCTCTGATACATATGGCAGTCCTGACACTGTACACCCTGTTTTTTATAAGGGCTTGCCTCCCACTCCTCAAATGTAGTTTCCAGCCACGTGCCATAAACGACATGTCTCACATTATGGCATGTCCCGCATATCTCTGACTTTGTATGAAATTCGGAATATTCTGTTTCATGGAAACTGGATTTCGAATCTTTTATTGGGCCTCTTTTAATTCCGGGATCATCAACCCCGTTACCCGGCTCATATTTATAATAGGCATTATATTTCTCGTAGGCGCCTGTTATTGAATGACAGTAATCACACTGCACCCCCTGAGTCGCGGGCTCCTTAATTTTCTTTATATTATCTGAAGTCTTTTTAGGAAATCCTGAAATGAAACCTACAGGAACATGACACTTCTGGCAGGATTCAGCCTCCGCAGTCTCCTCCGGAAGAGTTAACCCCTTAAGTCCATCATGCGCGACAGCAAGATATATCTTATCCTCCAGGGCAAGGTTATGCAG
>CAZVFJ010000072.1:0-5108 GCA_964625825.1 uncultured Leptospirales bacterium | reverse complement strand
GAAGGAGGGAGATGTGAAGCCGGTAAAACTGACTGATAACGTTTACTGGGTAGGAGCCATTGACTGGGACCTGAGGAATTTTCACGGCTACCTGACACAGAAGGGATCGACCTATAATGCATATCTCGTCATTGACGAAAAAATTACTCTTATAGATACAGTCAAAGAGCGATTCACTGAAGAGATGGTAAAGAGGATTTCATGCGTAATTGATCCGTCGAAGATAGATTACATTATTATCAACCACTCAGAAATGGACCACTCCGGTGCTCTTCCTGCTGTATTAAGAATAGCAAAGTCTGCGGAGATTATCTCTACAGCTAATGGTGAGAAGATACTGAAAGAATATTATAAATCTGACTGGAAAATCCGAACAGTTAAAGCCGGTGATAGCCTGAATACAGGGAAATACACCTTTACATTTGTTCCGGAGCCTATGGTTCACTGGCCTGATTCCATGGTGACATACCTTGAAGCAGAGAAGATACTTTTTTCAAATGACGCATTCGGCCAGCACCTTGCAACATCAGAACGCTTTGATGATGAGTACTCACTAGATATAATTATAGATGAGGCCCGCAAGTACTATGCTAATATTGTACTCCCATACTCGGCCCAGGTGCAGAGGGCTCTTGCTGATGTTTCAGGCCTGAAGATCGAGAAAATCGCGACAAGCCACGGAATTATATGGCGTAAAAACGTCAGCAGAATTATTGAAGAATATAAGCAATGGTCATCAAACAAAGTGAAAAAGAAAGCACTAATCGTTTATGATTCAATGTGGCACTCCACTGAAAAAATCGCTGAGGCTATCGCATCCGCGTTCAGCGAAAAAGGATACCAGTACAGGCTGATCTCTCTTCAGCTTAGTCATATATCAGACATTATGACAGAGATTCTTGAAGCGGAGTATATATGCGTGGGTTCACCTACTCTTAATAACGGGATGCTCCCTACGGTGGCCGCGTTCCTGACATACCTGCAAGGGCTTGCCCCTAAAGGAAGAAAAGGAATGGCCTTCGGTTCATTCGGATGGGGAGGCCAGAGTGTAAAGCAGGTGCATGAAATTCTCTCTTCATGCGGATACGAAATGCTTGAAGCGGTCAGCATCAAATACAGGCCGGATGAAGATGCGTTAAAAAAAATTAGAAACGACCTTGTAAAAGTAATATAATAATTTTTACATTAAACATTTTTTTTGCTTTCCTTTTTTTTAATGTTTTATTATTTTAATAATTAGTTTAATACTTTACAGCTTAATTATTTCACTATTGTTATTTTGAAAAAACGATAATGAGTGAGAAAACTATATCAGAAAATTATAATATAAAAAAATTCTCACCAGTAAAATTGCAAGGCGTTCGAAATGATATATTCTTAATATTTCGTAACACGCCACAACCAGCAGAATTTAAAAAAGGAGGATGTAATGATGAAAAAGAAATATGTATGTTCAGTTTGCGGATACGTCTATGACCCTGAAAAGGGTGTACCTGAAGAGGGGATTGCGCCCGGCACAGCTTTTGAAGACCTCCCGGACACATTTGTCTGCCCTGTATGCGGTGTCGGGAAAGAAGAATTCGAACCCGAAGCATAAGCTGTTAATAAACAAATCCGGGGAGGATAATAATGGACGCTGTTTTTCTATCGAGGATACAGTTCGCTCTTGCTGCGGGCTTTCACTTCATTTTCCCTCCGCTTACGCTGGGAATGGGATTATTGATTTTAATAAATGAAACACTATATATAAAAACTGATAAAGAAATATACAAAAATATATCTAAATTTCTTGTTAAAATATTTGCGCTTATTTTTGCAATTGGTGTGTCAACCGGTATTGTTCTTGAATTCTCCTTTGGAACAAACTGGTCAAACTATTCACGGATCGTCGGTGACATCTTCGGAGCGCCCCTTGCGGCCGAGGGTATACTCGCCTTTTTTCTTGAATCTGTATTTATCGGTGTACTGCTATTCGGGAGGGACAGGGTTTCCAAGAAGATGTACTGGCTTTCGGCTTTCCTTGTTTTTTTCGGGTCACATCTTTCAGGACTCTGGATCATTATCGCGAATTCATGGATGCAGACTCCGGCCGGATTTATAATTGAAGGCGGGCGCGCGGTCCTTACTGACTTTTTTGCGGCGGCGGTCAATTACTCCACAATGCAAAGGTTCCTCCATACTATTGTGGGAGGATGGCAATCCGGGGCTCTTTTCCTCGCTGGAATAAGTTCCTGGTACATAATTAAAAAACGCGACCTCGATTACGCTAGGCCTATGCTGAAGATATCACTAACATTGTTTATTATAACGTCATTCCTTCAGTTCGGCACCGGGCACCTGCATGCAGTACAGGTTGGCAAAACTCAACCTGTCAAGATGGCGGCTATGGAAGGACTCTGGGACTCAAAAAATGGAGCTCCACTCTCTGTAGCGGGATTCCCGGTTGAGTCCGAAAAGAAAACTTATTTCGAAATAGGGATACCAAAACTCCTGAGTATAATGATTTACAATGACCCTGACGCGAAAGTGCAGGGACTCAATGAATTCCCCTCTGAACTTTATCCGCCGATATTTATTGTCTTTCAGATATACCATATGATGATTGGGCTCGGTTCATTATTCGCGCTCATATCTTTTATCGGGTTATTTCTCATCTATAAAAAGAAACTCTTTGAAACAGGGTGGTATCTCAGGGTTCTTCTCTTTACTATCCCCCTCCCCGTAATCGCCTGTGAATTGGGATGGATGACTGCCGAAATTGGTCGCCAGCCATGGGCTGTTTATAATGTGCTCAAAACAGCAGATGCCGCTTCGGTCGTTGTACCGGCATGGCAGATCCTTCTTACGATAATAATGTTCACAACGATCTACACAATGCTCTTTATCCTTTTCATTAAATTCCTCACAAACATGATAAAAAAAGGGCCCGAAGAAATTATCAGAACGAGCGGATATTAAGAGGTAAAACATGGAAACATTGGAAATACTACAGATAATATGGTTCATCCTCATTGGTATCCTTTTTGCGGGGTATTCGGTTCTTGACGGCTTTGATCTCGGGATAGGTTCACTACTCCCCATACTTACAAAAAACGACGATGAAAAAGTTTCAGTCCTTTTCAGGTCAATAGGCCCTGTATGGGATGGAAACGAGGTGTGGCTTATCACCGCAGGCGGCGCGTTATTTGCCGCATTTCCTCACGCGTACGCTACCGTATTCAGCGGATTCTACCTTGCCCTCATGATTGTACTTTTCGGGCTTATTTTAAGGGCTGTATCGATTGAGTTCTTTACACTTGAAACCGGTAACAAAGGGATATGGGCTAAAACCTTTTTTCTTGGAAGTATAATACCATCAATACTATTCGGCGTCGCCCTCGGAAATGTAATACTCGGAGTTCCTCTTGATGCAAAGATGGAGTTTACCGGAAATTTCTTTACGTTGCTGCGCCCCTTCCCTCTCGCAACCGGACTTCTGGGATTAATAGCAATTATGATGCAGGGTTTAACATATGTTATGGTTAAAACAGAAGGTGAAATTCATGATACAGCGAAAGCTCTTGCGGGCAAAGTGTGGTATGGATATATTATTCTCTTTATTTTTGCTGCTATAATGTCTTTTGCTTTTGTTAAAGGGAGCGGCTATAATATCACAGCATGGATAATAGCAGCAATTTTTCTTGTTTTATTATTTTTTATGAAGATATTTATAAGTAAAGGTGACGAGTTAAGGGCTTTCCTCGGCTCATCACTTGCTTTTGTTTCGCTATGGGGAATTGCCGGAGCACTTCAGTACCCGGTACTTGTTCGCGCGATAAATGATCCGTCACTCAGTATCACTGCATTTAACGCGTCCTCAAGCCGGCTTACACTTTCTGTTATGCTCGGGATTGCTCTTGCGGGTATGCCTGTAGTTATAGGTTATTCGATTTATGTTTACAGGGTGTACCGGGGGAAGGTTAAGTAGTAAAAGAGGGCTGTGGCCCGGATTATCAGAGATGGGTTAAAGCTATATTTAACAATATGTAAACAAAACTTAAAACTATAAAGGAGAATTAAATTATGGCAAAAACAGCACAAAACCAGGTTTATAAATGCAACATTTGCGGAAATATTATTGAGATATTACATGATGGGGCTCCGGCACTTGTCTGCTGCAATGAGCCGATGGTTCTTCTTGAAGAACATACTGCTGACAAAACAACTGAAAAGCATGTGCCTGTAATTGAAAAATCTGCTGACGGATATAAGGTTACAGTTGGTTCCACACTCCATCCAATGGAGGAGAAACATTATATTGAGTGGATTGAACTCCTTGCTGACGGGATATCATACACACAATTCCTCAAGCCCGGGGACAAACCTGAAGCATATTTTAAGACAAATGCCTCAAATGTTACAGCCCGTGAGCATTGCAACATCCATGGACTCTGGAAATCTTAATCAAGACTTAACAGCCATAAAAAAGGCCGCGGTTAACTGCGGCCTTTTTTATATACATCATCTGTTCTAACTCTAACAGGAACTTCCTCCATGAATAACAAAGCCAGAACCCCATCTATCTTTTTGAAAATCAATTGTAAGGCCATCTTTAACATCAATATAATTTTTCAACCTCCCGTCATATATAACATTAACATCATTAACTTTTAACACATTTTCTTCATTTTCATCCAGTTCATCCAGAACCAGTCCCAGACGGGGACCGCCTCAACCAAAACCGTTCATATTGATTCTTAATGCAGGATTCGTGAATCCTGAACCTTTCATAAGCTCCTGCACCTCATTTTTTGCTGCATCGGTTACTTTTACTGACATACAATACTCCTTGTGAGATATTTAATTATTTACAATTTAATAAAATACTCAATAATCGTCAATATAATTTAAATTTTTTTCAGTATTCCTAAATAAATTTTTAAGTGTAAAATTGAGAATTATTACTGAAATACATTTAGTTTTTTGTAAATCCAGAATAAGAGATGTTACAAAGAAAGAGAGAATAGCGCGGGTATTATTCCCCTTCGCCATCTCGAATAGATATAATATTCTACCACTGAATTATTTATGCAACTTTCCTATATATTATCTGTCTTAAAAAACACTAT
>CAZVFJ010000071.1:0-13789 GCA_964625825.1 uncultured Leptospirales bacterium | reverse complement strand
CAGGAAAGATGCGGAAGGCTTGCCGACTTCTCATCAGAGGGACTTTCAGATTCACTGAGAAATCTCGGGATCACGGTTAAAAGGCTCAAGACAGGAACTCCTCCCAGGGTAAACGGTGACACCATTGACTTTTCAAAATGTGAAGCCCAGTATCCCGACGAAATCCCTGAACCTTTTTCCTACACCACTGAGAAAATAACAGCCGAACAGATCCCCTGCTGGATAACATATACCAGTGATGCCACGCACAAATTCATAAGGGATAACATACACCGATCACCCCTTTATGGAGGTGTGATAAAAGGGATCGGGCCAAGATACTGCCCGTCAATTGAAGACAAGGTTACAAGGTTTTCTGACAAAAACAGACATCAGCTATTCCTTGAACCTGAAGGATTGCATACCAACGAGTATTACGTCAACGGATTCTCCAGCTCCCTCCCTGAAGAAGTTCAACTCCAGATGATAAAAACCGTTATCGGTCTCGAAGAAGTACATACCATGAGGCCAGCTTATGCCGTTGAATACGACTTTGTCCCTCCTGAGGAAATATATGGTACTCTCGAAACAAAAAAAATTTCCGGGCTCTACCACGCGGGGCAGATAAACGGGACTTCGGGGTATGAAGAAGCCGCAGCCCAGGGGCTTATCGCTGCAATCAACGCAGCCGCAAAGATTACCGGAAGGGAACAGATAATACTCTCCAGATCAGAAGCTTATCTCGGTGTGCTCATAGATGACCTTATAACAAAAACGATCACGGAGCCATACAGGATGTTTACATCACGGGCAGAACACAGGCTTCTTCTCCGGCAGGACAACGCAGACAGGCGTCTCATGAAATACGGGCACAATATCGGACTGATCTCCGGCCAGAGATTCGAAGAGATGACGGAAAAATATGACGAAATAGACTCAACGATTAACAGGATTAAAAATCATATTATAGATGTAGACGAGAAAGCCCTCGCCATACTCAAAAGAAATGCCCCCGATCTCGAAATCAGAGGGAGAATGCCTCTGGACAAATTAATCAAAAGGCCCGAACTGGGGATTAACGCAGTACTCGAAGCAGCCGGCGAATCCTGCAGCTCCGACATCTCCCCTATCATAGAAATGGAAATTAAATATGAAGGATATATCTTCAGGGACATGGAGAGAATAAGAAAAATAGAAAAAATGGAATCCAAAAAAATTCCCGATGATATCGATTATAAATCTGTTAACGGGCTTAAAAATGAAGCAAGAGAGAAGTTATTAAAATTCAAGCCTCAGACAATCGGACAGGCTTCCAGAATATCTGGAGTAGACCCCTCTGATATATCAATCCTGATTGTTTACCTTGAATTATTAATCCGAAAAGGATAAGGTTCCACGTGGAACATTTTATGGATAAACTTACAGATATATTTTTAACAGCAGGAGTTTCTGCCCATAGCACAATCAACACTCTTACCCGTTACGCTAAAATCATTCACTCCGAGAATGAAAAGTACAATCTCACGGGGCATAAAACCATTGAAGATATTATTCAGAATCTTATAATCGAAAGCCTTACCCCTCTAAACCTTGCAGATGTTCCACGTGGAACATCTGCCGCGGATATGGGCACAGGGGCAGGCATCCCGGGGATACCGCTTGCGGTAGTATATCCCGATATTGAATTTACTCTGTTTGATTCAAATAGTAAAAAAATACGTTTCATTGATTATGTCTCTGAAGAGCTCTCACTAAAAAACATAAAACCCCGGTGCGGCCGAATTGAAGAATTATCCCGTGAAAGAGAATACAGAGAAAAATTCGATATTGTGCTATCCCGGGCAATGTCTAATGTTTACACAGCTGCCGAACTCTGCTCGCCATTTATCAGGCCCGGGGGATATTTTTATCTATACATAAGCGAAAGACAGAAGAACCTCCCCCCTCCCGTAAAGGAACATCTTAAAAAACTTTCGCTTGAATTTTCTTCCATAGAAAAACCAACTCTATCACTGCATATTAAAACAATCTCAGGGCTTCTTCTTGAGAAGAAAGCCCCTGTTGCCGATATTTATCCAAGAAGAATATCTGCAATCAAAAGAGGCTCAGCAGAAATTGAAAAAAATTATCTCTAGCTTTTTTGTTGTCTTATTGCTTACGTCATGCGGCTACGGCCGGTTAGAAAAAGAGACGCGGGATATCACTCTTGTTATTCCGGGAAGAATGGCTGAAGGCTTTACTCTGGGGGAGAAATTCACCGGTTCAGATGAATATCACAGAATTGATATTAAAGAAAAAGACTCCCCTCTTCCTTTAATTTTTAAAAAGGGACAGGCCCCTGAAATAAAACATGATGAAATATTCTACTCGGGGAGCCGAGTTGCAGTTTTAACAAACAATAATATTATAACAGGGATTGCCGGACTTAGGACCTCCGGGAGAGTAACAGATTATGCGGTTCGGCTTTCAGATGGAGCGGATAATTTTATAATGAATTACGGTAATAGCGGTCTGTATATCTCAGTGGAAGATTCTCACAGGATATATCTCTATAAAAAATTCGGTATAGCTGTATTTGATGATTACAGTGACAATTCAATAGATATGTACTTAATATTCAATCCTGAGGAATAAACTTCTCAAAACAGTAAGAGACATAAAATTGTCTCTCCGGAAGAGAGAACAGTGACACGAGAATTAATATTATTGCAATATAAGTTACTGATATTTAAGATTAGATATTAAATCAAAGGTAGCAATAAAATTCCACTTTTTGTGATTATATGGAATAATAAAATATAATAAGTTGAGTGTAATGAATATTTTAAAAATTGATTTTAAAAAGAGCGGCGGCATGGTTCCCGTTATTATTCAGGACTTTGAATCAGGTGAAGTTCTTATGCTGGCGTATATGAACGAAGAAGCATATTCAACTTCAATGAATACAGGGCTGGCCCATTACTGGAGCAGGTCAAAAAACAGAATCTGGAAAAAAGGTGAAGAATCCGGTAATCTCCAGGAGATAAAAGAAGTGAGGATAGACTGCGACAACGATACACTCCTGATCAAGGTCAGGCAGATCGGAGGGGCTGCCTGCCATGAAGGATACAGGAGCTGTTTCTTCAGGAGGGTGGATAAAAACAGTACGATAATTGACGGAGTGAAAATATTTAATCCGTCAGAGGTATACAACAAAAAGAAATGAAACTTGAAGACCTTAAATTAATAGGCAGTAATGTTTATGAACTCCCCCGTGGCGGTTACCTTGTGGATACACCTTCAGGATACCTTCAATTCGGTTCACCGCCGGAAACAATTAAGGATACAATGAGTTTACCGGATGGAGTCCCTGAAATATTTGTCCTCCCAGAAAAGATGTTTAACTGGATGAAAGGGATCAGTATAGCCGAGATTGAATTCCCCCTCTACTACAACTTCTTTATAAGAAGCAGAAAGACTACTATTATTTGCAGAGACTACCAGTTTTCTAAGATCAAACGAGTCCTTGAAGAATCACTTTTCGGGCCTGAAAACTTTGATCTTTCAATAGACTTTTCCGAGACAGATGAGGAACGGATTCCAGACATTAAATCCGAGATGGAGTATTTCAGAAACGGGAATAAACTCTCCAACATGGTTCAGTTCGGTATATTTAAAAATAATAATTTCACATATAAAGGGCTGTCTATCTCCATAACAGAAAAAGGAAATTACAGGGTCTATCACAGCGATGCCTTCATAGGAGATGTGCCGGGAGCCATTGAATACAAAACTACCTACACTATCGGTGAGAGACTGAGAGAACCGTACACTCCTCCACTTTTCGGTGTAACATGTCTTGGCCCCAGTCACGGTTTTGATCCCGGCGAGAACACATCAGGCTTTATTATATGGCTGAACCACCAGGGTATAATGGTTGACCCCCCGGTTAACTCAACCGAATGGTTAGAAGCTTCAAACGTAAGCCCTAAATTTATAGACAGTATAATACTCACTCACTGTCACGCGGATCACGATGCAGGAACATTCCAGAAGATCCTTGAAGAGGGGAAGGTAAATGTATACACAACCGAGACCGTAATGAAGAGCTTTCTCCGGAAGTACGCATCCCTAAGTGATGTTGAACCTGAATACCTGAGCCGGCTCTTTGAATTTCATCCTGTAAAGATAGGGACTCCGATCTATATAAATGGCGGTAAATTCGGGCTGTTCTATGCGCTTCATTCCATACCTACAATAGGGTTTAGAATGGAGTTCCAGGATCAATCCTTTGTATATACGTCTGACCATAATAATTCCCCTGAACTACATAAAGAGCTCTACGAAAAAGGAGTTATAAAAAAATGCAGATATGAGGCACTGACGGGCTTTCCATGGGACTCAAAAGTGATCTATCATGAATCCGGTGTGCCACCTCTGCATACTCCAATTAAATACCTGAACTCACTCCCTGAAGAAATTCAGAAGAGAATTGTAATTTACCATATTGCAAAAAAAGATTTCCCCGAAGAGACATCTCTTACACTTGCAAAATTCGGGATGGAGAATACACTTTATTTTGAAACAGAACCGCCTCCATATGAAGAGGCATATCAGATCCTGAGTGTGTTTGGCCGGATTGACTTTATGCGGGATATGCCGATCTGGAAAGCCCAGGAGTTTCTTGATATTGTTGAGATTAAAAGGTATTTCAAAGGAGATAAGATTATCGAAAAGGGGAGCACAGGGGATGAGTTCCATATAATCTATTCAGGGAATATTTCTGTAGATAGTGGCGGGCTTGATAATAATAAAATCTACGGGCCATATGATTACTTCGGAGAAGTGGCACTTATAACCAATCAGAAAAGGGCCGCACATGTTTATGCAGCCACAGACGTTATGCTGTTTACCATTGAAAAAAATAAATTTTTAAACTTTATAATTGGTACAGAATTTGAGAAAATACTTAAAAAGGTTGCAGAAATAAGAAGCAGCGAAACATGGAATCTCCTTTCAATGAATCCGCTCCTGAGAGACTGTACTTCAACACAGAAAACCTGGCTTGAATCAATTTTTAACAGGTGCAATATTGTTGATCCGGGAATATTTATGATGGAGGGAAAACCATTTAAAAGCATATACCTCATAAGGGATGGCGAGGTGGATGTACGCAGGTGCAACATACTCACAGGTAAACTCGGGAAAGGTGATTTTATAGGAGAGCCGGACAGATTATATATGAATCTTAATACACAGTATACTTATATAAATACTACTCCTCTCAGCTTGTATGAAATAAAAGGTGAGGATCTGAAATATTTTCTTGATAAAAATCCGGGCCTTATCATGAAATTCAGGTATGATTTCATGGTAAAACAATGATTAAAAAAGTATCTGTAAATTTCAGGCCCGATGACGCAGACTCAATTCAGATTATAAAAAAAATCTGCACCACCCTTTCAGAAAAAGGGATAAGCGTTGCCCTCCCCTACTACAGCATTCTTCACAACGAAAGACTTGAAGAATTTATCAGGAATGAGATTGATTATCTCACCCCTGACCTTGCAATAGCAATCGGCGGCGATGGAACATTTCTGAAAACAGCAAAAATTTTCCTTGAAAGGGAATGCCCTATTATGGGAATAAACAGAGGAAAGCTCGGCTTTCTTACTGAGTTCAGTCCTGCTGAATTTGGAAGATTCCTTAACGATGTAATATCAGAAAATTATACTATTTCCGAACGGACAGTAATGGAGGCTGTTCATGATAAAAATGGTAAAGAGGAAACACTCTTCTTTTTTAATGACGCTGTAATTACAAAGGGGGCATTTTCAAGGGCAATTGAAATTGAACTTCATGTGGATAACATGTTTTTAAGTAGATACTCCGGTGACGGGCTTATCATAGCAACCGCAACAGGTTCAACAGCATATTCACTTTCGGCAGGAGGACCGATTATCGCTCCACTTGATAATGATGTATGCATAGTAAATCCCGTCTGTCCGCACTCCCTTTCAATAAGGCCTGTTGTCCTCCCTGCTAAATCTGAAATACGGGCAAAGGCGCTCTCCAGTCTCACAAATTTATTATTGACAACTGATGGTCAGGAGGCTATCAAATTCAGCGGCGGAGATGAAATTCTGTTCCGCGGGTCTGATCGAAAGATGAAAATAATACTCCACCCGGATAAAAATTATTACTCGATACTCCGGGAAAAGCTTAACTGGGGCTGACTCCAAAACTTCTCTGAAGGTTAAATATGTTACTTGATCTGAGAATAAAAAACTTCGTAATTATAGATTCCCTCACAGTAAATTTCAACAAAGGACTCAATATCCTATCCGGCGAAACAGGGGCCGGTAAATCTATTCTTATCGACGCAATATCAGGAGTACTGGGTGAAAAACTCAGTACCGATATGATAAGGACCGGCTTTGATAAATCCTCACTTGAAGCAAGCTTTGATATTTCCGGCATGAGCGAACTTACGGCAATTCTTGATGAATCAGGAATAGATACAGATGATGATCAGCTAATCCTCCGAAGGGAAATATTCGCAAATGGTAAAGGTAGATGCTTTGCCAATTCAATGCAGATCCCGGTTGCAAAATTAAAAGAGATTTCAGAAAACCTCATAGATATTCACGGGCAGAATGAGCATCAGACAATCATAAATACTTCCAAACACAGAGAGCTCCTGGACAGTTTTGGAGGTCTTACCGGTGACGTATCAAAAGTAAAAGAGGTTCACAGTAAGCTATACTCTATCAGGAACCAGTTAAGCTCCTTTGAGATTGATGAAAGAGAGAAGGCCAGGAGAATCGAATTTAATACATTTTCAATAAAAGAGATCGAATCCGCATCCCTTAAGCCGGGTGAAGATGATGAGCTGCGGAATGAAGCAAATCTCCTTGCCAACGCAGAAAAAATATTCAAGGAAGTGAATGAATCATCAGAACTGATTACAGGTGAATCCGGTGTTATCCGAAACCTGAAAAAAGCGGAAGCAAACCTTTCGAAAATTTCTGATATAGATCCTGAAATAGCTTCAATGCTGGACAAAATGCGAGAAGCTCTTTACTCTCTTGAAGATTCTTCATCGGAATTGCGTGATTACAGGGACAATATAGATTTCTCCCCTGAAAGGATAAACCAGGTTGAGGAAAGACTCAATCTCATACAGGGACTAAAAAAGAAATACGGAAACTCAGTTCAGGAGATCCTGCAGTACGCCGAAAAAGCACAAAACGAGCTTAACGCTATAAACTCAAGTGATGAGGAGATGGAACAGCTTCGTACCGAAGAGAAAAAAACTGTTAAAGAGGCAAAGGAACTTGCGATGGCTCTTTCAGAAAAAAGAAAAGAAGCAGCTCTGCACCTTGAGAAGCTTGTAATTAAAGAACTGAAAGACCTCGGTATGGCAGGGACTGTTTTTAAAATATCAATTAAAAGAGAAACCAGCCCGGACGGTGATATTGAAAATGATAACAACAGGTATATCCTTTACCCGCACGGCATAGACAGGATTGAATTTCTTCTTTCGGCAAATGAAGGTGAGGATTTGAGACAACTCAAAAAAGTCGCCTCGGGTGGAGAGATGTCGAGGATTATGCTCGCCCTTAAAAATGTAATCCAGTCTGCTGATATAGTTGAAACGCTTATCTTTGATGAGGTTGATGCGGGGATCAGCGGCAAAACGGCGGAGATTGTTGGGAGAAAACTGAAAAACCTCTCGAAAGACAGACAGGTTCTCCTGATTACGCACCTCCCTCAGATTGCATCAATGTCAGACACTCATTTTCTTGTTCAGAAGGGTAATAGTGACGGACGTGTTACAACAATAATAAAAAGGCTCTCCGATAAAGAAAAGGTACGTGAAGTTGCAAGGATGCTTGCAGGGGAGGAGATAACAGACCTCTCAATAAAACATGCTGAAGAGATGATAGAGAGGTCATCCGTAAACTGATGATCCACTCATCAATAAATCTTACAGACACCCTGTCGCTTATTACCCATGAGATGATTCTCCGCACGGAGGAGTTCAGGGGATACGACATAAACAGGATGCTTCTCTGCTGCGCCTCAAATAGAAGCGACAGTAGAGGAGGAATATACGGGAAGCTTGTCCCTCTTAAATTCGAGGATGGCTCTGATATAATAAACTTCCGTGGAAGACTCTACACCATCCCGAAAATTATTCATAATAATATCGAAATCCGCTACCTGATATACTACTACAATCCAAAATTCTTTGATCTCCCGGCAAAAGAAAAAGTGAATGTAATGTTCCATGAGCTTTATCATATTAACCCGGATTTCAACGGAGACATCAGAAGGATGGGTAAATTCAAAAAAGCTCACGGTCATTCAAAGAAGAGCTTTGAGAAAAAGTATCTTGATTACTCAGAGGATTTTTATACTTTTGTTAAAGATACTCCCTATCACGCATTTCTTGAAATGAATACAAAGGATCTGAAGAACAGTTTTAATAAGATAAGCTACAGGCGGGTTAAAACAATTAAGCCGGTACTTCTGGAAGCAGCTCAGAAGAGATAATCCCCTGTAACTTTCCCGGAGTAATCAGAAACATCAATATCAGTAATCCTTCCATAAAAATGGTGCCCGGCAGAATTTGTCAGGAGTGCATTGACATATCGCCCCACAAGTTTTTCGTCATCAGAATCGATGATGAGCCTTACAGAGCCATCACCCATATTTGTGGCCGAACCATGTATCCCGTAATGCCGCGCATAAACCGAGCAGTAACCCCTGCACCCTACTCCCTGAACCCGGCCTTTAAGAATAACTTTTTTCCCCATAATCCCTTTTGAATGTTGACAGTATTGTTATCTAAAAATCATTAATCATACTGTCATTTCGAATGAATGTGAGACGACCTGCTGTCAGATACAACTATATTCTTTAAAAAACCGATCATAAAAGGAAAATCCAAATTTTATGAGTAATAAAAATAATTATTTAATAACAACCGGTGACGGCACATCAACTCTTTTTCTTGAAGAATATGATCAGGCAATGCATTCAGATTCAGGCGCTTATGAGGAATCACTGCTGAAGCACGTATATCCTTCAGGTGTAACCGAGCTGAATGTAAAAACAATAAACGTATTTGATATCGGATTCGGTTTAGGATACAATGTCCTTGCATTGATCCATGAGTTTCTAAACAAAAGGGCAAATTCAACTCTTAAAATAATCTCCCTTGAAAAAGATCGGGGTCTTCTCGAATTTATGAATCATATAAGGTTTAATGATGAAAGAGATGATATTTATACTTTTATTAAACATGCATATACTGAAGGGAGAGGTAAAACCGGAAATATATCCATTGAAATACTTTTTGGTGACGGGCGCGAATTTATAAAAAAATTAAAGCCGGATAATTTTCATGCTGTATTTCAGGACCCATTCTCACCTTCAAAAAATCCTGAAATGTGGAGTGTTGAATATTTTTTATGTATCAACAAACTTATGACCGATAAAGGGATTCTCACAACATATTCAAGCGCAGATCACGTAAGGATGGCCATGATTGAGGCAGGATTTACTGTCGGAATGGGGCCATCAGTAGGTAGAAAAAAGGAAGGAACCATTGCTACAAAATCGGGAAAAATTGAACCTCTCAGTTCAGAGCGTATTAAGGAAATTATGCAGAATCCAAGGTCAGAACCCTATAGGGATAAAAATTTATCTCTTGAAAGAAATGAAATTCTCTCTAAGAGGCTTGATATAATTCGTGAAAAAAAATCAGAGGTTAGATAATATCTTCAAGTTCATCAAGAATCGAATCTTTCTTAGATGAATCTCCTTCATCAGCAAAACCGCTCTTAATTGATTCGGCATCTTCCATAAATTCTGTAGTCCCGGTTAAATCTCCTCCCGGTTTTAATCTGAATGCCATAGCTGCCGCAAATCTTTGAGCTATCTGTATAGCGTCATAAATCTTTTTATTTTTAAGTTTTTTTTCACCCTCAATTTCATAAAAGAGTTCAAGTATATCCTGTGGATTGTTAATATATAATTGTCTTGCATTCATATCTTCAACAAGTTCAGCCAGCAAAGAAGAAACATTATCCATAAAGACCCTGATGGTATATCTGCTCTGTATCCCTATATCATTTTTTCGTTTGGTAACTTCATCAAGACGCTTTGTATATGTTATATACTGCTCATCACTAACCGGTTTTGCCATTTTGATTTTGCTGTATGATGCATAAGATTCATAGTAGGAGAGAAACCCTTCATGACATTTTCTCATCCTGTTAAAAAGATCCTGCATCATTTCCTTGTAATCGACTTTTGTGTTCGATGAAAAATCTATATTAAACTTAATCTGGTTTGTAGTTAATATAACTGAATACTCATTTTCAAACTCAAGAAAAAGGAGATAAGCGAGGAATGTCTTATCATTGTCATATATCTGGTCAAACCTGTTCTTTTTATCATACATTTTCCGAAGGGTGCTAAAATCAAGCCTGTGCATAAGCTTCAGGCCCTCTTTAACAGAAATATCCTCTTCAGGTGCAGGCTTCTCTTCTGGAACTGATTCCTTTTCAGGTTCTTCCTGCTTTGATACAGCTGCATTATTATAAGCTGAAGTATTTCGGGCCCCTCTGCTCCTTGTCTCAGGTTTTTCAGCAGGAGCTATTCCGAGGAGCTCCTCTATCATTTTGTCGCTTTCCGTGAAAAGAATCCCGTAGTACTGACAGAAAAGAAAATGAAGCCTGGGGTAAAGCTTATTAAAAATAATAAAGAGGGCATTGCGTATATCCTTCTTTCTTATGTTTTTATTTTTTTTCGAATCATATATGTCTGAATATATATCAATTGCTTTTTCAAAAGAGTTCATCAGAGTATTTTCATAGGGCTTTAAAATAAAAAGAGGCCTGAAAAGGGCAATCAAATCATCCCTGAGATCAGTAACAGGCTGAGGAACCGAGGGATATTCAAGATATTTCTCAGAAATCTGATCGATCGCCATAGGATCAAAAATTTCTCCCGCCCTCTCAATTATAGCATAAAAAATCGGAGATGCCTTATCCAGCCTGTTTATTATTCTCCTGCCTATTGACGGATCCCTTTTAAAAATAACAAGATAAGCCATCTGGATTTCCATAAGTGACGTTTTATAAATACCGGTGAAAGAATTAAGAAATTTCTCATGAAAAAATAAAGTATTAAAACCGGTTACTCTCATAAAACGGAGCTTCATTCTTATACGAAATTTGTTAAAAGGGGTATCCCCTGTAAAATGTTTTGGTTTTATAGCAGTTTTTGAATATCTTCCTACTGAAGGAGTAGTACTTGTAGTTTCCTTTATGGTTTTTAAATGTGCATTAAGTCTCTGTTGATGCTCTCTCTGCTTATCCCTGTCTATTACAAGACTTCTCCTTGTCTCTTTTTCAGACAGGACTTTACCTCCGGCATCTGTAAATTTCTGGAAAAGTTCCTTTCTCTGTTTTTCATCAAGCTCATTAAGTTTGATATTCTGCTTTGTTTTATCTATATTCTTCATTAAAGATCCCTGTTTCACAGTACTCAGATGTTATTAAAATAATATTGAATGATATTTGAAAATATGTAAACAGTTTACTAATAAATAATCTTAAAATATAAATAGAGTCAATTATTTTATTCTTGATAAAAAAGTTACCGACTGTAATGTACATTATCAAATGAAACGAGGCCTTATTATGAACAAGCTGGGTATTATCGGAGCAGGAGTCATGGGTACAGATATTGCTCACATGACCGCAGAAGCAGGATTTCAGATCAGACTTTTTGATATAAATCATAAAAAAGCCGAAAATGCAAAAGATATAATTTCATCCAGACTTGATGTGTATATTAAGAATGAAAGAATCGCTGATGATGAGAAGATTCGTATATTGAATAATATAATCATTGTGGAAAATTTTGAAGAACTTTCAGATTCCGATATATTTCTTGAAGCAGTGAATGAAGATCTTTTAAATAAAAAGGATATATTCGTTAAAATTGATAAAATTGCAGGAGCGGGAACAGTACTGGCATCTATAACATCATCGATCTCTATTACAGAGATAGCTGCTGCTACAACAAAGCCGGAATCTGTTATTGGCCTCCATTTTCTGAATCCCGCAAGAGTTATGAAACTCGTTGAAATTGTACCCGGGTTTTGTACTACAATTGAGACAATAGAAATGTCTAAATCATTTCTGAAAAAGCTTAAAAAAGATTTTATAGAGGCAAAAGATTATCCGGGATTTTATCTTAACAGGATACTCTTTCCGATGATAAATGAAGCAGCTTTTCTTCTTTATGAGGGAGGAGCCAAACCGGAAGTTATAGATAAGGCTATGAAGAAGGGACTAAATATACCAATGGGCCCTCTTGAGATTGCTGACATGGTGGGACTTGATGTAATTCTTAATATAGGGGAGGAGATGTTCAGGGGTTATGCTGATTTCAAATACAGGCCCTGCCCGCTTCTCAGAAAATATGTCGCATCAGGATATTTAGGGAAAAAAAGCGGGAGAGGATTTTATATCTACTGATATAACTTTATGAAAATAATTTTAAAAATATTCCTTTTGATCCTCTTTCTGATAAACGGGACAGTTCTCTTAAGTTCCCAGTTTGAGGAGCTTGACAAACCTCCGGAAGGAGCCCATGAAGGCCAGATGCTTCTTGGAGGATTTTTCTCCCTGGGAATTCCATATGGCGATGCGATAACTGCTGAAGAAGATTTTGTTAACGGTAATACTTATACGTTTGAGGAAAGTGAGATAACCAAAGAACTTATAATAACGCACCTCTCTTATGATTTCGGAATATTCTTTGAATATATGCCCATGGATTATGTAGGGGTAAAAACCAAGTTAGGAAGGTCTGTGGTAGTACAAAGAACGGCCTTCGGTTCAGATTATCAGAACTGGACTGAAAATCTGTATGAAAATTATTCTTTATTACTCGGTCCATCATTTCATCTTACGACAAGGAGACAGTGGGACATAACATTAAATCCGATGATCGGCTATGCAATTGCAAAATATAATGCAACCCCTGTGGCAGCTGAACTTATTTCAGGGTATAGCGGAGATAGAAAAAGAGATGTTAATGGAATAATTTATGGAGCGGAACTTTCACTCGCAATTTATTTCAGCGGAGGATTTTATCTTTCTCTTGGCGGCGAGTGGACAAGTTACAACTTTACATTCAGTCCGGGGTATAATCTGAGCCAGAATGGGAACACATATCTCGAAGGAAAAAACTCAACCTCCATGCAGACTATTAACTTTATCGTTTCAGCAGGTTACGCTTTCTCCAATTAAGCCTCTTTGTCTGTCACAGCTTTTATTACTCTCATCGCATTTAATGTAACCCATCTACTGCACCCTTTTTTTTCATGAATCATTCCGTTATTATAATTTAATGACGCCCATTTACCGTCATCTCCCTGAAGAGTCATAACATAGTTGAAATTTTCACCAAATCTTCCGCAGTTCCAGAAGTCTGTAACTGCGATAACCCTCAGAAGAGAAATAATATCATATTGGGACATCACAGGATATCCGGGGATTAATGGATTAGTAAAGAGACCACATCGTGTTCTGAATTTTTTATTTTTAAAGTGAAAACTTCCGTTGAGAAAGAATCGGGCTGCTTTGTTAATATTAGAATTATACTCCGGGTTTAAAGAAGAGGCTAACGCTGACATACAGGTGAAGGTAGCCACCGGGCAGCTTGGAATATCTTTATCCTGATCATCAAGATGCCCCTTCCCCGGTTTATTTAAAATTACAAGTTTCATTGTATCAGAAAATCC
>CAZVFJ010000070.1:11414-13821 GCA_964625825.1 uncultured Leptospirales bacterium | reverse complement strand
AGGACATATGGAAGTATGACACTTGCACTTCCTATCGGAGGATTCAGAAAAAATACCGACGGGACTGATTTCATCATTGCACTTACAACAACCGGTTTCCACTACGGGCTTGTGAAAGATATCGAAGTGGATAGAGGGAGCGCAGGAACTGAAACGATATCCGACTACAAACACTCTCAATTTTTTGACGATATATACGCCATATCCTTATTATTCAGGCCATATTTTATATTCCACGGCGGGTATATAATAAACAACGAATATGTCCCCGATGATGACGGGACAATGGATTACTCCGACCCTGTTGAAAGCTACAAGAAAAAATTTGTCGCTATTGAGTTATACAAGGTCATGGCATTCAGTATGAACATAGATGAAGGTAAGCCGGAATCAACAAAGGTTTCTTTCGCGCTGAACCAGGGCCTCGGATTTATTATGGATACCAGGAGTATCTACTTCCCGGTAATTACTCTCGGTTTTGAAAAAACTGCAGCTTACAATGATGAACTATATGACCCGGTATGGGTAGATACCTACGTAAACAAAGGTTTGACAGCTGATTACTCAAAAGATACCGCCAGTCTCTATATATATTCTCTGAAAATAAATCAGCGGTTCGCTAAAGCCTTTACAGTTGAAGGGTTTCTGGGGGCGCAGTATATCACTGACAGCATTTATACAAAAGAGGATACTTCTGAAAAAATAAATGTTTCAAAAGCAAAAGAGTGGTATATACTACTGAGCTACGACCCGATAACACCATCTGACCAGGCAAAGCTTAAGGCATACACAGGAATGAGCTGGTACTGGGATCCATCAATAATGATTCACAGGGATAATCCTGAGAAGGGTAACGCAGTTTACGGTTGGATAATCGGTTGCGATTTTGATTTTATTCATTTTGGCGGAGATATGAAAGCAGAATATAACTTCTCCAGTGATCTTAAAAAACTTGTTGAGGCAGCGGACAAGTGGGCTGTTGAAGGAAGCTTATTTGTAAGGTTATAAAGAGGACAATTATGAAATATATTAAAATAATAATATTTATATCAATACTTCAGCTCCTGTTCACCGGCTGTTCATATGTATCTGATACGATAGAGGGTGCAATTACCGACAGGGCATCTTTTTCGGCTAACGCACAGCAGGATGGCTCTAATGTTGTCCTTACCTGGGGTGAAACAGATTTATCATCAGATTTTGCCGGGATTGAGATATACAGGACAAGAGAAGCTAATGATGAATATTCAGGTTACATAACAATTGCTGACCGATGGGATACAGGTTCACTGGCTTCAGGCACAACAGGGACTTATACTCATTTAAATGCAAATTCAAATACCGGAGTTTATTTCTATAGAGTTAGCTTTATCCACTGGGATGAACCAATTGATGAAGATACCGGATCTAGACCCTATACAGAAGATGAATCTAATTATAACATCCACACAGATATAGACGCAGTAAGCGGGTCAGCCAGGGTTAACATTAACTGACCTGAGTGTCTGCAATCTTCGAGAAGTCGATGAGGTTCCTGAAGTTGTTCAGGATCCCTTCGATGATCGAGAGTCTGTTGTCTCTTACTTCAACCCTTTTATCCATTACAAGCACCTTATCAAAGAATGCGTCTATGAACGGCTTAGCATCCGTAATAAGTTCAAAAAGGTCAATATATTTACTGTCAGAGATAAATTTCGCCATCTGACCGCTTTTGCTGTTAAAGAAGGCATAAAGATCGCGCTCCTCTTTCTCTTCCATGAGAGCATCCTTGAATGACAGCTTATAGTCCTTATTATCTTTTCTGAACCCTGCAAGTATATTATTCATCCTCTTAAATCCAAGCAGGAGTTCTGAGAACTTTTCGTCTTTTCTGAAGCTGTTCAGGCTATCAGCCCTTCTATGAAGTTCAAGGTAATCTGTATTACCTTCGATCATACACGCATCAATCTCATCATACCTTAACCCGTCATCTGTGAAAATTGTCTTTGCCCTTGCATTGATAAAATCAACAATCTTTCCTGTAAGAGCAGTACCATCTTTATAAATTCCAGCTGACTTTTCAAGTACCGTTTTAAGTTGAAGTTTCAGGTTATTTCTGATAATAAGCTCAACTATAGCATTAGCCTGCCGTCTAAGGGCATAAGGGTCCTGTGAGCCCTTGGGGATATTTCCTACAGAGAAAGAACCAAAAATATTATCAACCTTTTCAGCTATAGAGAGTACAATAGAGACAATACCTGAAGGTACTTTGTCCCCGCTGAACCTCGGCCTGTAGTGGTCATTTATTGCGTCAGCAACTTCGGGGTCCTCTCCGTCGTTAAGCGCGTAAATCCTCCCCACCTGCCCCTGTAGCGAAGCGAACTCATATACCATATCCGGGTTGCCTGCCTTGCGGCACTCGGTGAGG
>CAZVFJ010000070.1:1751-11404 GCA_964625825.1 uncultured Leptospirales bacterium | reverse complement strand
AACTTCCGGGTCCTCCCCATCGTTGAGAGCATAGATCCTTCCGACCTGTCCCTGCAAAGATGCAAATTCATAAACCATTGCCGTATCAAGGTCGGCTTTTGAAAGGAGTACAGCCCTCCTTATCTTTTCAGCCGTTTTCGGATCAATTTGAAGTACATCAATCAGAGTATCAGCAACAGTTCCCACCCTGACGATCTTGTCATAAATTGTTCCGAGCTCTTTGTGAAAGAGGACCTTTTTAAGCGAATCCACTCTCTCTTCAAGTTTATGTTTCGCGTCCTCTTTATAAAAAAATCCGGCATCAGTAAATCTTGCCGATATAACCTTCACGTTCCCTTTGATTATATTTTTATTTTCAGGATTATTAGCAGTGACAAGGAATTTATTTATCAGTTTCCCGTTACGGTCAGTAATTGCAAAATATTTCTGGTGTTCCTTCATCTCCGCGATGAGAACAATATCAGGGATCTGGAGAAAATTTTTATCGAATTCACATATAATTATATGAGGTTTTTCGACAAGATAAGTAACTGTGTCCAGAAGATCCTCATCATCATAAAGTACTCCGCCTGCTGATTCGGCAGCAGTTTTCAGATCTTTCCATATAAGTTCCTTTCTTTCATCCTGATCAAGGATTACCCAGTTCTTGCGAAGAATATCCTCATAATCAGCGATCTTATTTATTTCAATCATTTTGTTATACTGAACAAAATGCCCCCTGCTCAGGTTACCTGATTTTATTCCTTCAATTTCAAATGGTATAATTTTATCATTAAACATCAGCAGAAAATAAGCAATCGGCCTGGGAAAAGTGACTTTTTTGTCACTCCATTTCATCCTCTTGGGGAAAGGTAGAGTTTGTACTATATTCTCAATTATCCCCGATATAATTTCATCAGTTTTTTCCGATTCAAGTTTTTTTGTCGCAAAAATATAACTACCCTTATCCGTCTCATTCACAACAACATCGCCAGGCTCAATGCCATTCCCCTTGAGAAATCCCTGTAATGCCTTTGTCGGATTCCCCTGCGCATCATAAGCAGCCTTCGCGGAGGGTCCTTTCAATTCAACCGTTTCACTCCTCTGGCTATCAGCAAGTCCGGAAACAAGAATAGTAAATCTTCTCGGAGTCGCATAAACCTCAACTTCACTAAAATTGATCCTCGCATCTGTGAGTTTATCCCTCATAATTGTTTTAAAAGAATTTATAGCAACAGGTATATAACCGGCAGGGATCTCCTCAGTTCCGATTTCGCATAGAAAATTCGCATTCTTAAGCATAATGGGCTCCGTTATTAACAATAATTTATATTAACTGTAATCTTCCCCCGCACCCCCATAGGGGGCAAGGCATTAAAGCCCCCCTCCGGGGGATTCAGGGGGCTGATATGCAAAACAAATTTATAATTAAGCTACTATAAATAAAACTATCATCAGTTATAATTATTAATTCACAAAACTATATAATCTCATTTATAAAGATAAATAAATCACAGAGAGGCTAAATTGAGTCAATAAATTTTTAGAGAAGTGAGTTTTAGACGATAATCAGGTCTATCTTTTAAGATATTTTCTGGGATTGGTGTGCCCACCCTTCTTGATCAGTTCAAAATGAAGGTGTGGGCCTGTCGAACGGCCTGTATTTCCGCTACGAGCTATCTGCTGGCCCTGTTTTACATACTGCCCCGGTTTAACCATAATGCGGGAAAGATGCCCGTAGAGTGATTTCCATCCACCGGGATGAGCAATAATAATTACATTTCCATAACCTCCCATCCATCCGGCATAAGAGATCATACCATATTTTGTAGCTCTCACAGATTCGTATCTTGCGGCAATATCAAGACCTTTATGAAATTCCTTATATTCATGGTTAAAGGGATTTTTTCTCCATCCAAAACCACAGGTAATTCTTCTACCTCTAACAGGCCATAAAAATCCATCAAATATATTTTGAGGTTTTGCATCCGGGATAAAAACAAGCTCTCCTGCAGGGACAAAATCAGCATTTCTAAAATTATTTGCAGCAAGAATCTTTTCCACAGGAATCTTATATTTATTTGAAAGATTAACTATATTATTACCCTCTTTCATGTTATAAAGAATCCCGTCTTTATTGGGTATTCTCAATGTAATACCGGAAGGAATATAGTCATAAGACTTAAGGTTATTACTCCCGCAGATTGTATCTATTGAAACACCATAGTTTTTAGCTATTGTAGAAAGACTTTCATTCAATTTTACTTTATGTGTCTTTATACTAAGAGGGGCATTATTTACCGGTACAGTGTAATCAGTTCTTGCGGAAAGGAGAAGTTCATTTTTCAGCTTTTCATCTTCAAGTATATTGTTTATATCATTGGCACTGTAAACCTTAATATTTTCGCCTGCTTCATTTTCAGAAGCTTCATCAGAATTATAAAAAATTTCACCAGTAGTAACATTATCCGCTGAAGCTTCGCCTGAAGGGATTACCGTAAAGATAAGTGAGGATATAAAAATAACCACAGCACCCATTGCAAAGAGGCGTGAATATCTGATAATATCCTTTTTATAAATATTTTTTATATACGTCCCTTTTCTACCGATATAAATGAAGACTATATCATGAGTAAAAATATTTATAGTCAGATTTTTTAGTTTATATGTATTAAATCCCTTTTTAAACATTACTATAAAAACATTATTTTTTTATTAAATCATTTATATTTATTAATCGGAAAATGTCTCAATCTTCATTAATTCTATTTTCTATCAGGAACCTTGTTTAATGTTGCAGAACCACTATAGACCTCTTCAATAAACTTTTTCGGGTCTCTCTTAACAGTTCCTCCGGTAATAGTTATTTGCCCCTGAGCTACAACTCCTCTCTGTATAGAAATTGACGGTGCTGTAATATCACCTAACACCTTTGCTGTTTCAAGAAGACGTACTTCCTGCTCAGCTTTAATATTTCCAATAACAGTACCAGCAACAACAACAGACCTTGCATATATATCTGTTTTTACACGCCCCTTTTCACCAACTACAAGCTCCTCGTCTGTCTTAATCTCACCTTCGAATTTACCATCAATCTTCAAAGATCCACTGATATAAAATTTTCCCTCGAATACCGATCCTTCCCCTATAGTACTGTTCATCCCTTCAGCTTTTGGTGCCATATATCACTCCATATATAAAATAAGAAAGTAGTTCACGGTTTAGATTATTATAAAAAAACCTGCCTTATGTAAATCAAATTATTACTAAAGCAGAACAAAAAAATTGTCCAGAAATATTTTATAAAGAGAGATCCGGAAGTTCTCTTTCCTTCTTTTTTAGTTTCCCTACAGACACAAGGGAAAACGTTTTATCACTGAAAATCCTTTCAGAAACCCTCATATAATCATCCATTGTTATTCCATCTATAATCTTTACAATTTCATTAAAATGGAAATACCTGCCATAGGTCATCTCATTCCTTGCAAGCTGGCTCATCCTCACTTCATTGCTTTCGAGACTAAGTGCAAGGTTACCCTTCATATATGTCTTTGTATCAAGGAACTCCTCTTCAGTAATCCCTTCATGGAAAAATTTCCGGCACTCCTTCATAATGAGTTCAACCGTGTAATGATATTTTTTGGGCAGAGTGGCACAGTAAACTCCGAAAACACCACAATCAGTATATGATGAATGGAAAGAGTATATTGAATAACTTATCCCCTCCTTCTCCCTGATATTCTGAAAGAGCCTTGACGACATACTCCCACCGAGAATAGTGCTGAGGATATATAATCCCCACCGGTCTTCATCATTTCTTTTTATCCCTTCAAGTCCCATGCAAAAGTGAACCTGTTCAAGATCTTTTTCAATATGCTCAGTCACAACCCTTACCGGTGCTGATGTTTCAATTATCGGGGATGATACTGTTTTAATTCGTCCACGATTGAAATAAGTTTCTATAAGCACTTTTGCTTTTTCAGGATCAAAACTCCCGGCTATAACAAGGATGGCATTTTCATTAATATAATATTCATCATAAAAAGAGAGGAGAGACTCTCTTGTGATACCCTCGATACCCTCAATAGAGCCCAGAATAGAATGGCTCAGGGGGTGCCCCTGAAGCATCTTCTCCATAAAAAAATCATGGATGAATTCATCAGGAGTATCCTCATACATACGGATTTCCTCTATGACGACATTTTTTTCCTTTTCAAGTTCCTCTCTGTCAAATACTGAGTTATAATACATATCGGAGAGAATATCGAGTGACATTTCAAGATAATCAGAAACCACGTTTATATAATAACAGGTATACTCTCTGTTAGTTGCCGCATTATGCTGGCCTCCAACCCTGTCAACAATTCTGGCAATATCCTTTGCCGAATATTTTTCTGTCCCCTTAAAAAGCATATGCTCAACAAAGTGAGCATATCCGTACTGTTCAGGTTTTTCATCTCTCGAACCCCTGTTGATCCATAGTCCCACTGAGACAGAGACCACGCCATCAACCGGTTCAAGGAGGACAGAGATATCATTGCCCTTCCTGTATTTTATTACCATTAACTCTCTTCCAGTACTTCCTTTCTGCTGAGGTCGATTCTCCCCTGACGGTCTATCTTGATAACCTTAACCTTCATTTTATCGCCAACAGCGCAGATATCAGAAACTTCTTTTACCCTCGCGTTATCCAGATTAGATATATGGACCAACCCCTCTTTACCCGGGACAATCTCAACAAAAGCTCCAAACTCCATAATCTTCTTAACAGTACCCATATATACATTGCCAATTTCAACATCCTCTGCAATACCGAGAATGATCTTTTCAGCCATCGCTATAGCCTCTGCACTCACTGATGATATTACTACTTTGCCTGTATCATCAATATTTACTTCAGCGCCGGTATCTTCAACTATCTTTTTTATTACTCTTCCGCCAGGACCTATAATTTCTCCGATCTTTTCTGTCTTCACCTTAATTGTCTTAATCTTTGGTGCGTGTACAGAAACATTTTTTTCAGGAGCAGAAAGGAATGAATTCATCTTACTGAGAATATGCAGCCTCCCTTCCTTTGCCTGATCCAGAGCAACCTTCATTATCTCAGGAGTGATTCCTTCAATTTTTATATCAAGCTGAAATGCTGTAATACCTGTTTCAGTACCGGCAACCTTGAAATCCATATCTCCAAGGTGATCTTCAAGTCCCTGAATATCACTGAGTACCGCGTACCTGTCATCCTCCATAATAAGTCCCATTGCAATACCTGCAACCGGAGCTTTAATTGGAACACCCGCGTTACACATTGAGAGAGAACCTGAACATACACTTGCCATTGATGATGAACCGTTTGATTCAAGAATTTCAGAGACCTGCCTGATTGTATAAGGGAAAGATACCGAATCCGGCACAGTCCATTCAAGAGCCCTTTCCGCAAGCATCCCGTGACCGATCTCCCTTCTGCCGGGATTTCCCGTTCTTCCGACTTCACCAACAGAGAATGGCGGGAAATTGTAATGAAGCATGAACCTCTTCTCTGTAAAACCCTCAAGATTGTCCATCTTCTGTACTTCAGAAAGTGTTCCAAGAGTAGTAACACCAAGACTCTGGGTTTCTCCCCTTGTAAATACCGCTGAACCATGTGCCCTGGGAAGAACTCCTGTCATAATATCTATAGGCCTGATCCCTTTAAGATCACGCCCGTCAGCCCTCATACCTTCGTCAAGACATCTGAGCCTCATCACTTCACCATCAAGCGCATCAATTATGCCGCCAACCTGTCCGATTGTATCAGGGAACTGCTCTTTCAGTTCCTCTTTTGCGCGGGCAAGTATTTCATCCCTTGCAGCCTCTCTCGGTTTCTTTACTGTTATATTTTTCAGGTTAACAAGATCCTGATAGTATTTCTCCCTTGCAGCTTTTTTAAGTTCAGCATCAGGGATATACGGTTTATATTCCATAGCAGGTTTGTTAACTACTTTTTTAAGTTCCTCCTGCGCATCGCAGATCCTCTTGATATTTTCATGAGCAAAAACAACCGCAGCGAGCATATCATCTTCTGTTACATTATTTGAAAACCCCTCAATCATTGTAACAGCTTTCTTTGTTCCTGCAACAACAAGGTCTATATCACTCTCTTTAGATTCTTTAAATGTAGGGTTAACAATAAACTCCCCGTTTATACGGCCAACTCTAACAGCGCCTACAGGGCCATGAAAAGGCATCCCTGATACAATAAGAGCTGCTGAGGCAGCATTGATTGCAAAAATATCCTGCTGGTTTTGACTGTCAGCAGAGAGTGTATAAATAATTATCTGAACCTCGTTAACGAAATCCTCAGGGAATAACGGCCGGAGCGGCCTGTCCGTAAGCCTAGAAACAAGAACCTCTTTATCGCTTGGCCTGGTCTCTCGTTTTATAAAACCGCCGGGAATCTTCCCGGCAGCATAAGCTTTTTCCCTATAATCAACTGTCAGAGGGAAAAAGTCCTGCCCTTCTTTAATATCCTTCGAAGCAACAGCAGTTGCAAAAACAACCACTTCGCCATAAGAGACAGCAACAGCCCCGTCAGCCTGCTTCGCGAGATAACCAGTATTGAAGTTCAGAATATTTTTACCAACTTCTACTTTTATATCAACTGCCATTAATAACCTCTCATTAATTCTTTTTTAATACCGGTTATACCTTACCTTTTCTGATATTACCAATATTTCCTCTCAAAATTATCTTCTCAGCCCGAGTTCCTTGATTAGAGATCTGTATTTTTCAAGATCCTTATTCTTCAGGTAATCAAGAAGCCTTCTTCTCTGGCCAACCATTTTAAGAAGGCCCCTTCTTGAATGATGGTCCTTCTGGTGAATCTTAAAGTGTTCTGTAAGAAGATTAATTCTGTCAGAAAGAAGCGCTATCTGAACTTCAGGAGAACCTGTATCTCCATCATGCCTCTTGTATTTTTCAATGGTTTCAACTTTGGATGTCATGTCTTATATCCTCCTAATTAATACATTTTTCAAAATTATTTTTATCCTATATTTAAATGCATGGTTCCCCGTTTTTCCGCTGGCGAAGGCGTTTCAAATAAACGGTTTTCCTGCATTATATGGAATTTCTGATTATAATTTTATTTAAACCACCATTTATCAATTATTGAAAACAGAGTGGTAAATTATCTCCCATTTATCAATATCTATTTCAGCTATTGCAATAAGATTTTTATCTTCATCCTCTATTATAAAAGGAAATCCTTCAGGATTATTATATGAACAAACGTCAGCATTGCTGAAAAAAGCCCCGTTTTTAATCTTAGACGCAGCGGTTTCATTAACTATCATATGCCCGAAATTTTTCAGTGCAACGGAAGGGTCAAGGATGAAGGAGCCCTCTCCGTCTCCATTAATAAATCTACATACAGTATCCAGATCAGCTGCATCTTTTATACTGAACTGCCCTGACTCTGTTCTTCGAAGAACAGAAAGACATGCCCCGGTGCCTATTCTTAAACCAAGATCCCTTGCTATTGATCTTATATACGTCCCTTTTGAACAGAGAATATCAAAACAGATCTCCCCTTTCTCAAAATCAATATCCTTTATATCAAACCTGTCAATTCTGATATTTCTGGCCTCAAGGAGAACATCCTCCCCCGATCTTACCCGATCTGAAGCCCTCTTCCCCCTGATTTTAAGGGAGGAGTATGAAGGAGGTATCTGCTTTATACTTCCGGAAAATTCCGAAACTGCATCTTTTATCAATTTTTCAGTAACAGAAACAAAACCCTTCTCTGAAATAATGTTCCCTGTAATATCGCAGGTATCTGTCTCCATTCCAAGCTTAATAATACCTGTATATCTTTTATCGCTTTCGAGGAAATACCTTGTAAGCCTTGTAGCCCCCCCTGTGCAAATCACAAGCAGACCTGATGCGAATTTATCGAGTGTCCCGGAATGCCCTACCTTTTTAATCCCAGCGAGCCTTTTCAATCCGGAAATTGTATCAAAAGAGGTCTTACCCTCGGGTTTATCAAGCAAAATCACCGCATTGTTAAAACCTGAAATTTTCACAAAATTATAAACTACTCTTCCCTTTCACCATCAGAATCATCAGAGATATCATTATCATCTGAGGATTTATCCACTCCGGCAAGTTTTTCAATTCTGTTTACAAGTTCAACACCCTCTTCAACAGACTTATCGAGAAAAAAATATACCCTCGGTACATTTCTGATCTTCAATTCTTTACCAAGAAGTTTCTGTACATAACCACTCGAAGACCTGATCCCCTCCATGCTCTTCCGCACATCAGTTGCGTTTCCAAGTATAGAAATACCAATCTTAGCATCGGCATAATCCTTGCTCAGTTCAACTCCTGTGACTGTAACAAAGCCAATCCTGGGATCTTTCAGCTCGCGAAATATAATCTCCGAAACAATCCTCTTAATCAGCTCTTCTAATCTGTCTTTCCTGTATTTCATACTTTATATTAAATTCACCTACAGCTTCTTTGCTGTTTCAATAATTTCATATGCTTCGAATGTATCCTCTTCTTTTAAATCGTTATAGTTTTCAAGAGAGAATCCAAATTCCTGTCCTGCTTCAACCAGTGACACGTCATCCTTATATCTTTTAAGTGACGCAAGATTTCCATCAAATATAACAACTCCATCCCTTATTAAACGAATCTTGGCTTTACGTATAATCTTCCCGCTCATGCAAACAGAACCTGCAATAGTACCAATTTTTGATACTTTAAATATCTGTTTGATTTCACCTGTACCGATAACCTTCTGTTCAATAACGGGCGAAAGCATACCTTCCATTGCGGCCTTGATATCATCTGTAGCTTCAAATATTATATTATAAAACTTGATCGATACATTCTCCTTCTCTGCAAGGTCAGCGACCTTACCAGTAGGCCTTACGTGGTAGCCTATAATAATCGCATTTGATGCTGACGCAAGCATTACGTCTGAATCGTTAATCCCGCCTGTACCGGAATGAATAACCCTGACCCTTACCTCTTCATTTGAAAGTTTTTCAAGAGATTCTGTCAGCGCCTGTGTAGAACCATCAACATCACCCTTAACAATAATATTGAGATCCTGAACCTGACCCTCTTTAATCATCTCATTAAGAGATTCAAGTGTTACTTTTCTCACTTTCTTCGCAGCTTCAATTCTTCTATATTCAAGACGCTTCTGGGAAACCTGCTTTGCCATCTTGTCCGACTCAACACACTCAAAAGGATCTCCTGCGGCTGAAACTCCGGATATTCCGAGGATTTCAACTGGTGTTGACGGACCGGCTACATCAATAGGCTTGCCCTTATCATCAAACATAGCCCTGACTTTACCCGAATAAACTCCAACCACAAAGAAATCACCAATATGAAGAGTTCCGTTCTGAACGAGAACTGTACTTACAGCACCACGGCCCGGATCAAGTTTTGATTCAATTACAGCGCCTTTGGCAAGGAGTTTCGGGTTAGCCTTCAGTTCAAGCATCTCAGCCTGTATAAGTATAAGTTCAAGGAGATCATCTATATTTGTCCCCTGCTTAGCGCTTATTTCAGCGAAGAGGGTTGTTCCACCCCACTCCTCTGCTATTAGATCGTATGCTGTCAACTCCTGCTTAACCTTTTCACGGTTAGCTTCAGGAAGATCAATTTTGTTGATAGCT
>CAZVFJ010000070.1:0-1741 GCA_964625825.1 uncultured Leptospirales bacterium | reverse complement strand
TTGATAGCTACTATTATTGGAACTCCGGCTGCTTTAGCGTGGTTTATAGCCTCTATAGTCTGAGGCATTACACCATCATTAGCAGCAACAACAAGTATTACGATATCTGTTATCTTTGCTCCCCTTGCCCTCATTGTCGTAAAAGCAGCGTGACCCGGAGTATCAAGGAAAGTGATCTTTTTCCCTTTAATAGTAACAGTATAGGCGCCTATATGCTGTGTAATACCGCCGAATTCACTGTCAATAACATTGGTCTTTCTTATGCAGTCAAGGAGCTTCGTTTTACCATGGTCAACATGACCCATAACAGCAACAACCGGTGAGCGTGTAGTATAATCCTCCGCCCTATCCTCCTGTTCGTTCTTAATTACAGTTTCATCATAAAGAGAAACAACCCCTACCTCCGCATTATACTCTGCGGCAAGAATCGCGGCAGTATCTGAATCAATTGCCTGGTTTATTGTAGCCATTACACCAAGCTTCATTAGTTTGCCTATTACTTCACTGGCCTTTATATTAAGTTTCTTGGCAAGCTCACCAACTGTTATATTCTCAGTTATGCTTATCTTATCAGGAACAGAGCTTCTCTTCTGTTCGGCAGCCTGTTTCTTTTTGAGAATGAGGGCTTTTTCAGCCTCCTCTTTCTCTTTTTTATTGAGTCTTATCCAGGCTTTCTCTTTTTCCTTAACTTTCTCTTTTTCCTTTTCTTTGCCCTTATTCTTCTTTGCAGCCTGATCATCTATTTCAATTGCTACAGGAGCATCTTCCTTCCCTGCTCCACCCTGGAATCGTTTTCTTATATCACCGCCCTGCCCCTGCGGCCTCCCACCCTGAGGTCTTCCGTCACGGGAACCCTGTCCCTGAGGCCTTCCCCCCTGAGGTCTTGACCTGTCACCATATGAAGGCCTTGTGCCCTGGCCCTGTGGTCTTTCTCCCTGAGGCCTTCCCCCCTGGCCCTGTGGTCTCGGCCTGTCACCATATGAAGGCCTGTCTCCCTGTGTGCGGGGAGGCCTCTCACCCTGCGGTCTGGGTCTTTCACCCTGTGGCCTCGGACGTTCGCCCTGTGGCCTCTCTCCCCGGTCTCTCCTTTCTCCCGGACCTGTCTGTGGAGATTCTCTTCGCTCGGCGGGTTGCGCAGGTTTTGGCTCTTCACTTACTTTTTCAGATACTTTTTTTACCTTATCGGCTTCTCCGGATTCAGGAGGAATTTTTACTTCAGGTGCCTTTACTTTTATTTCAGGACTTACAGGTTTACCCTGTTCACCTTCTCCTGCAGCTGCTTCATGATACTCATGATGGTCACTCTCTTTAGCAGGAACTTCCTTTCCGATTTTTCTGGTTAAGTCACTCGAAAGTTTAACATCCTTTTTCAGCTTAATCTTCTGCTTCTTTTTAGCCTTCTGGGCCTCTTCAAGCTTTCTTTTTTTTACACTCTCAATTTTTTTCTCAATGAGAAATATCTCTCTCTCGGAAAGTTCAGCTGTATCTTTATCGCAGGGGATATTCAGTTCCCTGCAAATTTCGAGAATATCATCATTAGTGACATGATTTTTTGTAGCAACTTCAATAGCTTTCATGTAAAGTCCTGATTATTAAATTTTATTCATTATCAACATCCGGATTGCTTTTTTCTTCGCCGGCCTCATCGTCTTCGTCGAAATCAACAACGTCGGCGAGTATTTCCAGAATTCTCTGTGCGGTTTTTTCGCCAATACCATCTATTTTCATGAGATCATCAAAC
>CAZVFJ010000069.1:0-13877 GCA_964625825.1 uncultured Leptospirales bacterium | reverse complement strand
TATCGCGACAAGAGCAGCGTGGGATGTAACTCCCCCCTCCTTTGAAATGTACCCGTAGAACCTGTTCTCAGCCATTATAACTTTTGGCGGGACATTGCTCTCGGTAATGAATATAAGCTTTCCGTCGAAAAGGCTTATACTGTTCTGGTCCCTGATAAGCCTGCCGCGCACAGCCCCGCCATTAACCGGTTTACCCTGCGCCACAACAGGGGCTTCATTCAGGGCCTTCCTGTCAAGATAAGTGCCTATGATCTTTTTATTCAAGCCGAATGCAGTTCTCTTAATCAGCTTATACTTTGTATAAATATTCTCCCTGTAGAACTCATAGCTGTTGATAATCCTGGCAACAGGCGACTGTTTGAGCACCCTTGACTGAACTATATATGTTACCCCGCCCCTTATAGCGAACTCAATATCAGTAGGGAAGCGCTGGATTCTCTCGTCAGTATACTTAAATTTTTTAAAGCTTTCGTAGTGTTCCGGGTGGAGCCTGATAAAATCCTCCGTATCCCCCGGAGTGATAGCTCCATCCGCAATAACATTACCAAAGAATCCGTCACCAAATTCGATCTGCTCCTCATGCGTACTCCCTATACTCCCGGTGTTAGGATTTCTTGTAAAAAACACCCCGGAGCAGTCTTCAGATGAAAGAACCGGCACACACTCCTGAATAAGGCACCCCGTCTGGAACTGCTCAGGTATCCCCATGTGTATCGTCTGCCTCCGGACAACATCATTTTCAAAGGATCTGAAAACAGCAATGGCGGAGTTGTAAACCTGCTCATACGGATCGTCAGGGATGAAGGCCCCGCAACCGCTCTCTGTGATGAGCTGAAAAATAGCCTCTGCTACATCCATCATTATGAACATTCCCTCCCGGAAAACAGAGACATAGCTGTCAAACCCGGTCTCCTTCACAATGGAATCCGTATCAAGGCCGAGTACGCTTTTTGCATAACTCAGCATGAAAGTTATATAAGCCTGGTAGGCACGCGCCGGTTCTTTAAGCTTTTTCGACCATGTATCAACTATCTCGCGGTTTATGCCTATATGGCTCACTGTATCGAGTATCCCGGGCATTGATACAACACTTCCTGACCTTGCCATGAGGAGGAGCGGATTAGTGCCATCGCCGAGCCTTCTTCCTGTTCTCTTTTCAATATTTTTTATCATCCTGAAAATTTCATTCCGGATATCATCAACAGTAAAGTAACCCTTCTGCATATGATACCATGTGAGGGCGCTAAACCCGTATCCCTTTGGCACTTCAAATTTCGGAAGCCTGGTTGACCTTATTATCCTTGAATTCCGTATCTGAGAAAAACCCTTTCCCCCCATGAATTCAAGTCTTTCAAGAGACCCGATTGATTCATCAACGTCAGTGCCGAAGCTATAGACAAAATCTTTTATAGTGAGCTTATCTTTCTTTTTAAGCTCCGCGAGAATCTTCTGGAAAGGCTCCGCGGACTTCCTTACATCATAATTTTTTATACTGTTTATCAGGTTACCGAGAACATGCGTGGTTTTTTCACGGATGATATTATTCAGTATCGCAGTAAGCGCGGGGGCGTTGTCCCGGTCATCGAGATAACTGTAGTAAAGTTCCTTTATGGCAAGGAAATTATTCTCCAGTTCGGAGTTCATCGCTTCAACAATGCTCGGGAAGTGGGCAACCCTGTCCGGCCTTGAGCCTAGCTGCTTGAGAATCCGGTCAATAAGTAGGGCAAATCTCCCCAGTATCTTTGTCCCATGCCCCACAGCCCTTACACAAAAAGCGAGGTCAACAAGCGCATGAAGCGATTCAATATATGTTTCGTCAGTTATAATCCTGAACCTGGTATGGACAATATTTGAATAATATATAAAAGAAATCTGTTCAAGGAGAGAATCTATTGTGATCAGCCGGAAGAGAAGTTCACCCTTTTTACTGACTTCCATTCCCGATATATCTTCAATAAGTTTTTTCAGGTTATACCTAAGCCGGCCTATTGATATATCTATCCACTCCTTTTCTGCCAGGATTCCCCTTGCCCTGTTTACATGCGCGATAAAATTTTCATAGGACTTGAGATTTTTTATTTCATCAGTTATAAGTCCCGACAGATTCTGATCAATAACACGGAACAATTCGTCCCTTGTTACACCGTTTTTACTTTCCCCCCTGTCTGACCATGCGATTTCCAGCTTGTTTTTTAAAGATATAAGTTCCTGAAAAATCTCCGATTCAAGAAGCGCCTCCTTGCTGTCTTCCGTTACATTGTAAACAGTACTGCCATCTATCATCGCACTTGTTTTATCAGAGTGAAGGAACTGTTCAAACTTTTCAATCTTTGAAATCACCTTGTCAGAAAGATGCTGGTGAGTAAGTTTTCTTATATCAGCCGCGATTGAGCCGAAGGTGGGATCATACCTGTACTCCGCCTCGAAGTCGTGAGCAATGTCACGGAGCTCAGTAATGTCGATGCCGTAGATATTAAATTTAGGTATCTGTTTTATAAGTTCATAGATGAGAAGATAGAGGTCGTCAAAACCGCTCCCGTTATAGGAGTCGAGAAACTGAATCACGTGAGTTTCAAGTTCACCAAGAGATTCTGTTTTTTCACCCTTCAGGCTCCCCTTCATCTTCATCTCGTACCGCAGGAAGAGGACAATATCCACAAGCTTCTCTCTTATTACGCTTATGTTATTCTCACCACAGAGGCCGGCGAGGAGCCGGTTGATATCATCAACAAGTTTTATTTCACCATATTTATCGGAAACTAAATCCATTCGTTCCTCTCCGGAGCAGATTCTGATATCAATAAAAAAAGCAGAGGAGATGGGTAAAATAATCAAGAGTACATATCGGGTAGTTTTTGTCATACCCGTGAAAACGGGTATCCATCATTACCCATCCAATAGATTCCCGCCTTCGCGGGAATGACATACTTTACGCATCCTCTCTCGCTTTTGAAATGCTGATGTATAGGAAATCAGAAATTTATATATGAGTCAATTAAAATTGAAAAATGATTTTTTTTATCAGACTCTCTTAATATTGTGAATTCAGTTATTTAATCCTCTCCTTCCTGTACTGGCTTGGTGACATCCCGGCCATTTTTGAAAAAGTTGTGCAGAATGTAGTGTAAGAATTAAAACCCACAGCTATGCTGATTGAGAGAATGGAACGGTCCGGCTCATCAACAAGAAGCTGCCTGGACTCCCCTATCCTGAACTCATTCACGAAGGTATTGAAATTCTTTTTAATCCTCTCGTTGAGTATCTGTGAGAGCTGGTGACTTGTTATCCCCAGGTCATCAGCAAGTTTTTTAAGGGTAATATCCTCATCAGCAAAAGCCTTCTCAACGTGCATAAGATTGTAAAGTTTACTCACTACGGATTCTATATCTATTCCCCTGATATGCGAATGTGCATAACCGGCTTTTTCTATCTCAATTTTCAGCATCCTGTTATAGCTGGGGTGACGGCGTGAAACTATATAGACTGAACACATAAAGATATTGGCAACAAAAACAGATCCCCTCACAACACTGATAGAAAAAAAATCACCCGCAAGACAGATAACTGTCATTACAGTTATCAGAATAGCAAAAAAATATCCTACCCTGAATACAGCTGAAAGTTTGATGCTTCTGCGGTATTTCGAAATTCTGTAGAATTTATAAAGCATGGCAGTCATCAGCACAAGAAGAAAGAACTTGCTCATGATGAAATTAAGGTATAGCAGTTTTGAATAAACGGGGAGAGAGAAAAACTCCCTGCTTATTACAGGTACACCGGCTAGATGCTCACTTTTGAAATCAATACCTGGCAAAATAAAAGGTATCAGGCAGAACAGCAGAGCGACAACTGACGGGATATAAAGAAAGATATGCTTTTTATAAAACCTGTAATCAGTGGAAAAAATCCATATATAACGGATCAGGAGCAACGGTGTAACCAGATATGAAACCGGGATCAGAACAATAATAAGCCAGTATAGTTCAGGGAAAGCCCATGTGCTGTAAAGGATTATCTGGATCTCAGTAAGCCCCTGGATAATAAAAGAGAGTGAAAAGATATAATGAACAAACTCCTTCTCTTTTTCAGCAAGCTGCCCAAGGGCGATAATAATCAGAAAGAGCGGGACAAAAAACATCAGGAAGAGATAAATAAATTCATTAAGAACCAATTACTTCCTCCTGTCGAAATAATCAAGCCTGACATTTACTGCTTAATGTCACTTTTATACAGTCAGGCAGAATCCCCTCGTTTACATTTTTTAATAACACCGGTTTTTTTTCAATATATAATTAACTCACCGTACCGGAAGAGCGCAGTAATTAAAATTACCCGGAAAATTTAATGTTCTCTTTATTGGCCGGCTCACACTGGTGCAACACCGGCACGACTCTTTTAAAGGAATATAAAAACTCTATTTTTTCTTGACTATAAACTTTTTTCATTTAAAAAAAGTATCTGATAAACAACAAGAGGAAGTAATGGCAGGCATCAACCATATCAAAAATTTTTATAGCCTTTATCAACAGTCGGAGCATTATCCATGAATCTGCTTTCGTTTATTGCAACAATAGTCCTGGCTGTAACTATCATAGAAGGAGTTTATATTCTCCTCATAGATTACCGAAGTGAGACTAACCGGCTTTTTTTCCTTATATGCTTAAGCATATCTATATGGCTTTTCGGAGGCGTATTCGGCTACTCATCATTAAGCAAAGAGGAGGCATTTCTCTGGCTTAAAATAACCTCTCCCGGTTACATCTTTATGCATGCCTTCGTTCTTCATTTTGTCATTCGCTACACAGGAATCATTAAAATCAGATTGATCTACATCCTCTACCTCCCTTATTCTACTCTATCTGAATATAAAACGGACTAGAAGTATAAGGATAAGAAACCAGAGCCGTCTGTTTTTCGCTGCCATAATTCTCACAATAACAAGTTATAACGTGGATTAAAAAACGTTTTGAGCAAAGAGGGGAAAAAATTATATCATTAGTTATAAGGAGGAGTAAAATGTTTTAATTACAAACTCGACCGTACAGTTCAACCATCTGCTTTACGGCGCTCTCCCAGCTGAAGAGCTTTTCGATCCTCTCAAGCCCGGCTTTTGAAAATTTTTTCATTAATTTTTCATCATTTATAAGAGTATCAATAGCCTCTGCAAGAGCGATATGATCTCGCGCCGGCACAACAACTCCAGCGTCTCCAACTACCTCAGGCAAAGCCCCACCATCGCTTGAGACAACAGGGACACCACAGGCCATTGCCTCCCCGGCGGGCAAACCAAATCCTTCATACACCGAAGGCACAACCGCAATGGCTGATTGAGAATAAAGCTTCACAAGATCCTCAATGGAGGCAGTACCAGCGAAATAAATCTTATCCCTGAGTTTAAGTTTATCGATAAGCCTGTTTGTAACGATCCTGTGAGGAGCTCCCCCGTCAACCACAACGAGCCGCACATCAGATTTAATAAGAGTCATAGCCTTGAGAAGATAGACAAATCCTTTCTTGCCATCTTCGATATTTCCAACAAAGATAATATCTTTTTTATTCTTCTTAATCTTCACCGGTTTAAAGATATTCCTGTCGATCCCGTTATAGACAACGCTCTGCATTTCAAGAGGAATTCCGAAATCCGCGTGATTCATTCTCTTCGAGTCTTCCGAAACCGTAATTATATGGTCGAGCCTCTTAGAAACAAATGACTGCATCAGTGTAGGATAAAACATCACGCCGCGAAACTTCCGGTAAAAGGACGGGGCCCGCTCGATGACATTCCGGAGATCAACCGTCAGGGGGTGATGGATTGTTGCAATTACCGGTATACCGAAAGATTTCATCAGCAGGAGCCCGTAATTGAGAGACTGGTTATCATGAATTATATCAAACTTATATTTTGCGTGTAGTTCACGCAGCAGGAAAAAAGCCCTGTAACCGAATGAGCTTATCTCCGGGAAAGCCCCGAACCTGCTATGGAGCCATTCATATGCATTAATGGGATAAAATATATCAAAGGGGGATTTCATATTTATTATGTCGAACTTCTTTTTCACATAATATTCGTTATTCGGGATGAGGTGAGTGGTGACGCCTTTCATTTCTCCGGGCAAAGGGGGGCCGACTATTACGTGTACTTCATGCCCCTGGCGCACAAGCTCTTCGGCAATATATTTCAGGTAAATTCCCTGCCCTCCGGAATAGGGATTACCACGATAGCATAAAAGACATATATTCACAATCAGTTCCTCATATTTTTCAGATCTTTTTCATAGAGTTTTTTCATGGTAATAACTTTACCGGGGTCAAGATGTTTTACAATCTGCGCCGGGTTTCCTATAACCACAACATTCGGGGGGACATCTCTCCTTACTACAGAACCGGCCCCCACGACAGAATTCTCACCGATCCTGACCCCTTTGCATATAATTGCCGAGTCGCCAATCCAGACACCTCTTTCAAGAATTACGGGAGTGCTCTTCCCAGGTGACGATGTACGGTCATATATATCGTGCCAGTCGGCATCCATAATATAACAGAAGTTTGCAAGCATACAGTCATCACCTATAACAACCTCATTGGCGCTGCTTATTCTCACCCCGTTCATGACAAGCACATTATCCCCAATCCTGATATGGCCCTCATGTCCCCCATAGCATACAGATGTAAGTGTAGTCCTGAACCCGTCAGCTCCGACCATAATTACATTTTTCCCTATATGTATATTAGGCCCGTAGACGATGACATTCCATACACCCCAGACCGTGGGCCTTCCCCCTACTGATGCGAAATTTTTAATAAACGAATGTCTGTATACATATTCACTTTTAATCATAAACCAGAGACGTTTGAAATATGAGGGCTTATCTTTTTCATTAAACATAGTTTTATCCGGGAAAAATCCAGTGTATTTTTATTGATAGACAAATGCAGTTAAATATTTAAGCTACAGCTTGTAAACCATTTTATGGGGGGAGAAATGCTGCTCCGGAAAACTACACTTCTACTGTTCCTGATTTCAATTTTACCTTTTTTTTCAGATCATCCGGCACAACTCCACGCGGACCAGGAGTATATAGTAATTGAGAATTTTAATAAGAGCGGAGAAGCCTTTTTCAGGGAATGGAAAAACAGGGATACATCGGACAGGCCCTGGCAGGTTTATTATCTCTCATCAGAAAACGGTAAAAAATTTCTTCGGGGATCAACTGCCGGGAACAAAACACTCTCAATTCAGATCGGGAAGCAGGTTAATAATACATGGAATATTTTCAATTATCCGGTTATGTCATGGGAGTGGAGAGTTCATTCAATCCCTTCCGGAGGGAAAGAATCTTCTTCAAAAAAAAATGATTCAGCAGCGGGGATATATGTCCTCTTCCAGAGAAAAAATATTCCCCTTGTAGGATGGAAATATCAGCCGGTAAACTGGATCAAATATGTCTGGAGTTCTTCACTCCCCGTGGGAACCGTTATCCCGAGGAAAAAAATAAAATCCGGCATTACACTCTACGAAGGTAGATACGTTGTTGTAGCGTCAGGTAAAAAAGATATGGGCAAATGGCTTTCATTCAGGAGAGATGTCCTTGCGGATTATAAACGACTATACGGGACTAATCCGCCATCCAATCCGCTGCTTGTGGCAATACTGACAGATTCAAATAAAACAAAAAGCACTGCTGTCGCTGATTACGCGAATATAATAGCATGGAAAAATTAATCGATCTTTATCTTTTCACCCAGAAATTTTGGCTGTTTGCTTGTGAGATTAACATCAAGAAAAGCGTTAAACCTGGCAAAGACCTCACGAATCCTCACAAAAAGGCCTTCCGGCTCATCCATATCCTGTGCATTGAAACCTGAAACATCAATACCCCATTTTCTGCCGATATAGACAGCCCTTTCGTTATGAAACTTCTGGGATATGACAGTTATGGAATTCTGGCCGAATATCTCCCTGGCCCTGACAACTGAATCGAGAGTCCTGAATCCGGCGTAATCGGCAAAAATTCTTTCAGCAGGAACTCCTCTCTCCTTCAGCCCCTGCATCATTGCTCTCGGCTCATTGTAATTTGCGAGCCTGTTGTCACCGCTCGCGATGATGCAGTTAATCCTTCCTGAGTGATATAGATACGCGGCGGCATTAAGCCTGTTGGCGAAAAAAGGATTGATCCCCCCTGCCACCCTGTATTTGCTTGTTCCAAGGAGAAGGCCGCATTTATTAAAAGGGACATCCTCCATCCTGTCACTAATATAGGGGGAGGAGAAAGAGCTGATATATCCGTCAACGAAGAAAAGCACTACCACTGAAGCCAGTAATAAAAAAAATATAATGGCATTAACTGTACGCTTACCCATCATCAGTTATTACCCTATCATTTTTTTTATCAAACCAACCTGTTTCATCACTGAAGCAGTTGAAGTACTCCCCGCCGAGAGTTTTCTCTCCGTTGCTTTTTCAGGATCAAGAATATCTTTAATCTCATCATCAATGAGCGGAGAAAAAGCCTTCAGTTCACCGGGAGTGAGTTTAAAAAAATCTTTATTTTCAGTTTCACAATATCGCACAATCCTGCCTGATATCTCATGCGATTCTCTGAAAGGGACACCTTTCTTGACAAGATAATCAGCAAGGTCAGTGGCGGTAGAAAAATTCCGATAAACACCTTCCCTCATCCTCTCCCTGTTTATTTCCATTGTGGATACCATCTCAATCATCCCCTCCAGGGAGAGCTTCACTGTTTCAATCGAATCGAAGAGCGGTTCCTTGTCCTCCTGCATATCCCTGTTGTATGTCATGGGAAGGCCTTTAAGCACAGTGAAAAGCGTTATAAGGTTACCGAGAAGTCTTCCGGATTTCCCGCGGACAAGTTCAGCCACATCGGGATTTCTCTTCTGCGGCATTATTGAAGAACCCGTGGTCACAGAGTCTGCAAGCCTTATGAAAGAAAATTCGGCAGACGACCAGAGTACCAACTCCTCGCAAAACCTTGACAGATGTATTCCCAGGACAGATGAAAAATAGAGAAGGTCAAGAGCAAAATCCCTGTCGCTTACTGCATCCATTGAATTCATTACTATATCATTAAACTTCAGTTCATCCCTGAGAAATTCCCTGTCATTCATATAATTCACGCCAGAAAGGGCTCCTGAACCCAGAGGGAGACTGCTGCATGCATCAACCGCTGCTTTAAGCCTCCTCCTGTCACGCAGGAGCTGCCACGCGTAAGCCAGCATGTGATGACTGAACCTTACAGGCTGAGCCACCTGCATGTGGGTATATCCCGGCATGATCACATCAATATTCCGCTCAGCAAGCTGTACAAGTTCATGCACAAGATTTTTAAGGAGGGAGTCGATTTCCGCAGCCTCATCAATTATATACATCCTTATATCAACCGCAACCTGGTCATTGCGGGAGCGCGCCGTGTGGAGCCTCTTCCCTGCGTCACCAATCCGTTCCGTGAGTGCGGCCTCTATGTTCATATGGATATCCTCTCTGGATGAGAGAAACTCGAACTCACCGGACTCGATCTCACTTTTGATCTTATCAAGCCCTTTAATTATATCTTCAAGCTCAGAGGGGGTAAGGATACCCATTTTCTCCAGCATCCGGGCATGCGCGATTGAACCGCGGATATCCTGCCTGAACATCTTTGAATCAAAATGAACAGACTTTGATATTCTCTCTGTTATGTCAGATGAGCCTTGATCAAATCTTCCGCCCCAGAGTTTCTTTTCTTTTTTATCAGTCATAAATATCAGTATTAATTCCTTAAAATTTTTATTTAAAAATGCTTTTATTTCGCCACCGCCAGATGCAGCAGCAAAACAAGATATTCCTTTTCAGATTAAAGCAGGAATACACGAACAGGTAAACTATACCCATCTGCGAATATTCTCAAATGTACTATTTTTTCAATAATAATTCAGTATTTATTTCTTAACTTTTTTACAGGCAAAAATTCTGTAATCTCCATGCCGCCATAGGCGGCAGGGAGATATACTATTTTTTATAGTAAACAATTTAATCAGAAATCAGTTATTATTGCCTTCTTAACTTTTGTATGAGTATGAATTAAATTCCGGGTATAATAGGGCTAACTTTACAGGTCACCCATCCGCCCGTGAAATCATAAGCATATTACATCGCCTCTCTTAATACCCCGCAAGGACGAATTTAAATTAATTCACTGAACAAGTTATTAATACTTTATAAGGAATAACAAATTTAGAATCAATCCTTAAACCGACATCCGGGGGTTGAGAGGGCAATGAAGCCGGGAGCACGATTATCCGACTATTTTTTTCAGCAGCAGATCAATATACTGCTCAAGGTTTTCAATAATATCCTTTATTTCGTACTCGAGTATGTCCGCGAGGCTTATCATGTCATTACTCTCCATTATCTCGAGAGTTTCATTAAGCATTGTCTGGAGCTCCCTGTTCTTATCCTCAAGAGACAGTCCGTCAATAACAATCTCCCCGAGTTTAACATCAAACACCGGAGCAATCTGGTAACATGTCCTGGTATATCCGAACATAAAATCTATGAACTGAAAAAGCTGCTCCATACCCTGGCTATCGTTTCCAGTCTGGTATGAAACTGCTGCTTTTTCAAGTATTGACTTCTGTTCCGGGAGCTGTCTCTGAATTTCCTTAAGAGAATTAATCAGCACGTCCGGTGAATCTATGCTTTCTATAACAAGTCTCTTCATCTCCTCACTTACAAGAAATATTCCGAGAATCTCCCTGAGGCTTATAAAGAGTGAATCATCTATATCTATCTCTCCCTCATCTTTCATTTCGGAAAGAAAATTCACAGCTTTATGTTTCATCTGTTCAAGCCTGCCCAGATATTCAGCCGCATTACTGTCCCTGAACTTCATCTCTTTCATATCCATATGTAACAGTGAGGGGACTGTAACAAAGACCTCCTGAAGCCACTCCATCCCTGAAATAACATCCTCCAGCTCATCGCTGTCCATTGGCTCTTCCTCGAGATTATGGAGAAAATCGAGCACCCTGTCACAATAGACAATTGCTTCATTAACAGTATCATATACTACATCAGCCCTTGACTGTACCAGGCAGTTAATTGTCTTTATTTTTTCGACAGGCGTGTCAGGCGCCTGTTCTATCTGATAATGATCTCCGTCTATATCAACACCTATAAATATAAGATTTTTTTGGTTAATCCATTCGCCTATGGCATTCACCACATCATGCGCGGTCTTTTCATTCTCCAGCAATATTTCAACCGGATAATTATTAATTCTGACGTCCATCTCTTCCTCCAGAAATTACTGTTCGCTGCTGTTGCTTTGACCCATCTGGTTCTTCATCCAGTTCTGTTGTGCCTTCGCGCCGGATATTGATTTTTCCATAACAGCAAATTTTTTACGCAGTTTCTCCTCGTACTGTTTTATGTGAAGCTCATGCCTTGCTATTCTATCATCCGCAGTTTTAATTGAACTATCTTCAAAATCAATTTTTGATTCAATTATATTTTTCCCGGAAGCTATATACGGGTTCAGCGTCCTGACAACAATGTATGCCATTCCATTGTCAACCCTGTTATCGCCGTCAATATCAGAGCCGAAGAACTCCTTAACACCATCAGGATTGTCCACTATTATTTTCCGGAGTTCTTCTTCTTCAACAACGAGTTTCCCTTCTTTTATTGACTCCCAGCTTGAGTTGACCTTCCCTGTTGATACACCCATCTGGTTAAACATCTTCACAGGTTTCTCAACCCTGCCGGGATAACTTGCGCTTATTACAGTTTTAAGTGAATTATCAAGCCTCACAAGAGCCATATCCCCCATAAAAAGCCCGCTCTCCTGAAGTTTCTCAGTATCACCCGGCTTTTCAACCTTTACAGCCTTTGTGAGAGCTTTATGGAGGTCAAGATACCTGTTGTATGAATCAACAAACTGCTTTATCTTCTCAACGGGTTTATCGAGATCCGGAGATACCTTCAGTTCAACAGGGTACTCACTTTTTCTTTTAAGGTTCAGGGTCAGCCCCTTTATCACATCATTAAGCCCGTCGTTTCTGTCTCTCTCTATCTCAAGCCCTTCAACTTTCAACTTGGCATTTTCAGCTTTTGCTATAACATTTTTAAGTTCAAAGTCACCTTTCGCTTTAACCCGGGTCGAGAGAACGGCATCAATAAAAACCGCTGTTCCGTCATTACAGTAAAGAACAAGCTTCAGAGCCTGTTTCCCTTCAAAGTCCTTACCCAGAGGGATCTCCTGGTTCTTAGCCGCATCCTTATCTATGGGATAAATCTTCTCAATGCGTTTATCGTTGTCTGATGATATAATACCGATTCCAAAAGCAGAATCAAATTTTTTTTCCTCTCTCTTTGAGAGGGGCCTGATCCTTGAAATATTATAGCTCTTCAGCCTTATCCCCTTGATATTAATTTCATCTTCAGGGCCTGTTTCAACCTTGAGGGGAACACTCTCCTCCTCCTCTTTCGAATAATTAAAAGTGAACTTCAGTACTGTGTCCTTTTTAATTTCAGATTTAAAAGGAAGATCATACTCCTGCCAGAGCTGACCTTTTAAAGAGACATCCTTCCCTTCTTTTCCTACATCGAGGCTGCCATCCTGCTCCTCCGGTTTTTTTTCACCTTCATATGATGAAAAAAACTTCCTGTCAAAAACCACAGGAATATCATCCTGGCTCTTAATCTTTTCACCGTTTATCAGGCCCGAAGCTCTAAGGAGCTCCTCGGAACCCTTAACTCCGATCTCCCCCTTCTTGCCCGGGGTTTTTGAAGTAATACCTATAACATAATTTGAGCCGTTTATATTTACATAATCTGTTGAGACTATATCATTTGCCTCTTCCATTATAGCTTCATTGAACGATTTGAGCCCGCCCCCTTTGAAAGAAATCTTCTTTTCTTCTCCGTTTACACTTAATGTTATCTTCCCTGCGGGGAGTTTTTTTTCAAATTCAACCGCGTCTGTTGTTATCTTGTGATATGAGGCGAGTTGGAGAACCTCAACCCTGGATGAACCTGTATTTGCCTGTTTCGATGCATTTGCTTCAATAACAGATGTATCTGAAGATACTGCTTTTTTCTCGTCATAAGCCGCTCTGAATCCGTACAGATCTTTTGCCTTCCCTTCAAGCTCCTTAAGCTGAGAACTAAGTTTTTTCAGGGCTTCCTTTTTCTGGTTGTTAACAATTTTACTTCTCTGAAGCTGTTTTATTGGTTGAGATTCAACCTCCACCAGCTTGTTGATCATGGAATCAGTATCCATTCCTGATGCCATGCCACCCATTGTAAAAGGCATTTTGTCCTCCGGTATAGCGCTTACAAAACTCTGAATTATTCAATAAAGACATAATTCACTTAATGTTTATCTTATCGGTAATATCTGAAAAAATAATAAGAATAATGTAACATGAAAAATAAATAAATGGCAGGTCTATATTCCCTATATTTCAGGAGATAATAGTATATCATGCGACAAAAAAGGATTTTTCCCGCAAAATATAATCCGGCAGGTGCCGGTTTTTTATAAATGAAGCGAATCAGGTATTAGATTACCTTGATTCATCAATAAAAAGGCCCATATACTCCTGAAAATGTTCAAGCAATCTGATAGAGTATTTTGACGGGATCTCACTAACAACTTCATTCGTCTCCCTGTCTACCAGTTTAATTATTATTCTGTTTGTCTTTTCATCAAGAGAAAACTGTACCTTCTCATTGAAACTACCTGAAAGCCTGTTCAGCTCTGTTACTGCTGCTTTAATTTCTTCAGGCTTCACAGCCTCCTTATCAGGCTGGATATTGTCAGCTCTCCCGGCAACCATTATCCTCCCTGAATGATTACCGCTTATCTGACCGT
>CAZVFJ010000068.1:0-13940 GCA_964625825.1 uncultured Leptospirales bacterium | reverse complement strand
ATAGCTGATGTCTCACCAAGACTCCCTCCCCTGTTACCAATAAGGAGAGCTTTATACATCGCAGCCTGACTGCCGAATGAATCAACAAGCGCCTGGTAGCCCTGCTGTTTAAGTATTCCCAAAGGTGTTGCACCTGTCACTACATCAAAACTTGCAATCTTACTCATTGCGCCGGAGAAATCACCGTTTGTACCTATACGTGTAACAGCCCAGGTGGTCATTGCCACAGGGTAACTTGCCATAATAAAAGCCCTTCCTATGTGAGCAGGGTTGAATATATTATGCCCAAGTCCTCCCATTGTATGCTTTGCTATTCCAATCGCCGCAACAGATCCAACAAGCGGGATATACCATGGGATACCTGCCGGTAGACACATGGCAAGCAGAAGGCCTGTAAGTACCGCACTGCCATCTTTTACAGTGATCTCTTTCTTACGCCAGTACTGTATGGCAGCCTCACAGGCAACAGAACCGGCTATGCATATAAGCATTGTAATGAGCGCCGGAAGACCGAAGTTTATAACTGAAAATACCGCAGCCGGAAGCAGTGTCAGGTTTACAATCCACATAATCTTTGTAACACTTTCAGTGTTATGGACGTGCGGAGATGATGTGACTATAAGTTTTTCCGGTGCCTGATTAACTTTATTATCTTTTGGATCCATCATTTACTCCCTGTTTTTGATGCAGCTCTCAGCATTGCATTCTTTGCCTTGGACTGCCTTATATAATGAACAATATTTCTTCTTGAAGGGCATACATAATAACAGCATCCACATTCGACACAGTCCATAAGATCAAAATCGGTCTGTGCTGTCTGATGCTGCCCCTTCTCGCTTAAAATGCTTAATATATTCGGCCTGAGCCCCATTGTGCAAACCTCTACACAACGTCCGCATCTGATACAGGCCTTCTCGGGCTGATAATCCACATCGTCGTCAGCTATTGCAACAATTCCGGATGTTGCCTTTATCACAACTGAATCAAGGCTGACCTGTGAGAGTCCCATCATAGGTCCGCCCATAATAATCTTACCGTTTACACCTGTAAAACCTCCACAATAATCGAACAGTTCTTTAAATGGAGTACCATTCTTCACCAGAAGATTTTTCGGGTCCTTAACGGTTTTACCGGCCACAGTTACAACCCTTTCTATAAGTGGAATATTCTTCTCAACAGCGTCAGCAACAGCTTTTAAGGTACCAACGTTCTGGACAACGCAACCGACATCCATCGGTAGTTTACCAGAAGGAACCTCTCTGTCAGTGATAACTTTTATCATCATCTTTTCAGCGCCCTGCGGGTATCTCGTTTCAAGCGTAACAACCTGAATCGGTGTTCCCTGGCACTTCTCACTCATCAGACTGATTGCTTCCGGCTTGTTATGTTCTATCCCCAAAAAACATCTATTGATATTGAGAATTTTCATTACAATGAGAGTCCCCTTGATTATTTCATCAGGGTATTCAATCATCATTCTATAATCTGATGTAAGATAGGGCTCACATTCAGCGCCATTAACTATCAGAGTATCGATATGCTTATCCTTTGGGGGAGAGAGTTTTATATGCGTGGGGAAAGCCGCTCCACCCATACCTACAATCCCGTTTTTAAAGATTATATCGATCAGCTCACCGGCAGAAATATTTTCATAATTCCTCTCCTGAAGGAGATTATCCTCCCACTGATCGAGTCCGTCAGATTCGACAACAATGCATGGCGACAACCCGTATACAGGATGCATATACTTGCCGATCTCCGTTACTTTACCTGAAGTGGAACTGTGCACAGGTGTCCCTCTTCCGTCAGGAGATTCGGCGATCATCTGTCCCTTTTTCACTACATCACCGGCGTTAACGACAGGAACCGCCGGTTCCCCTATATGCTGGCGCAGAGGGATAAACAGCTTAGAAGAAACGGGAAGATATTCAATTTTCTTCCCCTCTGTACTCTTCTTTTCATCATGCGGATGAACTCCGCCTTTTTTTATTTTGAGCATAGTTACCTCATTCACTTAATAACTTCAATTACTTGAGGAAAATTTGATTTGTTAAGCTTATATCTTTTATCATAAAAATAAATGATAACAATCGCTACCGCAAGGAATAGAAATGCTCCAAGAGCACCTGACCCTGTTTCATTAAAACTAAATAATGCAGCTATAAGCGTTCCCGCGTATATACCTGCTAATATAGAGATAAGTGGAAAAAGGAAAATCATAAATGAAATTCTGATCATATTCTCCTGGATCATAATAAATCTCACCTTCTGACCGGGAGTCGCTTTAACCGGATTATAAGCAAGTATTTCCATATTGGCTACATTGCATGACTGGCAATTATCACAATTAGCATGACCTGACACTCTTATCTTAGCAAAATCTCCATCTAGTTTTAAAATGAAACCTTCCTGCAGATCTTCCTGTACATCTATATTGTTATACAACTTATTTCTCCATTTTATACTATAATCACGTTAATATTTTTCTTTCTTAAGGATACTAATTTTTGTCAATGATTTTAACTTTTTGTTAACAATTCTGCCTTTTTGTTTACAATTCTATTATTTTGTCAACAATCATACTTAAAAATATTCAGGTCTAATCTCCTCCCGGAAAGATATCCTTTCTTTAAGAGATTTAGAGACATAGACCTTCATGTCAGACGTAACAAGCACAACTGAAAGATCATCTATAGACGGAAGTATCAAACAAGTTTTTTCAAGACCTGATACAAAAAAAGCCGTAGCATATGCATCTGATTTCACAGGGTCATGGCTGAGAACTGTTACAGATATAAGCCCTGAATCAGCAGGATATCCTGTCGCAGGATTAATAATATGATGATACCTCTTACCGTTTACAATCCTGAACCTTTCATAATCACCACTTGTTGATACAGACTCATTATCTTTCATTATAAAAGTCGCCATAACAGACTTACCGCGCGGGTCCTGTATTCCTGCTTTCCACGGTCTGCCGTAATTATCCCCTATTACCTGAATATCGCCGGCACAGGCAACAATTGCGCCCCCTACACCCCTGTTTCTGAGAGTTGAAATAGCCTTCTGGACAGCATAACCCTTTGCCACACCACCCAGTCCGATCTTTGTGCCGCCGACTATAACTTTAATGGATTTCTTTTTGTCATCAAGTATAACATTTTTATATGATATCAGCGGGAGCAGATCTTTTATGATTTTATCGTCAGGGGGGATGAACTCTTCCCCTGAAAAGTCCCAGAGCTTACCGGCAGAAGCCCATGTTATATCGAATGCACCTGCCGTCTTCTCCGATATTTCAAGTGATCTCTTTATAAGAGAATAAACCTCATCACCGGCATAATACGGTTTCGGATAGGCATTGCTGTTTATTTTTGATATTTCAGATTCAGGGTCATACAAACTAAAATATTTATGAACCTTCTCAATTTCACCGAACGCGGCATCAAATAAACCATTTATATTGCCATTCTCATCAGCAATTGTAACAGTTACAACAGTTCCCAGAAGCATGCGGCTTACTTTAGATGGTTCATGGCCGCATGCGGAGAAGATAGTAAAAAAAACTGCTATGAGCAAACTATGAAATAATCCTTTATTCAAAAAATGACCTTATAATATATTTATAGTAATTACCGGAATGTTCTTCCTCGTATATTCTTAACAAAATCTATATTTATTTTCCAGTATTTATTCCTTAACTTATTTCAGGTAAAAAAATGTTCTATTATCCCCGCTGCCGAAGGCGGCGGGGATATATAATTCGTAATTTTACACTAAAAAGTATATCCAGAAATTATCACTTATTTAATATATATTAAATAAAAGAATAAATATTCAGGTATTTGCGTACTTAAATACAATAAATATTTTTGTCAAGAGTGTTATTTATAAAAACATCAAACTGTTATGTGTATTATTCTGTGAAACAAAAAAATACACATAAAATCAATTGAACCATCCAGTTGTATAATCTTATTTTTTCATTTCCACTTTTACATATCTTAAATGCTCATGCATTTTATGCCGGGCGTCTTCACGGTCTCCGTTTTTAATCGCAATAAAAATATCATTATGCTGTTGAAAAAGAACCTGCTGACTTCCTGCATTTTTAAAAAGTTGTTCCCTGCTGCTTTCAAGTGTCTTCTGCATAGTATCGGCTATAGTATTCATAATCCGGACAAGCAATGAATTATGAGAAGCAACCGCTACCGCGCAATGGAATTTCCAATCTGTAACTTCTCCAAGGTTTGAGGTCTGGAACTCTTCCTTCATTTCAGATATAATCGATTGAAGATATTCAATGTCCTCAGTATTTGCATTTACAGCTGCCAATCCTGCAGCCTCAACTTCAAGCCCTTTTCTTACTTCCAAAATCTCAAAAATCGCAGTCTTTTCCATCATCAGAACTAATGCAAGAGGCTGGATAACAGAGCTGGCATCGATCTGCTTAATAAAGGTTCCTTCGCCGGATTTTACTTCTATCAGGCCCATCAAATGCAAGGCACTCAACGCCTCCCGCACCGATGCCCTGCTTACATTCAAATTGTCGGCCAGAACCCTTTCGGCAGGGAGTTTATCTCCAGGTTTCAAAACGCCTTTAGAAACCATTAACTTTATCTGTTCAACTATCTGTTCATAATTTTTCTGTTGTTGTATGGGTTTAAAATCCATAAAATATACCTTATATAAAAAAACAAATTACAAATATTACATGATATTTTTAATTAAATGCCATATTTGTCGACAATAATAATCCTCTTATGTTTTAATTTATTGAAATATTCTGCTTTATATTATAAGAGAATATCAGAATTTTTTTGAAAAGTTCCATAAAAAAACCAGTTCCTAACATCCATGATAAAAAAATGCAAAGAATCTTCCCCGGTGAACAGGGGAAGATTCTTTTAAACAGACTATATTCAAAAAGGAGGTGAACATTTTCAATCCTCTATTAAATCCGCAATCAGTTCAAGGGTATGTTTAACGGCGATATTGTTCCCTGTCTGATCAAGCCCGCCCCTGATCTGAAGTACACAACCAGGACAATCCATAGCCACGAGTGGAGCCCCGGTATCTTTAATATTAGTAAGCTTACGCATAAGTATCGGCCTCGATATTTCGGGGAGTTTAATCGAATATGATCCACCCATACCGCAGCACATATCACACTCAAACATCTCTTTTATTTCATACCCGGCTTTACGAAGAATCTCACGCGGTTCTTCGGATACCTTGAGAGTACGCTTCAGGTGACATGAATCATGATATGTAAGAACTCCCGGTTTCGCCCCTTTCTTCAGTTTCAGCCGGCCTTCATCAATAAGCTGCTTTGCAAGTACAGAAAAATCTATAGTTTTATCCGCAAGTCTTTTAGCGTCCGCAAGGTGCTCCGTCATTCCAAGGCTCTCGAATGTACTTATAAACTCATATTTAAGAGCAGCAGTGCATGTAGGACAGGCAGATACAATATATTTTACATCCTCTCGAAGCAGAGCTTTTATATTATCCACGGCATTGTTAGCCGCAACTTCATAAGCACCATTATATCTCGCGGGAGCGCCGCAGCATGTCTGATCCTGGGGATATATAACTTCGAAACCGGACTTATTAAGTATTTTAACAAGGGATACACCCATTTCAGGATAAGCAAAGTCAATGAGGCATCCTGAATAAAATGCGATCTTCTCTTTCGCAGCAGGCTGTTTAATACTTTTAATCTGGTCTCTGAATGGAGTAGCAGCTATCGCAGGAAGACTTCTTCCCTCAGTTAAATCAGACAGAAAAAGTGGAAGGTGACGTATATAATTTCCTTTTGTAAACGGCTTATCTGCAATAGATGCTGTACGAAGCATCGCATGAAACATTTTACGATTGTTGACTACTGAAAATATAGCTTTCTGCGCCAAAGACTGCCCTTTTTCTACAACGAGACGCCTGCGTATTTCCATTATCATTCCCGGAATATCAAGCTTTCCGGGACATACCTCTTTACAGTTCCCGCACTGTATGCATAAACCCTGAATATCCTCGGAGTTTTTCATTTCTTCAAACCAGGCTGTCAATATTGTACCAATACCCCCGGTATATGTACTTCCGAAAACATGACCTCCTACAAGGCGGAATATAGGACAGACATTCAGGCATGAACCGCATCTTATGCACTGCAGGGCCTGAACAAATTTCGGATCATTCCTCATCTCTGTACGGTGATTATCCAGGAGTACGATGTGTAAATCTTTCATCGAACCATCTGTGTTAGGAACAGCCCCGGTAATTATAGATACATAACTTGTCATAAGCTGCGCAGTAGCACTTCGCGGAAGCGCTGTAAGTATGGGGATAACATCCTCAAATTTTTCCACAAACTTTTCAACGCCGACAAGTGCGACATGTATTTTCGGAAGAATAGTAGTCATTCTCGCGTTACCCTCATTAGTAACAATGACAATACTTCCTGTTTCTGCAACGGCCATGTTTGCTCCGGAGATACCCATGTCAGCCGCGAGAAACTTTTCTCTCAGTTCCTTGCGAGCGACCTCAACCAATCTTGGGATGTCGCTGCTGAGGCGTTCATCAACCTCTTTACTGAAAAGGTCAGACACCTCCTCCTTTGTCATGTGAATTGCAGGCATGACCATATGAGATGGCCTCTGCCCCGCGAGTTGTATAATCCATTCTCCCAGGTCAGTCTCTCTTACAGAAACACCTGCATCCTGAAGATGTTTATTCAGGTGTATCTCCTCACTGGCCATCGACTTTGATTTGACGACGTTTTTTACATTGTTATCTTTTGCGACTTTCAGTATATAGTCAATTGCATCCTGGGCGCTCCCCGCTCTGAAAACTTTCGCTCCCCTTGCTTCAGCATTTTTTTGAAAAGTTTCAGCAAGTTCTTCCATGTGGGCAGCGGCATATGCTTTACGGTCAGCAATAGTCTGCCTCAGTTCTTCAAAGTTAATACCCTCATAAGCTTTTGCGCGGTTTACTTTAAACGCTTCTGAAAATTTCCCGAGTGCGCCTGTGAGAACAGAATTATTTACAGCATTGCTTATCGACTTTTTAAAATTCTTTTCCATAATCCTACCCCTTCATCTCATCAACCATTACAATTATAAGCCTCTTAGGACCATGTACTCCTATAGTCAGGACCCGTTCTATATCAGCAGTTCTGCTGGGACCTGTTATAAAGGCAATATAACCGCTTTTTTCAGGCCTGATTTTTTTAAATACCGCGGTTTTATCTTTCAGTATTCTGCCTGTTCCGATAATGGCCATGTGTAATGCCGGGAGAGTGGAAACAAGTCTCTCATCAATGGAGGTCTGATCAGCCACGAGTGAGCCTGTATCAGCAAGAGCGTATGACATCTCACTTATACCGATGAGGGAATCAGCAGCAAGTTGACGTGTAATCTCAAATTTAAGCCCTTTAACTTTCCCGCTGATATTTTTTTTATCACTGCTTTTCAGGAATCCGGAATCACTCCAGAGAGCGTATGATTTTGGACTATCAGCCACGCCCTCCTTTTTTAAAAAAGATACGATAAAATCAACTGCCTCTTTTTTTGTTTTAAATCTATAAACTTCAGACCCGACCGCTTCAGCTCTGGCCTTAAATTGTTCAAACATATTTACCTCCGAAATTAAAGTTCTATTCCTTATGCATAAACACCTGATATAACAATAATCCCTTCATCAGCGAAATGTGCATTCAGGAACCGTTTAAATACCGTGATTTCGATTACTTTTTCTCACGTTCCTTCGCTTCATAAGATTTCGCAAGAACCTGAATAGTATAAAATATAGGCAAATTCATGTTAAAACGATTCATTCCATCAGCAATTTGCATTATACAAGCACCGCAGCCTGTTACTACAGCATCTGCACCTGTATCCTTAATAGCATCCGATTTATGTTTATGGATATCCATTGACAGGTCATAATGTGTCAGACTGAAAGATCCTGCGCTACCGCAGCATTTATCCGCGTTTTTCATTTCAATGAATCGAAGCCCCGGGATCTTTTTCAGAATAGTTCTTGGCGAATCCTTAACTCCCATCCCCCTGTTAAGGTGACACGGGTCATGATATGTAACTGCCATATCAAGAGTACCTAGTTTAGATTCATCTAGTCCTATAACTTTAACTATATAATCAGAAATATCAATAATCTTGGCAGCGACCTTACGTGCCCTTTCAGCGTATTCCGGATCATCCTTAAGCATATCCACGTAATGGTGCTGGAACATTGTACCGCCTGATCCGCATACTGTAATTATATGCTCAACATCGAGCTTACTGAAAATATCCACGTGGGATTTCGCCATCTCAAGGGCTGTCTCCGCGTCACCGTGGGCAAGTACCGGCATACCGCAGCAATGCTGTTCTTTCGGAATTATTAATTCTACATTATTTTTTTTCAGAACTTCAACCAGCGCCAGGCCGGCACTGTCATAAAGAAAATTCATACTGCATCCGGTAAAGAATGCCGCTTTTTTAACAGGATTCGGGACTTTAATGATTTCCGGAAGCTGTTCCCTCAGGGGTTTTGATGCCAGAGGAGGTATGATTCTTCTCATATCAAGGCCGAATGGAAACCTGGGATGAGCCCCTGTTACAGAGACATGTTTTTTAAAAGCAAGTCCCTGAAATTTACTTCCTGTTTTCATACTGAAATTAAAAAGGCCGGGTCTTTTAACTACAGAAAATATAGCCTTTTTAACAGGATGCAATCCCCTGTTTCTTACTATTGCAGCTCTTGTTCCGAAGATTATTTTATCAACCCTTACTCCGCATGGACATTTTTCCACGCAGGCCATACATGTGAGGCAAAGTCCAAGCCTGTCAGCTAAACCCTCTGTATATTCAAGTTCACCATTCAATACTGCTTCAACAAGCCGTATCTTACCTCTTGCCACAGAACCTTCTTTCCGTGTCTCCAGATAAATGGGGCAGACCTCCATACAGTTGCCGCATTTCATACATTTCAGCAACTCACCCCTTACATCATCTATTGAATTATAAATAGTCATAAATCACTCCCTCCAGAACATCTTACCGGGATTCATAATATTATCAGGATCCAGTGCTTCCTTTATTTTTTTCATTACCCTGACACCTGCAGAACCGAATTGAAGTTCCATATACTTTGACTTTGCCATTCCTATACCATGTTCGCCTGAAAGAGTTCCACCCAGGCTTATGGCAATACTGAAGATCTCGTCTACAGCTTTATGGACCCTGTCCATCTCTTCTTTATTAGATTCATCTGTAAGAATTGTCGGATGAAGATTTCCATCCCCTGCATGACCGAAGGTTCCGATTTGAAGATTATATTTAGTTGCTATGTCTTTTACCGCTTTAAGCATTTCCGGAATTCTGCTTCTCGGAACAGTGGCATCTTCAAGTATTGTGGTTGGTTTAACCTGTGCAAGGGCCGGAAGAGCCGCTCTTCTTGCGGCAAATATGGCATCTCTTTCACTGTCACTTTCAGCCAGTTTTATTGAAACCGCGTGATTACCGGAGCATATTGACTTAAGAGTTTCAAATTCATTTGCAACTACGTCTTCAATACTCCCATCCAGTTCAATAACAAGAACTGCTTCAGCATCTACAGGAAGTCCTATTTTTGAAAAATTTTCCACTGTACGGATTGTTACATTATCCATAATTTCAAGGGTTGCCGGGATTACTTTATGACTTATAATGTCAGCAATCGTTTTACCCGCGTTATCCATGTTATCAAATATCACAAGCATACTCTTACGGAACTTCGGCGCAGGTATCAATTTAACAATAATTTCAGTAATTATTCCAAGTGTTCCTTCTGCCCCTGTAAAAAGCTTGGTAAGATCATATCCGCTGACATTCTTGACAGTTTTTCCGCCTGTGCGTATTACCTCACCGTCAGCCATTACAAGTTCGAGTCCCATTACGTAATCTTTCGTAACGCCATATTTAAGTCCGCGCAGACCTCCCGAACATTCGCTGACGGAACCGCCCATCGTTGCTGTTGTCACAGTTCCCGGATCCGGAGGATAAATGAGGCCATATGCAGCAACGGCCTCATTGAGCCTCTGTATTACAAGCCCGGGTTCAACTGTTGCAGTAAGATTTGCCGGATCTATTTCAACGATCTTATCAAGTTTGAGCATTGAAAGAACAATTCCCCCTTCAATGGGAATCGTACCACCGCTAAGGTTAGTACCTGAACCTCTTGTTACAATCGGGACTTTATACTTTGATGCAAGTTTTACGAGTCCAATTATCTGTTCCTTATTTGCAGGAGTCACGACAACATCGGGCTCACGCCTTACCATATCCGGCGTAGCATCATAAGAATAATTTATCCTGTCTTCTTTACTGGTCAGAACATTATCTTTACCGAGAAGTTTGATCAGTTCATTAATTATATTATTATTTAAACTCGCTAAATTCATCAGCCTTCAGCGAGTTTTTTATACTTATTGAATCTTCTTTCAGCATCTTCTTCGGCAGCTTTGAATAAATCATCAGCAGAAGCAGGGAACTCCTTCTTAAGTGAAGTATAACGTACTTCTCCCATGAGGAACTCCTGGAACTTGCTGAAATCCGCTTCTTTCGAATCAAGGATAAAAGGATTTTTTCCTTCTTTTTCAAGAAGAGGATTATACCTGTAGAGGCTCCAGTATCCGCATTCAACAGCCTTTTTCGCTTCAAGCTGGGATTTCCCCATACCGGCCCTGAGCCCGTGGTTTATACATGGAGAATACGCTATTATCAGCGAAGGCCCTGGGAATGATTCAGCCTCAATTACCGCCTTGACATACTGGGACTGGTTGGCTCCCATTGATACCTGGGCAACGTAAGCATATCCATATGACATGGCTATCATACCCAGATCTTTCTTCCTTATCTTCTTTCCCGAAGCCGCGAATTTCGCTACAGCAGCTGTTGGTGTCGACTTCGATGACTGTCCGCCCGTATTTGAATAAACTTCAGTATCAAGGACAAGTATGTTCACATCATCGCCTGAAGCCACAACATGATCAAGACCGCCAAAACCGATATCATATGCCCAGCCGTCACCACCGAAAATCCATATCGATTTCTTTACTATATACTGTTTTAGCTTCAATATCTCTTTTGCTGATTTAGCACTGTCTTTCTCAAGAAGCGGAACAATCTTATCTCTTAATTCCTTTGTCTTCCCGGGATTATTTTTATTTTCTCTCCACTCTTTAAGGAGTTCTTTTAGTTCAGCGGATGTCCCTTCTGCTTCATACTGAATTGAAAGATCGTTAATCCTTGTTCTCATCTGAGAAACACCAAGATTCATACCAAATCCATATTCAGCATTATCCTCAAAAAGTGAATTCGCCCACGCGGGGCCCTCACCTTTCTTATTACGGCAGAAAGGAGTTGATGGAGCAGCTGCTGAATATATTGAAGAACATCCTGTAGCGTTAGCAACCATCATCCTGTCCCCAACAAGCTGGGTTATAAGCTTGATATACGGAGTTTCACCGCAGCCCGCGCATGCTCCGGAGAATTCAAACAACGGCTGTGAGAACTGGCTTCCTTTAACGGTATTTTTCGGAAGGATGTTATCCTTGTAGGTAACTTTTTCAGCCATATAATTCCAGTTTTCAGTTTCATGCATCTGAGTGTCAAGATGCTTCATTACAAGCGCCTTATCTTTTGCTGGGCAAACCTGAGCGCAGTTACCACATCCTGTACAATCGAGGACACTTACCTGCATCCTGAACTTAAGGCCTTCGAATCCTTTACCTTTTGCATCGACAAGCTTAATTCCTTCAGGAGCTCCGGATGCCTCCTTTTCATCAAGGAGGAATGGCCTGATTGCAGCATGAGGACATACATAAGAACATTGATTACACTGGATACAGTTTTCAGGGATCCATTCAGGTACGTTAACAGCTACTCCTCTCTTCTCCAATGCACTTGTCCCTGCGGGGAATGTCCCATCCTCTCTCCCGGAAAAAGCACTTACGGGAAGAAGATCTCCCTCCAGCCTGTTCATTGGCTCCATTATCTTGCTGACAAATTCTGAAACACCCTTTTTGCTTTCTGATGCAAATGCAATGTTTTTCCATTCATCAGGAATCTCAATTTTAACAAGCCCGTCCGCACCACTATCAACAGCAGCGTTATTCTTTTTAACTACATCATCACCTTTTTTACCATAAGACTTTTTAATCGCATTTTTCATCTCAGCAACAGCTTTATCATATGGTATTACTTTGGCGAGTTTAAAGAAAGCGGCCTGCATGATTGTATTTGTTCTTGTACCAAGGCCTAATTCTTCGGCAATCTTTGTTGCATTTATTATATAGAAGTTGATATTATTTCCTGCAATATCAAACTTCATTTTTTCAGGAAGACTTTTAACAATCTCTTCTTTGTCCATTGTTGTATTAAGAAGGAATATCCCTCCCTTCTTAAGGCCTCTCAGCATATCATACTTGAATATATATGAAGGAACATGACATGCAACAAAATCAGGCTGATTTATAAAATAGGTAGAACGGATTGGCTTCTCCCCGAATCTCAGGTGAGATACAGTAATACCGCCGGATTTTTTTGAATCATAAGAAAAATACGCCTGTGAATACAGGTCAGTCGTGTCTCCTATAATTTTTATCGAGTTCTTATTCGCTCCTACTGTACCGTCCGAACCGAGACCGAAAAATTTCGCTTCTATAGTTCCCGTCGGCACTACGCTTATGTCTTCACCAACAGGGAGAGACTTGAATGTAACATCATCAACTATACCAACAGTGAAACCGTTTTTCGGCTCAGGGAGTTTTAGATTATCATATACCGCAACCATCTGCGCAGGAGTTGTGTCTTTTGAACTGAGGCCATATCTGCCACCAACTACTACAGGCGCTCCCGGCCTGTTATAAAATACATCCCTTATATCAAGATAGAGCGGCTCACCGTTTGCTCCCGGCTCCTTTGTCCTGTCAAGAACTGCTATTCTTTTAACAGTTTTCGGCAGAACATTAAACAGATATTTAGCCGAGAATGGCCTGTAGAGATGAACCGAGATAAGACCTACTTTCTCCCCTTTAGACGTAAGGTAATCAATTACTTCTTTTATAGTTTCAGTTACAGAACCCATCGCAATTATAATATTCTCTGCGTCAGGTGCTCCATAGTATGTGAAAGGTTTATATTCTCTGCCAGTGATCTTGCTTATATGATTCATGTAATCAGCGACAGTATCATCAAGAGATTCGTAAAACTTATTACTCGCTTCTCTTGCCTGAAAATATATATCAGGATTCTGGTTCGTTCCCCTTGTACAGGAATTTTCAGGATTAAGAGCCCTGTCTCTGAAAGAATTAAGCGCATCATAATCTATCAGTTTTTCGAGATCCTCATAATCCATTACTTCGATCTTCTGAATTTCATGTGAAGTCCTGAAGCCGTCAAAAAAATGAAGAAAAGGCACCCTTGTCTTAATGGCCGCAAGGTGAGCTATTCCTGCAAGGTCCATAACCTCCTGAACGCTTCCGCTTGCGAGCATCGCAAAACCTGTCTGCCTTACGGCATAAATATCTGAATGATCTCCAAAAATTGAAAGCGAGTGAGCCGCAAGTGTTCTCGCGCTTACATGAAACACCCCGGGAAGCAACTCTCCGGAAATCTTATACATATTCGGAATCATAAGAAGTAGACCCTGGGAAGCCGTGAAGGTCGTTGTAAGAGCTCCACCCTGAAGAGACCCGTGAACGGCTCCAGCCGCACCAGCCTCTGATTGCATCTCAGCAACCTTTACTATATTCCCGAAGATATTTTTCTTATCATAAGCTGCCCATTCGTCAATTAGCTCCGCCATAGTTGACGATGGGGTAATAGGGTAAATAGCAGCAACTTCAGTAAACGCATACGCAACATGTGCAGCAGCTGTATTCCCGTCCATTGACTTCATCA
>CAZVFJ010000067.1:7319-14037 GCA_964625825.1 uncultured Leptospirales bacterium | reverse complement strand
GCAAGGAGGTTATCACCTTCAATAATAAGATTGCCATCCGCTTTTTCCGGCTGGAAGTGAAGTTTCTCAACTTCATCGAGTGTATGATAAGGTATAGAAAGGTGATGATTCCAGATTATATTTTTGCCTTTAAATTGCAGTGTCGGCATTGGGTGCTCCTATCTTATTATGTCTCTAATTTGTTACTTTAAAAAGAGATTTGGGGAATGCAAGAAGTTTTTTGTAGGGGAGTAGTCCAGTTCTTTTAACTCTGATTTTGATAGTATTGACAAATAATTATTACCTAAATTTTTTAAATGATTTTTCAAGATTTGAAAAAGCATTATTTAAATTTTTTACACCCTTTCGCGCTGAATGATTTTCATCAACTAAAGCTATTGTCTGACCGCAGGCACACTTTACATGCTTACCTTTTGAAACATCATTTAAAGAAACACTTTGTTTCTTTTTGCAAACCGGGCAGTTGATATCAAACTTAACTGTACCAATATCCATTATTATTCACCTCATCTTTTAATATTTAAATAATTTTATTATGTCTCATCTGCCAGCACCAGTTGGCGGCCATAATCCTTCTTCCTCAACCCGCCGTCTGATTACATCTTCAGAAACACCAAAAGGCTTACAAAGCAGCGGAGTTGCTCTTTCAAGAACATAGTCAGGATTAACCGAAAGAAGATGAATTCCATTATTTTCTTCAAGCATATTTGAGATATTATTAACTTCTTCAACGAGCCTTTCTCTTGGAACTAATAATCTACCGGCAAACTGATTTGCCTGATATTCAAATGACCTGTATTCTTTTTCCGGAAAATTTGTTATGAAGTTATAATATTCCCGAGGTTCACCAATGTTTAAATTGTTATCACTGTAAAGATATTCGTGAAGAATATAATGCCCCAGTTCATGAGCTATGGAAAAACGCAATCTGCTGTCATAGCGTTCATCATTATATCTTGAATTATCAATTACTATACCGGAAAAATCACTTTTCAAATATGCATCTATTCCACAAATTTCAGAAAGACCGGACAAAGGGATTATCTCAAGCCCAATTTTAGATTCTACAATATATTCAATATCTACCGGAGTTTCTCCATAACTCCAGTGAGCTTTAACAAGCTCATCCGCCTTGTTCCATATTTCATTTTTAAGAAGAAACCTGCATTTAATATTTGAAAAGTCTGTCACCTGTATTAGCCCTCCTTCCTGATTATATCAATTAGTTTTTCAATCTCACCCGGTTTAGGTTTGATACTTCCAACAGTTCTGAAAAAAGCCGGAAGAGATTTTAATATCTCTTTATCTGACATTAAATAATCCGGTATTCTGCCTGCATCTATCCGTGCCATATCGAAAAATTGATTCCATTCATCACTATCTTTCTGAATTTGAAGAACCATTGCAATCTTAGTAAGTTTGGTTTCATCCTGCGGAGCAGATGCAGCACCTCTTTCAATTTTACTCCAGTTACTCGGATCTTCACCGATCTCCCGGGCAAACTGCCTGAGGGAAATTTTCATTAATAATCTTTTTTCTTTAACAAGCTCTCCAAACATAAAATACCTCCTGTAGATTAATGGCTCTTTTTATATGTGTGGTAAATATAACACCACACACTATATATCGTCAAGAAATTTTTAAAATTAATTATTTAATAAAAGAGGGGAACAATATTGTATGCTAACCGTTGCATAAACACACCAAATCAAACCAGAAATGAAACCCGCCCTGTTAGTCAGCAGATTTATCTTCTCCTGTATCTCCGCATCACCTCCAATGGATTCTTTCATCTCCAGGGAGCTGATCTTTGATTGGAAAACCGACACATCCTGGCATTGTCCTTCTTGAAGATGTGATTAAGCCTCTCAATCTCACGATTACTGATGCGGCTGAATCTCTGGGTGTCTCCCGGAAGGCCCTCTCAGAGCTTGTGAATGGTCATTCAAGGCTCTCCCCCGAGATGGCTCTAAGGATCGCGAAGGCAACAAACACATCCCCTGAAAGCTGGTATGGGTTGCAGGCAAAGCTTGATATATGGGAAGTTGTTAATAACAGCCCGGTTAAAGTTAAAAACTTTTCACGGTCTGCCTGAATATATTATACCGCTAAAGGCAAAGGAATTTCTCGAACTCTCAGAGAAAAAAAACGCAGGTGAAAGTATCGATTCCAGGGACATCAACAAGCACAGAAACGATATCTTCAGGTTATACCAGGAGATCTCACCTCTGACATAACAAGGGGTTGCAACCCCTTGTTGGAATTCACTCACTTCAAACGTATGTATATCAACTTATACTAAACTTTTCATTCCTTACTTCACCGGTATATTCGGCAGGTTCTTCAACCCCTCCTGAAGCCCCTTCCCTGTAAACCTGCTGAAGATTGACGGGTCGAGCGCGTAGAACAATCCAAGGCATCCCACAAGAATGATCACAGCAAGCCATTTAGTATAGATCCCCGCTGTCCTTTTAATAAGGATGTACGAGAAATATCCCATTACCACAGGCCCTGCAAGTTTAATATCAACTGCCGGAAGATTCGGAATATACTTAACTGCAAATTTTGCTACATTGAAATTGAACTTCCCGATTATAAGAACAACTTCAGCAACAAGAACAGCAAGCATACCCCAGCTTGCCCATATAGTTGAAACTCCCAGAACCCTGTAGACTTCATAAACAACAGCGGGGAAGAGAGCTATTACAACAATAAGAGGTTTATTAAAATAGATCCCTGCGGCTGCTCCTGCCAGCATGATAAGTGTTGATATAATACAGATTAATGCTGCGTGTTCAGTGCTCCTTGCCATGAAAATCCCCCATTCCCTGAATTAAGTGCAGATGATTCAGGAGCTATACAGGATTATTCACGGCAAGTCAAATCAAAAAATGTTAAGAGTTCTGTCAGTGGGTCCAGTCGAGAATTGTTATTTCGCTCCCGAGTTTTTTAGAAATAGCTTCTTTTATTTCATCGCGATGCGGGCACGCAAATCCTATGGGATTCCCTTTTGTAATACATGACGCAAGAGCAATAATCTCCGCTCCCCTATCCACCATAAGGCTGGCTCTCTGCACCGCCCTTTTACCGGGGCACCCGCCGCATGACACAAAGCCCACTATTTCAACAGGGCCAAACTCCTCAAATGCCAGTGAACCTTTTGCGGCGACCTTAAAATCCGTACTGCCCGGACAGATATCCTCTGTCTGCTGACATCTTACTATGCCGACTTTTTTCATATTGTGTAACCTCAATCTATTTTATTTCGTGTATCCCCACAGAGGGTCATGTCCGAATCTCTTATGCCAGAATTCATCGGGCGTGTCCGTGGGGGATATTTTATCTGAAAACTCAGAGTCAAATTTAATCCTGTAATTGGAGCAGTAGATCATAACTGTTTTGTAAGCTTTTATTATCCGGTCAGTCATCTCCTTGCTCTCTTCATAATTCTCCCTGCACCTGTCGGGGTGCCATTTAAAAAGGAGGCCCCTGTATCTTTTGTTGATCTCATTTATGGTTGTTTCATCTTCCAGTTCAAGGAGTTTTACTGCCTCCTGCAGCAGTTCAGACATCTTCTTTTCCATAAATCAGTTTACCTCTTTACCCCTTTTATAACCACGAAACTCCCCTCACCGTAACCTTTCCTTATCTTTAACCCGGAAGTTCGCGCCTCCATAAAAACTGTCTGGTTAAACTCAAAATCTGAAAAACCTGAATTTTCAAGATGACCGGTGAGCTCCGGCACAGAGTAAAAGGTCGCCTCCCTGTAAAATCTGCTGCGCCCCTTCTTCTCTATGTACCTCTTCCCGAGTTCGCTTTGTGAATCAACAAATCCGATTATTATTGAACCGCCACGTTTCAGGACTCTCCATGCTTCATTAAACGCGGCGCTGACATCATCAAAAAAGCATACTGACGTCACCATAAGAACAAAATCAAAAATGCCATTTTTAAACGGGAGAGCTTCAGCTACGGCAAGAGAAACATCAATGCCCCTGCGCTTTGCTTTTGTTGCCATTTCGAATGAGGGATCAATACCGGTTTTTATACCGAAAGGTATGGCAAATTTCCCTGTACCCACGCCAACATCAAGACCACATTTATCAGCGGGGATAAACTCTCTCACCGCCTCAAGCTCCATTGCGTAAACAGAGCTGTTATCTATGAACCACCTGTCGTAGTCATCGCTGTAGTTTTCAAAAGGGGCAATTCGTGCCATAAACTATTTCAGTATCTCCATTATCCGGGTCACTTTATCATCTTTTACTTTGTAACAGGTCTTTACCCCGGATTTATACGGGTGAAGGGCCCCGGCTTTTTTCAGTATTCCGAGATGCTGTGAGATTGTTGACTGCGGAAGGTCCAGAATCTCTGTCAGTTCAGTGACACAGCACTCATCTGTGAGGAGCATATCAATTAACTGAAGCCTCACAGGGTGAGCTATAGCCTTCAGAAGCTCACTCTCTTTTTCATAATTTATCTTTTTCATGTATTACACCCACCAGATTATCTATATATCGCGATAATACGATATTCGGGTCAAGAAAAATTTTTATTGCGTGAAAAAAGATATTACTTTCATTGAAACAACAGACCTGTTGCCGGTCTGATTATTTCTTTTAATAAGGATTATAAATGCGGATAATATTTCTCGGTACAAACGGATGGTTTGAGACTGCAACAGGGAACACTCTCTGTGTGCTTTTAAAGACATCACAATATGATATTGTATTAGACGCGGGGAGCGGATTCTTCAGACTGGATAAATATATCGATGGAACAAAACCTGTTTACCTGCTGCTGAGCCATTTTCACCTTGATCATATTTCAGGGCTGCATGGCCTGTCAAAAATTAATTGCAGCAAAGGGCTTACAATAATCGGGCAGGAGGGGACCCGCGGCGTTATAAACACTCTTGTCAACAGGCCGTTTACCGTGCCACTTAAAACACTCGCCTATATTACCGATATACTTGAACTGCCGTCCGATGCCGGCAGAGTCCCATTTCAACTCGAATATCTGCCGATGCTCCACTCCGATCCATGCCTGGGCTACCGCATAACAACTGACGGAAAGAGCATAGCCTTCTGCACAGATACCGGATACTGCGAAAACGCGGTAAAACTCGCGGCAGGAGCAGATCTTCTTATAACTGAATGTTCGTTTAAGCCGGGACAATCAAATGCCGCGTGGCCGCATCTTAATCCGGAAACCGCCGCAAAAATCTCATTTGAATCCGGTGCAAAAAAACTGGCTCTCGTTCATTTTGACGCGGCAAGGTATTTTACGATGGAGGACCGCTCTGAAGCTGAAACCGTCGCGCGAAAAATATTCCCCGGAGCTTTCGCGGCAACGGATCTCATGGAACTGGAAATCTGAAATACTTATAGAAATTATAAATAAATTGACACATGTTTTGACAAACTTATTGACACATTTTATGACAAAAATTATATTATTTTTGTCAGTTATAAAAATAATATGCTGAAATATATTCTATGGATAAAAAACACCACCACATATCTTTTAAACAAAGCTGGACCTTAACACAGGATATACTTTATGAACTTGGGCAATGCTACGCAGCGATTAAAGCAATTTCCGGGACCCCGATTCAGCCGGATTACAGACAAAAACTTCTTTCTGTTTCTATAACAAAGGGAGCCCAATCGACTACAGCCATTGAGGGAAATACTCTTACCGATGATGAGATTGAACTTATACAGAAAGGTAAAAATTTACCGCCAAGCAAAGAATATCAGCAAAAAGAAGTTCAAAACATTATTAACGCATTCAATGAATTACTAAATGAAGCTGTGGTTCATAATCATGGAGTACTGATTGATGAAAAATTTATTTTGCGTCTTCATAAAATGGTCGGCCATGACTTAGGTGATAATTTTAACGCGACTCCCGGGAAATTTCGTAATCATCCGGTTGTAGTGGGATACTACAGAGCTCCGGAACATTCACTTGTTAAAGAACTGACAAAAAAATTCTGCGACTGGGCGCATTCTCAATTCCACTATGAACAGGGACAAAATTTTATTGATTCAGTAATTCAGGCAATAGTATCTCATGTTTACATAGCATGGATACATCCTTTTGGTGATGGCAATGGCCGTACCGCGAGACTGTTTGAATTCTATATATTACTCAGGGCAGGAAATCCTGATTTTGCATTACACCTGTTATCAAACTTTTATAATCAGACACGTCCTGAATATTATAGACACCTCGACAAGTCTACAAAAACAGGAGATTTGACAGAATTTATTGCTTATGCAGTCAGAGGATACAGAGATGGCCTTTTCAGTATTCTTGAATTAATCCAGAAGAATCAAATGGATATATCCTGGAAGAATTACGTTTATAATATTTTTAACAGCAAAAAAATAACCGGGAAAACAGAAGAATTAAATAAAAGAAGGCGTAATCTGATTCTTTCAATTCCTCCGGATAAACATTATACAATAGATGAACTTCTTAAAATTAATATTGAGATTGCAATCTCATATAAAGATCTTTCATCCAGAACTATCAGCCGGGATATAAATGAACTCATAAATCTTGAATTATTATCTATTGATGAAAATGGTTTATATTACGCGAATTTCGATTTACTTAAAAAATTTATGCCGAGAAGAATTATTAAAGATCGATAGAAATATTCTTATTTTTATTAAATCGATTCACTCCTGTTTAAAACATGAAGATG
>CAZVFJ010000067.1:268-7219 GCA_964625825.1 uncultured Leptospirales bacterium | reverse complement strand
ATAAAAAAGCCTGATCTATAAATCAGGCTTTTCAACAAGTTTTTTTAAAATTTCATAGGGAGGATTGTCGTAAAACCCGTCATAGAGTTTACGTCGTGCCGCCAATATTTTATCAGGCCTGTAGATATTTCTCATGTCTGTTTCTTTAAAATCTATATACTCAGCAAGTTCTCTCCTGTAAATTTCTGTTTCTTTTTTAAGCCTCAGTCTGTCCAGCTTTATAAGGTTCTCCTTCTCAAACATCTCTTTAGCTTCTGCAGAGATATCCAGCAAATCCCTGCCGCCGTGGTTTTTTGAAAATCCACTCTTTTTGATATCATGGCGGCCCATTTCGGTCCTGTTGCTGTTATTTCCGATACCTAACGAACCGGGAAAAAAAATAGCGTTCATCAATGCGCCTCCTTCATTAAATTTTATGTCGCATTAACTCTGCTGCTTTAATCTTCATATTTATTGCAGCATCTCACTATATTATTCGGAATTATTCTTAATAAAATAAGTAAAATATTTTAAAAATTTCTAAAATATTACATTTTTTGATCCGGGCCGTGAGCTTGAATTAATTTGTAATCTTCACATAATCAATAAAAGTTGACTAAAAGTACGAACAATTTAATAAAAGTAAAAACTACTGAGTATATCAGGGATATCAATCATAAGAAAAGGTTTATTATGAAAGTTACTGACGGTGTTTATGCTTATATATGGAATGGAATTTTTGAAAACAACTGCAACAGTTTCTATTTTGGAGAACCCTTCAATATACTCTTTGACCCGGGCCTGAAAAATTATACAGACTCTCTCCTCAAATTGATGGAGGGGGACGGAGTTGATATTGAAACAATCGGCTTTGTGATAAACACGCACAGCCACCCGGATCACGTTGAGGGAACAGTGAACTTTACAAAATACGGAATACCCGCGGGGATGCACAAAGATGAGATTAAATTTCTGAATGAAACCGGCCCCCTCTTTTCCCGGATGCTGGGTATACAGTTCCCTGAAATAAAATTTGAAATTGAAATGGAAGAGGGACACCTTCAGATCGGAGATCACGAACTTGAGGTTTATAAAACTCCGGGTCACTCCCCCGCTTCAAGCTGTATCTACTGGAGAGAAAAGAAGGTTCTTGTATGTGGAGACCTTATATTCAACAACAGTTTCGGAAGAGTTGACTTTCCCGGTGGAGATGCCGCTCAGCTCAAGGAAAGTATCATGCGGATATCAGAGCTCGATATCGAATATCTCCTCCCCGGACATATGGATATTGTAGCAGGGAAAGAAAACGTACAGAAAAACTTTGAGGCTGTAAAGCAGTATTTTCAGTTTATCTGATTACGGGACAAACCTTTTTACCAGAGGTATCCTTCGCCCTGTTCCGAAAGCCTTTGATGTAACCTTCAATCCTGGAGCAGCCTGAAATCTTTTATATTCATTCATATTAATCAGACGAAGCACCCTGTCCACAGTCTCCCTGCTGTATCCGCGGGAGACTATATCATCAGCAGACATTCTCTGTTCAACATAAAATTCAAGGATAGCATCAAGTATATCATACGGAGGGAGAGAGTCCTGATCTTTCTGGTCTGGCCGCAGTTCAGCTGAGGGCGCTTTTTCGATTATGGCGCGGGGGATAATGTCTCTCCCCGCGTCGTGGTTTATCCGTTCGGAAAGTTCATACACAAGAGTTTTAGGGAGATCAGAAATTACGGCAAGACCACCGCACATGTCGCCGTACATTGTACAGTAGCCGGTAGCAGATTCAGATTTATTCCCGGTGGAGAGGAGTAATGCCCCGGTCTTGTTGCTTACTGACATTAATAATATTCCGCGGATACGCGCCTGGAGGTTTTCCTCAGTCACATCCTCCTTCATCCCGTGAAACATTACGTCAAGATCAGTTTTAAACTGTTCAAAAAGATTCTTAATCGCGATTGTCTCAATCCTCATGCCTAAATTCTGCGCAAGAGTATATGAGTCATCAACGCTCCCTGACGAAGAATACATTGAAGGCATTGTAATGCCTGTAACATTCTCAACACCTAACGCTTCACATGCGAGAGTAGCTACAAGAGCAGAATCTATACCTCCGCTTAAACCAAGAACAGCCTTTTTGAATCCTGATTTATACATATAATCCCTGAGCCCGACGACAAGAGCCTTTCTTATATCATCAATATCATCAACAGCAACAGCGACCCCGCTCCCCTTACCTTCTTCAATTACCAGCAGATCCTCTTCAAATCCCCCGGCATGAGCATAAACATCCCCTTCTCTGTTAATACAGAATGAATTCCCGTCAAAGATTAGTGAATCATTCCCTCCAACCTGGTTTACGTAAACAATCGACACACCGCTTTTTTTCGCAAGCGCGGAGAGCATATCCATGCGTACCTGGCGCTTCCCTTTAACATAGGGAGAGGCGGATATATTAATAATAAGTTCAGCTCCCCTGTCAGCAAGCTGCCTCATTGGGTCGGAGTGATATCTCCTCTGATCCATAAAACGGCTGTTATCATTCCCCAGTGCTGCCCATATATCCTCGCAGATTGTGATTCCGGTTTTTATCCCGTTAAGCTCAAAAACAGCTGATTCTTTTGCCGGTGAAAAATATCTGTACTCGTCAAAAACATCATACCCCGGAAGAAGTGTTTTGTTCTGTCTGAAAATAATTTTTCCCTGTTGAATTACAGCCGCTGAGTTAAAAAGCATGGGGGGGTTCTCCATATTATAGTCAACATATCCTACAATAATGGAGGCATTGATTCCACGGCAGGACTCACAAATCTTTTCAAGGGAACTGAGATTATCGTCAACAAGTTTGCTGTTTTCAAGGAGGTCCATGGGCGGATACCCTATAGTTGCCATTTCAGGAAATATTATCAGGTCGGCACTTTTTGACTCTCCCCTTCCTATAAAGCTTAGTATCTTTTCCCTGTTTCCATCAATGTCAGCTATTACAGGATTTATCTGTGCTATTGCTATCTTCATTTTTATCCTCAATAAATTATGTTTTGAATTTAATTGAACATGATAATTTGTAAAGTATTCTTTGCAGAATTATCTTTACTCTCCGGGGCTTTATGTTATCCTTTTTTAAATTCATGTAAACTATCCGCGTTTTAGAGGTAATCATTATAATTGAAGGTTTAAAAAAAACCACCAGCTTTTATCATGACTTTAAAAATTTAAACAGGTAAAGTCATGCGTGAATATGATAACCTCACAATAGAAGAGATACTTGACTCTGAACTGATAACAACACATTTCCAGCCCCTCCTTTCTTTTAAGAGAAAACAGATTATCGGCTTTGAAGCGCTCGGCCGCGGAATTAACCCGCATGACAGGACTATTATCCATCCCGGGATACTTATTGAAGAGGCTGAAAAATACGGCCTTAGCCTTGAGCTTGACAGGCTCTTTAGAAAAAAAGCACTTGAGAAGTTCTCCCTTTATTACAGAACAAACACGAACAGTATACTTTCAATAAACCTGGACAGCAATGCTATCAAAGAAGGCCTGGGTTCAAAACATCTGATCAAAGCTGTTGATAAACAGAAAATTGTCCCGTCATCAATTGTGATTGAAATACTGGAGTCTGAAATTGATGACTTAAGTATACTGGAGCGATTTGTTGAGGAGTACCGGGAAATGGGCTTTATGATTGCCCTTGATGATTTTGGAGCCGGTTTTTCAAACTGGGACAGAATTGTTAAACTGAAACCGGACCTTATAAAACTCGACAGATCTATAGTAAAAGGAATAAACGCTGATTTCTACCGGCAGGAGGTTGCCCGCTCCATAATAAAACTCTCGCATACAACTGGTTCAATGGTTATCGCCGAGGGTATAGAAAATGATGAGGAGGCACTTAAAGTACTGGAACTCAATGCTGACATGCTGCAGGGTTTCCTGGTAGGCCCTCCCTCTGAACTTGAAAAAATAGATACTGACAATATATCAGAACGAATGAATTCTATTTCCGCTAAATATATAAAAGAAAGAAATTTAAGGATAAAAAAAGAAGAAGCAGAGATCGGGCTCTACAAAGACCTGATGGAGAAGATAGTGAACAAACTCGCAAAAGGGGAACGTTATCTGCCTGAAGAGACTCTTAAAGAAATACTGGACGGTTATAATTTAATTGAATGTGCATATATTCTTGATGATTGGGGAATCCAGATAAGTTCGACAGTTATTAATTCAGCTTTAATAAACAGAAAAGGCTGCCGGATATTCCAGCCGGATGAAGCGGGGAGTGACCAGTCCAACAAAGATTATTTTTACTCACTTTTTAACGGGCATGAAAAATATATTTCAGACCCATACATCTCAACTGCAACCGGCAGCCTCTGTATAACAATTTCAAAAAAATATAGAGACCCTGACGGGAAAAACCGAATAATCTGTGTTGATATTAAAAAATGAAATTCTCTTTGAAAATCTAAAACTTGACAATTTAAGCCCCGTGATTAATGGTGGAAATTTCCTTTAAAACGTACCGGATATGGCAGGAGACGAAATGATCGATATCAGAAAAATAAAAGACCTGACCTCTGCGGAACTCGACAGGCTGTTCAACAGGTTCGGGGAGGACTTCAGTTCGATAATGATTAACACTGTAGTTCCCATTGTAAATGACGTAAAAGCAAATGGGGAAGAGGCTGTTAAAAAATATACCGAAAAATTTGACGGAGTAAAACTCAATAGTGTTTTTGCCACAGAAGAAGAGATAAATGAAGGGCACAACAATGCACCGAAAGATGTGCTTGCAGCATTCATGAAGGCAAGAAAAAATATAGAGGAGTTTCACAGGCGACAGCTTCGCGAAAACTCAATATATACAAGGGGAGATGGAATAACCCTCGGGCTTTCATACCAGGCCATTGAGAGCGCCGGGATATATGTCCCGGGCGGAAAGGCATCCTACCCCTCATCTGTTCTTATGGGAGTAATTCCAGCCCAGATTGCAGGAGCAAAAAATATCACAATAATTACTCCGCCGAATAAAGAGGGCAAAATTCCGGATATTATCTACGCGATATGCAAAGAACTAGGTGTTAAAAATATAATCAAGTCCGGGGGCGCGCAGGGGATTGCCCTTGCTGCTTTCGGTTCTGATAAAATCCAGAAATGCAATATCATCGTTGGACCGGGGAATATCTTTGTAACGGCTGCAAAAACATACCTGTTCAGCATGGGTGTCATCCAGATAGATTCAATGGCAGGCCCAAGTGAAATTCTCATTATTTCAGACGAAAAGTCAAGGCCGGACTGGGTTGCATGGGACTTTCTTTCACAGGCTGAACATGAAGAGCGGGCTCTTGCCGTGCTTGTAACCACATCTGCAAAGCTCGCCGAAGAAGTCAGAAAAATTATTATCGAAGATATCGAATCCGGAAGGGGAAGACATGAGATCAAGAAGACATCCGTGGCGAACGGCGGAACAATCCTTCTGGCGGATTCACTCGAAGAGGCCATAGATTTCAGCAACAAATACGGCCCGGAACACATGGAATTCATGGTGGAAAATCCCCTTGAATATATTGATAAAATAAAGAATGTCGGATCGCTGTTCCTCGGGAGGTTCTCTCCGGTTGCGGTCGGAGATTATTACTCGGGAACGAACCATGTACTCCCTACTGGCGGAGCCGCGAGGTTCTCATCAGGTACATCAGTTGAGACATTCCTGAGGCGTACGACTTTCCAGCTTCTGAACGAGAAGTCGCTTAAGAAAGCGGCAGACCCCGTGAGACTGATGTCCACCTATGAAGGATTTGGAGACAAGCACGGGGACTCAGTCGATATAAGGTTCAGATAAGAAGTATAAACTATAGGATAAAAACTGTAACACTGAAATTTAATATATTACATAAAATGTGTCATTCCCGTGAAGACGGGAATCCATATCTTTGAAAAAATGAATACCTGCCGGCTCAGGTATGAAAGATTGAAGATTAACAATTACGAGTTTTAATATACTTTACGGAGCAAATTAATGATAAAAAAAGCCTGGCTTATACTTGAAGACGGAACAGAATTTGAAGGGACAATGTTCGGTTATGATAGTGAAACAATGGGAGAGGCTGTTTTCAATACATCCATGAGCGGCTACCAGGAGGTACTTACGGACCCGTCTTACTGCGGTCAGATAGTCGCCATGACATACCCGATGATCGGGAATTATGGTGTAAACAAAGAGGATGTGGAATCGGAGAGGATACAGGTTGCCGGTTTTGTAGTTAAGGAGTACAGCAAGACATACTCCAACTTCCGGGCAACCGGTTCTCTAGGTGATTATCTGAAGGATAGCAGAATCGCAGCAATTGAAGGTATAGATACAAGAATGCTGACACGCCACCTCCGCGACAAAGGGGCGATGCGGGCAGGAATATTTATTGATAAAAAAGGAGCCGTTGAAAGGCTGAAGAGCCATCCATCAATGAATGGCCTTGATCTCGCCTCAAAAGTAACATGTGATAAAAAATACACTTTCGGTGAAAAAATTCCCGGAAATCCGGAAATCGGAGTTTATGACTTTGGTGTAAAAAGAAATATTCTCAGGCTGCTGACGTCATCCGGATTTAATGTAACGGTTTACCCGGCAAAGACTCCCCTTAAAGACGTAATAGCAGATGGAGCAAAGGGTGTGTTCCTTTCAAACGGCCCCGGAGATCCGGATGCTGTTGATTACGCAAAAATTCTTGTGAAGGATATAGCAAAAGAGGAGATCCCCTGTTTCGGGATATGCCTTGGACACCAGATACTGGGGCTCGGGCTCGGCGGGAGAACTTATAAGCTGAAATTTGGCCATCGCGGAGGAAACCAGCCTGTGATGAATCTTTTCACAGGAAAAGTGGAAATCACTTCACAGAATCACGGTTTCGCGGTAGATATGGAATCACTTAAAGTAAATAATGATATTGAAGTAACGCACGTCAATCTTAATGA
>CAZVFJ010000067.1:0-258 GCA_964625825.1 uncultured Leptospirales bacterium | reverse complement strand
TCTCATTGGAAGAGGTTTGATAACTAAATAATTGATTCACAATATCTTTTCGGACAGTTCAGAAAACTGGTTTCATAAATAAAAGGCTACTCCCGATCCCAGATATCAGCTTCATAGGCGAGCCTGTTAAGGCTTGCCTTGAGCTTCTTGCTCCTTTTTTCAGGAAGGGGAAGGTCATCGTTAATGTATCTCTCCATAGCCTTCACCGCGCGCTCAAGAGAACTATCTCCATCGGCATCATTGAAGTAGCTCATTACA
>CAZVFJ010000066.1:0-14111 GCA_964625825.1 uncultured Leptospirales bacterium | reverse complement strand
TCTCCCCCGTCCCGATGCCCACGCCCATGAGGGCATCACCAGTCTCTTTCATTACTGTTCTTACATCTGCAAAGTCAACATTTACAAGTCCTGTAACCATAATAAGGTCTGCAATACCCTGCACACCCTGTCTTAATATATCGTCAGCAAGTTTGAATGCATCTTCAATCGGGGTCTTTCTATCAATAATTTTAAGGAGCAGATCATTAGGGATCGTGATGAGGGTATCCACTTTACCCTTGAGGTTTCGTATTCCCTCCTCAGCCTGAGTCTGTCTTCTCTTACCCTCAACCTTAAAAGGCTTTGTAACAACCCCCACTACAAGGGAACCCTGTTCTTTAGCGATCTCAGCTACAACAGGCGCAGCTCCGGTTCCGGTTCCACCGCCCATTCCCGAAGTAATAAAAACCATATCAGCTCCCTTAAGGGCCTTGCAGATGTGATCCCTGTCCTCATTTGCAGCTTCGCGCCCTACTTCAGGATTGGCCCCTGCCCCGAGCCCCCTGGTAAGCTTTGCTCCGATCTGGATTTTCTCCTGAGCAAGACTGTCACGTAACTGCTGAGCATCGGTATTCGCAACGATGAACTCGACACCCTCCATACCTGTCGCGATCATCCTGTTGACAGCGTTTGTGCCGGCGCCGCCAACACCGATAACCTTGATTATAGTTGTCAGTGGCTTCTCTTCCTCTAACTTGAACATGTACCCTCCCGATCGAACTGCATTAATCTAATATATTATGTCTCATTAATATTTATTAAAAAATTCAGAAATTTCTGAATTCAATAACTTTTATCTAAAATAATATCGACCCTCGAATCGGCAAATATTATTACACCATCCAGCGATACGGCCTTTTGCAATACTTTCTGAATTAATTAAAATAGAATTAATAGGAATATTTTCTAATAAACCATTTATATATAAAACATTAATTCTATTTGTCAAACATGTTTTCTTCTTTATTATTAATATTTAAAAAAAGTTATAAATAATCTTCAAAAGCCTTTTTAAGCCTTTCAATAAGCCCGGGTTTTGTCCTTCCGAACTTGCCCTGCCCCCTGAACCGGTTCATCCTTATTCCGTATTTCAACAGGCCTACACCATTGGCATACTGGGGTGTAGCAACAACATCCTTAAGACCTACGATATCCGAAGGTATCCCGATCCTTACAGGCATGTTAAACACCCTTTCGGCAGCCTCGATAGATCCTTCGAGCATACTCCCGCCACCGGTAAGGACTATCCCGGCTGCGAGCATATCCTTTTTGCCACTCTTCATCAGCTCATGGTCAACCATCTCCATAATCTCGCTCACCCTCGGCTGGATAATCTGGGTCAACTCCTGCCTGAATAACCTGCGTGGTGCCCTTCCACCAACTGACGGGACATCAACAAGCTCGGACGCGTCAACAAGAGAGATGTCAGCACAACCGTACTTCTTCTTTATCATTTCAGCTGATTCAATAGAGGTACGAAGCCCTATCGATATATCGTTTGTTATGTGAATACTTCCAACCGGAAGTACCGCAGAGTAAGCCACTCCCCCTTCAAGATAGACGACTATATCAGTTGTTCCGCCGCCGATATCGATAAGAGCGACACCCAGTTCACGTTCATCCCTTGCGAGTACAGCATCTGCTGATGCAAGAGGATTAAATACAATATCCCTGTGCTGAAAACCAGCCTTCCCCACAGACTTTATCATATTCTGAATGCTTGTTGTTGCAGCTGTAATTATGTGTACCTCGGCTTCAAGCCTTACTCCGCTCATACCAACCGGGTCTTTTATTCCACCCTGGTCATCAACAGTGAATTCCTTGGAAAGCACATGAACTATCTCCCTGTCCACCGGTATAACTATCGCCTGCGCAGCCTCGATTACACGTTTAACCTCTACCTGAGATATGGTTCTGTTTCTGTTTGCTATGGCTACTACTCCGCGGGAATTTTCACCCTTTATATGCTGGCCGCTAATCCCTACAAATACGCTGTTAACTTCATACCCGGCCATAAGTTCAGCGTCCTCGATTGCCTTTACGATTGAAGCTGATGTATTATCTATGTTTACTATTACGCCGTTCTTCAGCCCCTTCGAGGGTGCAACGCCTACACCGGCAACCTCAACCTGGTTGTTCTCATTCAGGAACCCTATGACTGCGCAGGTTTTTGTTGTGCCTATGTCAAGGCCGACAATAATATCTTCCATACATTAACCTCTCGGGATCTACCTGACCAGCACCATATTACCCCTGAGGTCAAGAGACTCAGGGTATCGTAAAGCTGTATCAAGATAAGCCGCTGTTTTCTCAAGTCTGACGAATCCATTCAACTCATTTTTTATCATAAAAAGAGTTTTTCTCTTTCTTAATTTCACTTTCAGTTCAATCGGGGTTTCTATTGTAATCTCATCGATTTCATTCATTAACAGTGAATTTTCTGTCCTTATCCTTTTCAGGAGTTCAAAAAAATCAGTCATCCTCCTGTACCCCTCTTCCGAATCAGCATATTCTTTCTTTAAAATAATTATCGGCATATCCGTTCTGAAAAAAAGCCCGGTTTCTACAATATTCATCTTTTCATCAATAAGAACAGGTATACTCTGCTGTTTATCCACCATCAATGTCATGAATAGAGGGTATTTTTCCTCAACTTCAATAATCAGGGTATTTCCCTCCCTCCCAAGGCTACTGCTTTTTATCATAACATTCTTTGCCAGAACATCATTCAGTGAGTCTGTATCTATTACAATTCCTTTTCTGCTTACTTTTGCTCTGCTGTTCTGAATTACCCTGTACCTGTCGAGATTTTTTACTCCCCTGAATTCAATCTTTTCAAAGAATTCAATTTTCTCAGCATAAACTGCCGAAGAAAGGAGAAGTAAAACTGCAATCAGGGAGAGAGATTTTTTCACTCAGCTCCTCCCAGCCTCTTCAGGATCATCTGTCCTGATTTGTATATATCTCCAGCGCCGAGTGTAAGCACGATATCACCCTCTTTAAGAACGGGAATTACTTCTGACGGGATATCTTCAAATTTACTTATCAGCCGGGCTTCCCTGTTTTCATGCTTCTTCAGTGCCTGGCATATCAGGTCAGCTGACACTCCTTCAATGGGCGTCTCTCCGGCGGGATAAATTTCCGTAAGGAAAATTTCATTCGCATTGGCGAATGACTGCCCGAAATCATCCCAGAGGAGTTCTGTCCTTGAATACCTGTGAGGCTGGAAGACCACAACAATTCTCCTTCCAAGATTTTTAAGCGCCGAAAGTGTAGCCCTTATTTCAGTCGGGTGGTGGCCGTAATCATCCATTACAAGAATTCCATTCTTCTCGCCGATACGTTCAAGCCTCCTCCCCACCCCCCTGAAGTTAGCCAGGCCATTACGTATAGATTCATAAGAGAGGCCGAGTTCAAGTGCAACCGCAATTACAGATAGAGAGTTCAACACATTGTGATTCCCAAGCTGTGCAAGTGTAAATTCACCGAGTTCTTTTTTCTTATAATTACAGGTAAAACATGTGTGCCCGTTTTCCATCCTTATGTTGTTTGCATAAAAATCTGCGTCTTCATTAAATCCGTATGTGTAGTAAGGCCTGTCGACCTTTGGAAGGATCTCCCGTATTACACTGTCATCTGTGCACAACACCGAGTATCCGTAAAAAGGTATATTATTAATATATGTCAGAAAGGCCTCTTTAAGACCTTCAAAATACTTGTAATGGTCAAGATGGTCGGCGTCTATGTTTGTAACAATCGCAATACTCGGGAGGAGTTTCAGAAATGACCCGTCAGATTCATCAGCTTCAAAGACAATATACTGGCCCTGCCCTATCCTTGCATTTGATTCAAAGTTGAATACTTTCCCTCCAATAATCGCAGTAGGATTAAGGCCCCCGTCATTAAGGACAGATGCGAGCATGGATGACGTCGTTGTCTTACCGTGAGTCCCGGCTATACCGATGCCATGCTTTAAGCGGACAAGTTCAGCAAGCATCTCTGAACGGTGAATAATTGGAATCTTTCTCTTCTTTGCCTCAATTATTTCAGGGTTGGAGAGATCTATAGCACTCGATGTAACAACTACGTTATAGTCGCGGATGTTTGAAGCGAAGTGCCCTATGCATACCTTTGCTCCAAGACTTTCAAGCCTCTTTGTCTGCTCTGATGCCTTCAGGTCTGAACCTGAAACTTCGTATCCGAGATTGATCAGGATTTCGGCGATACCGCTCATGCCGATTCCGCCAATCCCGATAAAATGCATTTTTTTAGATTTTCTGAACAATTTACTTCACTCCTGCTGCCAATTCTGTCTTTATATATTTTACAATTATATCAGCCGCGTCATTCTTCGCGGCATTTTTCGCGCAATCCGACATTGCCTTAAGTTTCTTTCCATTCCCGAGAAGATCAAATAGAATCGGCGCCACCTTTTCAGGAATGGCATCCTGATCCATTATTTTCAGCGCCGCACCGGCATTTACGAAAGCGTCGGCATTTTTATCCTGGTGGTTATCAGCTGCGAAAGGATACGGTATAAGAATTGAAGGGATTCCGGCTGCCGCGAGTTCCATCATTACTCCGGCGCCTGATCTTGATATACATATATCACATGCACGATAGGCCTTCCCCACTCTTTTAATATATGGAGAAATATAGATTGATCCCGCATCAGGTTCGTTTTGTAATTTTTCTTTATATTCAGCAAAGGAATAATCCCCGGTACTCCATATTACACCGATATTCTTGAATTCACGGGGATAGTTTTTCTTCAGCCCAAGGATAAGCTGATTTAATCTCACAGCCCCCTGACTTCCACCAACCACGAAAAGTACCTTTTCACAATGGCCGAGGTGAAATGCTTTTTTAGCCTCATCTCTCGAAACCTGGGCCAGTACGTTATTCCGGATAGGATTCCCTGCCTGTATAAACTTTTCAGGCATTTTCAGATACTCAAGAGATTCCGCGAAAGTCGCAAAAACTTTACAGCAATACTTCTCCATCTTAACGGTGACCTTACCCGGAACCGAATTCTGCTCGCATAAAAAAATAGGGGTTTTCTTTAGCTTTGCGGCAACAAGAGCAGGAGCTGAAGCGTATCCACCCATCCCAACAACCGCATCTATCCGGTTTTTTTTCATAATCTTCAAAGACCTGAATACAGCCCTGAGAAATTTAATGATAAAAAAAGGTATTTTAAAAGGATTCTTTGTCAGTGCCGGAGGATTATATGTATACAACTTATCCTCTTCAATTTCCGTGAGAGAGGAGAATCTCATGTCTGTAATCCCTGTAAGAAAGACGGGATTCATTCCTCCATCTTCCTTTAATTTTTCATAAAGAGCTATGCCGGGACTGATATGCCCCCCTGTCCCCCCGCCTATAATCAATATATTTTTACTCATTATTCCAGACCTCTTCAAAATTAACTTCACGGAAAGCAACTTCCCTGTACCTCGATATATTCAGGAGTATCCCTGACGCGATCATAGAAGTAAGGAGAGAAGAACCTCCGTAGCTGATAAACGGCAGCGGTATTCCTGTTGTCGGGAGGGTCCCGCTTACCACACCCATATTTATAAATGCCTGAACAACAATCAGCAGGCTCAGGCCAACCGCGAGCAACCTCCCGAAATTATCAGGTGCGCTTAATGCTATGAGTATCCCCCTCCAGAAAACAAAGCAGAAAAGAAGCACGAGTGAAACCGTACCTATCAGGCCGGCTTCCTCCGCAATAACTGCAAATATAAAATCAGTATGAGGCTCCGGGAGCCTCGCTATCTTCTGTGTCCCGAATCCGAGCCCTACTCCAAGGAGCCCTCCTTTTTTGAAGGCGGTAAATGATTGTATTACATGATACCCAATCCCGAACCTGTCTCTCCATGGGTCAATATACGCCAGCACCCTGTCCCACCTGTATGATACCTGGTAGATGAGAAGATAAAACATCGGGATACTTAAAACAAACAGAAAAACAATATATGTAAGCGGGAATCCTGATACAAATATTATAAAGACAGAGACAAGGAGAAGGTCCATTGCAGTTCCAAAATCGGGCTGTAACATAACCAGTACGAATATCAATGCAACTATAAGCATTGGAATAAGCAGCTGCATCACATGGTTTTCACCGGTTTCTGATGAATATATCTTAACCAGATATATTACACATATCAGCTTTGCAAACTCCGATGGCTGTATTCCGATGAATCCCATACTCAACCATCGTGATGACCCTTTCGCGCTCGACCCTACACCGGGAATCAAAACAAGCACCAGAAGGATAAATATTGCGACAAGCATAACCTTTGTATATTTTGCGTACTCCCTGTAATCAAAATTCTGAAAAAACATAAGTGCCCCAAATCCAATCAAAAACCACAGCATCTGCCTCTTCAGAAAATAAAATGAATCCCCGAATACACGGTATGCGTAAACCGCGCTTGCACTGTAGCTCATTGCAAGGCCGATACCTGCAAGGGCAAATATCGCCGCGAACAGCACAAGGTCAGGTTCTCCCCGCCTCCTTGTATCTATGATATTTCTCAGTTCCAGGAGATCTCCCCCTCTGAAATTTTTCTGAAGCAGTCTTTGAAAATTTTTCCTCTTTCGTCATAGCTGCTGAACATATCAAATGACGCGCATGCGGGTGAAAGGAGTATCATATCTCCTTCAACTGAAGACTGCATTGCTTTTACAACGGCATCCTCCATGCTCTCCGCCCGTATAAAATTAAAATCTTTAAAGATCCCGGCAAAGAGATCACTTGACTCGCCAATGAGAACAATAGTCCTTGCCTTATCTTTAAGCACCGGGACAAGCCTTGAATAATCATCCCCCTTGGTTCTTCCGCCAATTATAATTATGCCTTTATCTTTTATGCTTTTTACGGCCATTTCAACTGCACCGATTGTCGTTGCCTTCGAATCGTTGACAAAAGTTCTGCCCATATATTCGCCGACATGCTCCATCCTGTGTTCCAGCCCGGCGAATGAACGGCAGGCCTCTACAATTTTATCAAAATCCGGATTATATCCGAGTTTCTTATGCAGGGAAACGACCATGAGGATGGATGCCATGATATTCTGCATATTATGAATCCCGATAATTTTAAGCTCGCTTTCTTCTGCTATTATAAGGTCAATTGTGCCGGTTCTGAAATAAACGGAATTATTGATAAAAAAAGAATCCGCTTCGTTACTATTATTAATTGAAAACCTCAGAACATTAGCCGGGTACTCATTCTCTGATGCCGCGAGTATTTCATTGTCCATGTTGTATATAAACCAGTCATCATCTGTCTGATTCATGAATATTCTTTTCTTCGCAGCGAAATAATCACTCATTCCGTTATACCTGTCAAGGTGGTCCGGAGTCACATTCAGTATAGCCGCCACATCGGGCCTAAAAGTATCAATAGTTTCAAGCTGAAATGATGATAGTTCAATTACTGTCACAGAATCGTCTGTTGTCTCATCAGCGAATGAAATAAGAGGTATGCCGATGTTACCTCCCACAAATGTTTTAAATCCCAGCTCTTTAAATATATGTCCGGTAAGCATTGTTGTTGTGGACTTCCCGTCAGTTCCGGTTATTCCAATAATGTGTCCCTTCATATTTCTGTATGCAAGTTCAATCTCGGCAATTACAGGAATATTTCTTTTCTCTGCTTCCCGAATAAGCGGAATACTTTTCGGCACGCCGGGGCTTAAAACAACAAGATCAAATCCCGCATCAAGAACCGCCGGGGACTGATCACCGGCAATAACTTTTACACCGGGATTAAGTTTTGCTATTATATCCTTAAGTTCAGCTTCACTCTTAATGTCAGTTACAGATACATCCGCTCCTTTTGCGGAAAGGAAATTCGCACTCGCAAGACCGGTTCTGTAACCGAGCCCAACTACCAGTATATTTTTATATTCTTCAGTCATTATATTATTTCTTTTCTCTTTATCTGTACCGTTTAATCTTTTCTCAACCGTCTGTCATTCCGGCTGTAGTGCAACGGAATGCCGGAACCTATTTTAACTACTTACTTTCTCACCACTTTATAGATTCCCGCCTTCGCGGGAATGACAAAAATTCAATATACAATTACAATATCTTCAGCGACGCAAGCCCGAGTATCGCAAGTATTACACCGACAATCCACATCCTTGTTACAACCTTCTGCTCCGGCCACCCTGAAAGCTCAAAATGATGATGGATTGGAGCCATCTTAAACACTCTCTTCTTTCTCAGTTTGAATGAGCCGACCTGTATGATAACAGAAAGAGCCTCAATTACAAATATTCCTCCGACAATAAAAAGAAAAACTTCTTTCTTTATCATTACCGCGACGATACCGATAATCCCGCCTAAAGCTAAAGACCCGGTGTCTCCCATAAACACTGTTGCCGGATTGCTGTTAAACCAGAGAAAACCGATAAGCGCGCCTGCCAGCGCAGCGAGAAAAACCGTAAGCTCCGCGCTATGTGCTATATACGGTATTCCGAGATATTCAGCTATCTTAATATTCCCAGTCAGGAACGTCATAATCGCAAAAGTGACAGCCACTATACCGACAGTACCGGTCGCAAGGCCGTCAAGGCCGTCTGTAAGATTCACCGCATTGGAACTCCCGATAATTACAATCACTGAAAAGAATATCCAGTACCATCCCAGATCGGTCACCGCCTGATTGATGAACGGTATATATAAAGTTGTCGCGTCCTTCGAGCTTGACGGGAAAAAATAAATCACCCCGGATACGGCAAATGCTGTTGCGACCTGTACCACGAGTTTTCCTTTAAGATTAACTCCATCCTTTTTCTTCTTTACTGCTTTAATATAATCATCTACAAATCCAAGCGCGCCAAGTAGAACAGTCGCGGCAATAAGGATAACAAGGTAATGGTTGCTGAAATTTCCCCAGAACGCCATTGATATAATAACAGCCCCGAGAATTAATATACCGCCCATTGTCGGAGTTCCGGCTTTTGTCTTGTGGCTTTCAGGACCGAGATTTCTTATCTGCTCGCCGAGTTTGAGCCTCTGGAGCCAGCGGATTACGATTCCACCGAAAAAAAGGACAAGCAAGAGTGCCGTTAATGCCGCGAAAGCTGAACGGAATGATATATACTGAAAAAGCCTGAAATATGAAACATACTCCTTCAGCGGGAGTATAAAATGATAAAACATCTTTTTACCTCATGCAATAAGTCTATTCACAACATCTTCCATCTTCATTGAACGGGAGCCCTTCACAAGCACCACATCCTTCGCACAAAGCCTGGATGAAAGAAATTCGGCAATCTGATCCTTCGATTCAAATTTTATAATTTTATCAGGCTTCATTCCCGCAGCAACAGCCCCTTTCTCATAATATTCCGACATCTCCCCGAACAGCAGGAGCTGGTTGAATTTTCTTGCCGCAACAAATTCACCGACTTTCATATGATAAAGCCCGGCAAGTTCACCAAGCTCCTTCATGTCAGCAAGCACAGCCGTTTTTTTCCTGTCAGGAAAAACATCACAAACAGATTCAAGGGCGTATAGAGATGAAAGGGGATTTGAATTGTAAGTATCATTGATAATGATATATCCCCTGTCGATTATTTCACTTCTCCCCCCGATATTTTCAAATAAAGAAAGTCTTGAAACAGCATCAGAAAGGTCAACACCGGCTGTTTCACCTACAGCAATGGCGGCCATCAGGTTGTAGATATTATGCCTGCCGTAAAGCGGCACCGATATTTTTCTGCCTCTGTAAATTACAGTAACACTATCCCTGGTGAGTCTGAAAGAGTCCGGCCTTACATCAGCACCGGGTTCAATACCAAATGTAACAATCTTCATGCAGCGTTCCATAGCGAGCTTTTCAATTATATGAAAACATTCAGTCTCTCTGTTCGCGATGAGTGTTGTTCCTCTCTTCATGCCGGCGAAGATCTCGGACTTGGCATTCGCCACATTTTCGACAGACCCCAGAAATTCAAGATGCCCGGCGCCCACATTTGTTATAACAGCGATATCAGGCTGGACAATATTTGACAACCTTTCTATTTCACCTGTATGGTTCATCCCCATTTCAATCACTGCAGCCTCATGTGTATTTTCCATCTGGAGGAGAGTAAACGGCACACCTATCTCATTGTTATAGTTTTTTGAATTTCGAAGCGTATTATATTTCGCTGAAAGAACCGCGTAAACCAGTTCTTTTGTAGTAGTTTTCCCATTCGTACCGGTAATTCCGATTGTGAGAGGCGAAAACATATTCCTGTGATGTTTCGCAATCCTCCCGAGAGCAGCAAGAGTATCATCGCATTTAATAAGAGTTTTCCCTGTATCAGCAGCTTCACGATCAAATCCATTTTTCATTGTGAGAGAACATGAAACTTTCCCTGACTTCAAGAGTTCAGGGATAAAATCATGGCCGTCAAACTTCTCACCAATAATCGGTATAAAAAGATTATTCTCACCAAGTTCCCGTGAATCAGTAGTTACTGTTTCGAGAGGTATGTTCTCCCCGCCGGAGATTATACTGCCCCCTGTTATCGCCGCAACTTCACCGGATGTTGTTCTGAAAATTCCTATCAATTTTTTTTCCCGTTCATATATTTAAGAGCTATTTCCCTGTCATCAAAATGATGTTTCGTTTTTCCTATTATCTGATAATCCTCATGGCCTTTCCCGGCGATTACAATCACATCACCCTTTCCGGCACTGCTGACCGCAAAGGCAATGGCCTTCTCCCTGTCAGGTTCAACCATATAATTCCCGCCATCGATACCTTTCATTATATCATCAATAATACTATTTGCATCTTCAGTACGGGGATTATCACTCGTAACAATCGCAAGCGTGGAGTTTTCCACAGCAATTCTACCCATAACAGGCCTCTTTGTCCTGTCCCTGTCCCCGCCGCATCCAAAAACGGTGATAACCCTCTTATGCGGCATCTCGTTTACTGACTGAAGGAGTTTCAACAGAGCATCCCCGGTATGAGCATAATCAACAACGGCATAAAAGCCGATCCCCGGATCAACGACCTGGAGTCTCCCCGGAACAGATTCAAGAGAACTCATCCCTTTAATCACATCATCAAGGTTAATTCCGGAGTAGAGGGCCGAACCGAGAGCAGCCAGAGAATTATAAACCTGAAACCTCCCTGCCAGTTTAAGCTTCACATCTCTCCTTTCGGAATCATGAACCAGCCGGTAGCTGATCCCCGTAATTCTGTTATCAATACTCTCAGGAGCGGCAAGAAGATCAGCGTCTTCACTCTCCCCATATGAAATTATTTTAAAAGTATAGCAGTTACATGCGTCGTATATCTGTTTGCCGTAATCATCATCAATGTTGATAATTGCAGACCTGTTCTGTTTTTCGCTCTCTTCCAGGAGGTCAAAGAGCCTCTTCTTCGCATTAAAATAAGCATCAAATGTTTTATGAAAATCGAGATGGTCCTGTGTAAGATTTGTAAAAACAGCGACATCGAACTTCACATCATCCACCCTGCTGAGATAAAGGGCATGGGATGAAACCTCCATCACAACATGAGTCACGCCATCATCAAGCATCATCTTCAGAATTTCCTGAATATCTTTTGATTCAGGAGTGGTGTTTGGAGCAGGAAGGACCTTCCCTTTCCACCTGTAATTCACTGTTCCTATAACTCCGCATGAATACCCCGAACAATTGTATATAGACTCAAGGAGATACGATATTGAAGTCTTCCCGTTAGTTCCTGTAATTCCCGTAACATGCATCTTTTTAGAAGGATCCCCGTAAAAAGCGGAAGAGACTCTTGACAGAGCCTTACGCGAATCGTGAGAAACGAGAAAACCCACACCCTCAGATTCAAGATGTATAAAATCCTGAAGCCTGTCATCCGAGAGGAGAACACAGCGGCACCCGTTTTTCACCGCGCTCTCAATATATGAATGCCCGTCACTCTCGAAACCCTTTACAGCTACAAACATACTCCCTAAACAGGCACGCCTTGAATCATACTCAATCGAAGTAATTTCAACAGAATCAAGGTCCATTTCACCGGCTGCCGTTATCAGTTCACAGGAACCTTTAAGTATCTCACTTGCTTTCATCTTTACCGTTATTTTTATTTTCTTCACTTTTCAGGACAAGCATGTCCTGCGGTTCCATTCTTCTTATACCTTTCCCGGCAACCGCATTTTCAACTATCCTGAAATTCCGGAGCCTCTCAAGCTCCACAAGATGTCTCTTGTTCTCTTCAGTAAGTTCATGCTCGACTTTAACGAGTTTTCTGTAATCCATCTTCATGCGCATGACCTCAATATTCTGCCACACATAAAGAAGTACAAAAATACTCATCATCAAAACTACCATAAAATACTTCATATATATTCCGTCAGATACTTCTTATCTTTCTCGCCGCCCTGAGCTTCGCGCTCCGCGACCTGTTATTCCACATGAGCTCATCATCCCCGGCCGTTACCGGCTTTTTAGTCAGAAGCTCCGCGAAAGGCTTGTTCATACAGTTACAGCGGTTAGGCTCATTCCCGCAGAGGCAGCCGTCCTTCATCCTCCTGAAAAAAACCTTCGCGATCCTGTCCTCAAGAGAATGAAACGAAATCGTCATCATTATTCCGCCCTCAGCCAGAACCTTAAATCCGCCCTTAAGCCCCTCCTCAATAGACTGAAGCTCATGGTTAACCTCAATCCTCACAGCCTGAAACACCCTCGTTGCGGGGTGAATATTCTTAACATGAAACTTCTTAGGTATAGCCGCGAGCACTATTGAAGCAAGCTCACCGGATGTTTCAACAGGCTTCACCGCTCTCCTCTCCACAATAATCTTAGCGATCCACGCAGCCCAGTTCTCCTCGCCATACTCCCTGAAAATTCTCGCCAGTTCTTTTTCCGGATACTTATTAATTACATCTGATGCATTTATATCCGTTCCACCCAGACTCATATCAAGCGGCTCGTCGCTCGCGAAGGTAAATCCCCTGCCACTTCTGTCAAAATGGTACGATGAAATTCCGAAATCGTAGAGGATGTAGTCAGGCGGATTTTCCGGATTGAGGGAATCTGCGATGCTGGAAAAATTGCTGTTTATAAATGTAATTCTGCTGCCAAAAGCCGAAAGCCTCTCCTTAGCCCTTGCAAGAATTTCGCTGTCCCTTTCAAAAGCGGTAATTTTAATTTCAGGGTAAAGATTCAGAAAAATCTCCGAATGCCCCCCTTCGCCAAGGGTACAGTCTACAAGATGACCACTCCCCTTTTTCAAAGATCTATCTATGATGTCAACAATTTCGCGCCAGAGAACAGGTTTATGTACATATAATTCATTAAAAAATTCATCTATACTGTGATTATGTCCCATCAGTCAGCGCCGGTCCTCAAAACCCCAGGTCATCTGCAAAGGAATCCATAATGGCACCGTCAGGCCTGCACTCTTCATAAACCTCTCTTGACCATATCTCAATTTTATTAAAAAGACCGAGAATAATAACATCATTGGTTATCCCGGCATATTTTAAAAGGTTCGATGGTATTAACATTCTCCCCTGTTTATCAAGTTCGCATTCGCAGGCACCACCAACAAGGAACCTGACGCTCATCCTGTTCTTAGGGTCTGACTGGGAGAGATTCATAAGCTTTTTCTCAACAAACTCATTCCACTCCTCATTGCGGTATGCCATAAGGCATCTGTCCAGGCCGTGAGTAACCACCAGTTTTTCAACCGGCGCATCCTCCCCGAAAGCTTTTCGCAGCTTTACAGGAATAGCCACTCTCCCCTTGTCATCAAGCGCGGGGGAATATTCTCCCATGAACATAAATTTTTACCCGGAAACCCCTAAAACTGGATTAGTTCAACAAAATTCACCACTTTTCCCCATTTTTAACCATATGAGACATAAATGTCAACCAGAAAAACGATTTTTTCCATGTTAAGAAATTTTTTATGTGCAGTTTTTGGAGCGGATAGACGATAAATTAGATTTTCCCGGGAAATCGGGGTCAGAGCGTAGTAAATTCTCCGGTGGAAATTTTTCTGATAAATGGGGTCTGTGATTATAAAATTATATGTGGCAATATAGTTTGTCGTTGTTAAAATGAGCAGATGCTACTGATTTTTTAAA
>CAZVFJ010000065.1:0-14111 GCA_964625825.1 uncultured Leptospirales bacterium | reverse complement strand
AAATTTTTTACTTTTTTTGTGTTATATGCTATTCCGGTAAAGGTCATCATATAAGGGACACTATATTTCATTTCGGGATCGAGACCTTTCTTAACAAAATTTGTGTCTATATTTTTTATGTTTTTCAGTTTCGAGTGGTCAATTTCCCGGACCATCTTCTGCTCAAACATAAGTTTAGACATATAACTTGTGGGGAATAAAATATCGTAGCCGGAAGCCCCTGCCTTGAGTTTCGCGTAGAGAGCTTCATTTGAATCAAAATAGTTAATGACCACCTTGCAGTTATATTCCTTTTCAAATTTTTCAATAACCGCGGGGTTCATGTAATCTGCCCAGTTGTAAATATGCAGTTCATTCTTTCCTGACCCGCATGATAAAATAAGAAGTGAAAGCGCAGCAGCAGCCGCTGTAAGGAAAACTTTTTTCATTCCTTAACCTCCAGAAGTTTTTTACTTATAAATATTATTAAGAATGTAAATAATACCATCAGCGCGGAAAGCGCGTTAATCACAGAGGGTGAACCATGCCTCATCATGCTGTAGATGTAGAGGGGGAGGGTCGTTGACCCCGGCCCGGATACAAAAAATGTTATTACGAAATCATCGAGAGAGAGTGTAAATGCCAGGAGCCCTCCTGCTGCGATTCCCGGCATAAGGTATGGTATCATAATTTTTTTTACGGCAGTCCACCATGAAGCCCCGAGATCAAGAGCTGCCTCAAAAATGGAATAATCAAAGTCCTGAAATCTCCCAAGTACAACCATCGCTACATAGCTGAGGCTGAAAGTTATATGTGCCAGAAAAATAGTAAATAGCCCCAGCCCTATTTTTAGTGAAACAAAAAAAAGGAGAAGGCTGATCCCCATGAGTATATCCGGCATGACAAGGGGGAGATACACCAGTATGTTATGTGTTATTTGAAGCCTGGTCCTGTATTTGTAGAGTGCGAACGCGGAGAGGGTGCCGAGCACGACTGAGACTGCCGTTGAGCTGAATGCGATTATAAGCGTATTCGTAAGAGCGTGCCATATATTTTTATCCGAAAAAAGGCGGTAATACCATTCGAGTGTAAAGCCTTTCCATGTGCCGCCGAACCTTGACGCGTTAAAAGACTGGGCGAATACAATAATAATAGGGAGATAGAAAAAAACAAGAATTGCTATTGTCATGTAAAAGGGGAACCGGCTTCTCTTCATTTTTATATGCCCAGTGAACCTGAATTTTTTTCTTTAAAAAATTTCCTGGTGAGGGCAATAGCCGAAGGAATTATTACCGCAAACGCAAGGAGCGCGGAAAGTGCGCTTGCATGGGGGAGGTTCCTGTCAATGAAAGTCCTCTGGGCGATTTTGTTGCCTATCATTTCGGCTGACGGCCCTCCGACAATATCCGGTATTATATATGAACCGAGGGCGGGTATGAATACAACTATTATCGCCGTGAGCAACCCCTGTCTGATCCCCGGGATGAAAACTCGCATAAATCCCTGGAGCCTGCTCGCCCCCAGATCGTAGGCAGCCTCAAGAAGATGAAAGTCGAATTTTTCCGCAGCCGCGTATATTGGCAGAAGTGCGAATGGAAGATAGGAATAGACTATTACAACAAGTACGGCTTCAGGCCTGTAGAGGAGAAGCGTATCCGGGCTGGTAATATGGAGAGCTACAAGCAACTGTTTGAATAAACCTTCAGGGTGAAGAAAAACCTTCCACGCAAAAATTCTTATGAGAAAATTTATCCAGAAGGGGACAATTATGAAAAGGAGAATTATATCCTGGTATTTTTTTCTTATTCTTGATATATAATAGCTCGCGGGAATCGCGGTGATTATACAAATCGCGGTTGAAACAATACTAAGCCATAAAGTGCGCCATATTATGACAGGATAGTTCGGGTTGCGCAGATCCCTGATCGTGTTTAATGTCCACTCGTCACCGATCCCTCCGTAAGGGTCAGCGCTTCTGAACGCCATTGCAATTACAAGTATTGTCGGAATAATGAAAAAGATCGTAAGCCATGACATTGGTGATGCCGATGTGAGAATCTCACCCTTCCGTTTATTCAGAAAACGAATGTGCATTACGCCTCCTCCCCGGATTCACTTTCTATTTCGGCCATTATCTCTTCATCGGGGAGAGTAAGGAGAGCTTCATCCTCCATGTTGTACTGTTCGAGCATGTAGCAGTAGTCGGCGTGCCAGGAGAGCCATACTTCATCTCCCCATGTGATCATCTTCTCATCAAGCATATACCTGTCGTGAAGCCGTTTCGTCTCCACAAGGAATTCGTTCACCCTAACCCAGTATTTGGTGTGATAGCCCAGATAAATGATTTCCTCAACTTTCCCTTTAACAACATTATACATCGCCGGAAGTTCAGGCTTATGAAGCGTAACTGAAAATTTTTCAGGCCTTACCGAGAGATAAACACGGTCTCCTTTTTTTATTTTTTTATCGTTATACACAATTACATCGGTGAAGTCTTCAACGCGGAGTGTACTGTATGGCTCGTTAACCTCTATGACATCCCCTTCAAAAAAATTGGTGTCGCCTATAAATGCCGCAACAAAGCTCGTGCGCGGAGCTTCATATATCTGGGTAGGTGTCCCGACCTGTTCAACTAATCCTTCGTTTATTACGGCAATGTTGTCGCTGAGGCTCATCGCTTCGCTCTGGTCGTGTGTTACGTAAAGAAATGTGATCCCTACCTCGTCATGTATGTTGTCAAGGTCAACCAGCATCCTCTGCCGGAGTTTCAGGTCGAGCGCCGCAAGCGGTTCGTCAAGGAGGAGTACTTTCGGTTTGTTGATTAGGGCCCTGGCAATCGCAACTCTCTGTTTCTGCCCCCCGCTCAGTTTATCCGGTTTTTTGTTGACGTGGTCAGTAAGCTGGATCATCTCAAGGTATTTATAAACTTCATCCTTTATTGTTCTCTCTTTCAAACCTGAAATCCTGAGGCCGAAAGCTATGTTGTCAAAAACCGAGAGGTTGGGGAAGAGGGCATAGTTCTGGAATACAGTATTTACCTGTCTTTTGTTCGGGCTGAGGCTGGTTATATCTTCACCATTGAGGATTATTCTCCCCGAATCAGGTTCTTCAAGTCCTGCGCATATACGTAGAAGCGTAGTCTTGCCGCAACCGCTCGGGCCCAGCAGGGAGAAAATCTCACCTTTTTTTATTGTAAGGGATAAGTTATCCAGAACTTTATGATTCCCGAAACTTTTTGATATTCCATCGAAAATCAGAAAGTCATCCATAAAAAACCTCCCTGACATCTTCCATTCAGTATTCTGATTAAGGCGCGATGTTTAATATTACAGAAGCCCCGCACCTGTTAACTCCTTAAATTGCGTTGGAGGGCTTCTATAGCCGGTATGCTTTAATCAAACCGGCATGCACTATCAATCCTCAGACGATGTAAAGATATAAAAGTGGCTATCCTCAATCCGGATAGTTTTTATAGGGTTAATAATCCTTCTGAATATTCCCTTCATAATATAATTTATGGCAATTAAAAAAAGAAAAAAGTATAAAAAAGGAAACCGGTAGTTGTATTAACTAAAAAGAAATTTTTATTCCTAACACCAAAAAGGTGTTAATCCCCATTGTTCAATTATAACCCGGGTATATATTGAATACGTATTGTGCTCTATAAATATAGTGAAACCTGTCAAATCATAAGATATCAATTAAATAATTGTTGAAATATTATAAATTAAATGAAAGATATTCTGAAAATTAAAACAGTTTCAGCTGTATATCCTCAACTCTTTTTTTTCTGTCATCAAATACAGTTCTTCCGCCAAAATTTTTTGCAATTTTTCTTTCATGAACTATGAGTTTATCCACATCAGCTTCAGGAGAAAACCGGTGTTCAATATTACGGACAAGGCGGTCGAGTTTACGTAATGCATTGAGTTTTTCGTTATTTCCAAGTTTCGCGCTTTTAACAGCGTTTTTCAGTGTTGAAATTGACTCGTCATAAACTTTAAGCGGAACAGGAGCAGGGTGCCCGTCTTTGCCTCCATGCGCGAAAGAAAACCTCGCAGGGTCAGAAAACCTTGCGGGCGCGCCATAGATTACCTCAGCCACCAGGGCCAGTGCCTGTATTGTGCGAGGCCCCATGCCTTCAAGAAGAAGCGCGTCCGTAAAATCTTTGAACTGCCTGTCGTATGCGACAGCAAGGACTGCTCCGAGCCTTTTCGTGTTTATGTTTTCAGGCCTGACATTGTGATGAGCCGGCATAGTCAGTTCCCTTGAAGAGAGGAGAACCTCGATCTCCGACATCTGCCTCACCGGATTAAAAGATAGAAAATTCATTATATCACTACGTGATTCTTCTGCTCTGGAATCACTGAGGTTCAGAATCTCGCCGGCATTTTCTCCAACAATGGCGCTGTGCGGGTCATCAACGAAAGAAACAATCTCTTCGGAATGCCAGTGATATCTGCGCGCCATTCCGTTTTCATTGTTCATCCCCTGCTGTATAACCGCCCATTTCGAGTCAGTGGTGAGTATAAAATTATGGAGGTAGAGCTGGTAACCGTCCTGAATGCATGTGTTGTCTATTTTTGCGGAGAGTTTTGAACAGCGGATAAGTGTTTCTCCGTCAAGGCCTGAGCGCATCGACACTTCGTTTATCTCCGCAGGCGTGTTGCGTGAGTGTTTACCCCTTCCGCCAAGAATATAAAGGCCGGTTTCCTGCGCAAGAGGATTAAGCCCTTTACGCAGAGCACCCATAACACTTGTTGTAATCCCGGATGAATGCCAGTCCATTCCCATGACAGCCCCGAAAGACTGGAACCAGAAGGGGTCCGAAATCCGGCGGAGAAATTCATCCCTGCCATAATGTTCCATGATGGCAAGAGTAATTTCCCGCCCTATATCCTTCATCCTGTCCGCAAGCCATTTAGGTACATGGCCGTAATGAAGCGGGAGATTTGCTGTCCCTGATCGTTTCATGTATTGAATATGCAGAATTACTACATATTTGTAAAGTATAATATCTCTACCGGCTTATTTTGTTGTGCTCTTTAATTATTTATTTGATTTAATAAATGCTCTTTTCTTGATCTTTTATTTATTTATAATAAAGGATAAACATTCTTATATTTTTTTGAAGAGAAAAATTGTTATCAGTTAATTACGGGTTTTTTGATTTTGGCACTGCTATGATTAATGATTTTTTAAGGGACAAATTTATCCAGTCAGACGTTACCGTTTTTTGGGATACAATAAATATTTCATAAGAATCAAACAGTCATGGCCACATTGCATGAGGATTTAAAAAATAGATACAGGAGGAGAAGATGATAAACACCGGCGATGTAAAAAAGATAGCAGTAATAGGGGCAGGAGCAATGGGAAATGGTATAGCGCAGGTCTTTGCCGTGGCCGGATATTCTGTTTGTTTGACAGATATTAAGCAGGAGTTTCTCGATAAAGCAATGATAAAAATAATGAAGAGCCTTGATCGTATGATTTCTAAAGGTAAACTCTCCGGTGAGACTAAAGAAAGAGTGCTGAGCCGGCAAATCAAAACATCCCTGGATATAGCTGAAGCTGTAAAGGGCGCGGAAATTGTTATTGAGGTTGTTCCGGAGATTATGGATCTTAAAAAGCAGGTGTTTAAAAACCTGTCAGGCCTTGCTGGTCCGGAAGTTATTTTCGCGACAAATACTTCAACTATGAGTATTTCTGAAATTGCATCAGTTGTGAAAAATCCGGAACGGTTCGCGGGGATGCATTTTTTTAATCCCGTATCAGTAATGAAACTGGTTGAAATTATTCACGGTGAGAAAACCGGTGACGGCGCTATCAACTTGCTCTGTGATGCCGCTGAAAAATGCGGAAAAGTTCCGGTGAAGGTATTGAAGGACAGGCCCGGATTTATTGTGAACAGGATAAATGCTCCGATCCAGGCGCTCCTTAATGCTATACTTGATGAAGGTAAAATAAAACCGGCTGAAATTGACTGCGTTATGAAGAAAGTAGGAGTTAAAATGGCACCATTTGAAACTGCGGATTTCGTGGGGCTTGATGTATTTACACATACGCTGAGTTATTATTCAGAAACTTTATCTCCACAGTATAAACCTGGCAGATACCTGATGGATAAGATCAGCAGAAATGAACTCGGGATGAAAAGCAGGAAGGGAATTTACGACTGGTCAACGGGAAGGGCAGTAATTGACACATCGAGTGAATGCATGGAGATCTCTCCTCTGCATTTACTTTCAGTACAGATAAATGAAGCAGTAAGAGTTTATAAAGAGGGTATTTCTCAATCAATTGAGGATATAGATAAGGCTGTAAAATTCGGGATGAACGCGTTTGCCGGCCCTTTCACACTTTCTGCCGGTATGCAGCCATCGCAGATAAGTGATTCACTTAAATATCTTGTAGAGAGGTTCGGCCTGACAATCCTTGCCCCTGAGCCTGAAATACTGGATGGTTCATTTAAGACTCTTGGTAAATGATAGGTTCTGAAGAGGCGCAGACCCGTGCACCTCTTCAGAACTTTATATATCCAGGGTGATCCTTCTATTAAGCGATCTTGTTTGACCTTCTCCAGATTTTATTCTCTTCAGCATCCTTGATTAACTGCTCCCTGAAATCGGGGTGAGCGATTGAGATCAGTTTTTCAGCCCTCATCCAGAGCGGGGCAAGCTTCAGGTTTACGCAGCCGTATTCAGTCGCGATAAACTGCGCTGTCTGTCTTGGAATTGTTACTGCTGTTCCCGGCTTGAAGCATGAAACAATATTCGAAATCAGCGTCCCGTCCTTTTTTTCATAAGTTGAAGGAAGGCAAATAAAGCTCTTTCCTCCCCTTGACCAGAATGAACCAATCACAAAGTCGAGCATCCCGCCGTTACCTGAGACCTGCTGAAAACCGTTACTTTCAGCGTTAACCTGCCCCATTATATCTACTTCAAGAGCGGAATTTATTGATACGAAATCATCGATAGCCTTGATGTTGTCAAAGTTAATCGCATAACCGACATTATATGATGCAAGCGACGGGTTGTTGTTGATCCAGTCGTAAAGCTTTTTACTACCCAGCGCGAATGTATAAGTGGTTTTCCACCTGTCTATGTCCTTTCTGGAATTGTCCAGCTTTCCGGCTAACTCCATTTCCATGTATGCGTCAACGAGCATCTCTGTGTGGCCGCCAAGGTTTTTAAGGTCACTCTGCGCAATCATGTGCCCGAGGGTGTTAGGCATACCGCCTATACCGAGCTGTATACAGCATCCGTCATACAGGTATTTAAAAACATGCTCGGCAATCTTTTTTTCAACATCTGTTGCTTCAATATTAGGAAGCTCAAACAGCGGTTCGTTATCACTTTCGACTATATAATCAACCTGGGAGATATGTATTGATTCCCTTGACCCGCCCAGGGCTACCGGCATATTTTTATTTACTTCAACGATTACCTTGTGAGCCCTGCACCACCCCATCATGCAGGCGTTGCTGATGCCGAAGTTGAAGTAACCGTTTGCGTCCATTGGCGATGTGCGCATAATATGCACATCCTGCAGGTGTATGCCTGTTTTATCCGGATCATAATCATGACGGGGGCCGCGAAGGTGATCTGTCTCCCAGTCGGTTTCACCGAAATGAAGAGGCGCGTAAGAAACCCTGTCCGGGTACAGTGCCTTCATCATTCTTGTCAGCAGTGAAAAATGAAAGTCGTTATAAGTAAAAGTCTCTCCTTCCGGATCGTTAGACAATATAGCCGGAAGCGGCGGAATAGTAACTGCACCATAAACATGAATGTCTTTAAGTTCACCCTTGCGTTTTGATAGGGCTATATCGCAAGTAATCGGCTTACCATTAAAGAAAGCATAAGTAATCCAGTCTCCTGATTTTACACATTTAACAGCCTCGTCAGCTGTACAGAGTTTGTCCCTGTATTGTTGCATGACATCTTTTTTCAAATTATAATTCATAAAATCCCCCTGATAGTTTTTAATTATACAAAGCGACGTTTATCTCTTCTTATAATCCTGATAAATCTCTCTGTATTATTTGATAACGAGGGCTGTTATAAGAAGCCTCTCAGCATATTCAAGAACCGGCTTAAGATATTTGCTGATCCCTTCTTTCCCCCATTTATTCTGTTCGACCTGTACTATTCCCCAGAAGGCTCCCCAGACAAAATCTGTTGTGTGGTTAAGTTCGATTTCTCTGAAAAATCCTTCCTTTATTGAATGTGATACTATGAGATTCCCTTCATTAAAACACTTCTTCCCCCATTTCTTTATGCTCAGGGCTGCCTCTTTATTTATCCTCTGAACAATTCCCGCCTGCAGGAAGATATTAAATAACCTGAACAGATCGGGGTCCTGCTCAAAAGTCCCATAGTATACATTGAATACATCGCTTACGATTTTTCGGCCTGAAGTATAATTTTTATTCTGTATATCTGTCCGTATCAATTCAAGTTTTATGGCAAGAGATTCTATTAATGGTTCAACCATACTTAGAAAAAGTTCATCCTTTGTGCTGAAGTACTGGTATATAGTTGGCTTGGTTATCCCGGCTTCGGTGGCAATATCATCCATCGTGGCGCCTGCAAAATTTTTTTCGAGAATGACTTTTTTTGCGGCCTGAAGAATTTCGTCAGTTCGCCTTTCTTTTTCCCGCTTTATTCTTTTTTCTATAAATGGTTTCCGGTGCATTAGCTTTTCCAATATTGAATTGAGAGTCGGTTAAATTAATACCGGTAACTCTTATATTTATTAACATTGGAGTCGATTTATTAAATATTCAATAAGAAAAGTCAATAAAAAATTTAACTATCAGTAAAATAAATAAACTTTAAGTTTAGAATAACTATATAAAATTATAAAAGTGTCAATTGTCGATAGTTTGTGAGTTAAAAAGTGTTTTATGTTGGAACAACCTTAAATGAATAGAGAGGTTGAGAAATCGGGTTCGGGCTTTCGGAAAAAATATTTAACAGCAGGGGAGTGTCAGCTGAATATCAGGGTCTATGTAATCTGAAGATGTATTAAGATGCGAGAGAGAAATACCAAGGAGCCGGACTTTTTTTACTCCTGCCTCTGTGAACTGTATAAGCTTCATAACATTGTTAAAGATATCATCAGCGGAGTTTGTAAAATCATCAATTGTTTCGCTTCTTGTGACCTGTCTGAAGTCGTGATATTTGATTTTGAGAGTGATAGTCCTGCCTCTGATGTTTTTGCGCTGCAAAGAATCCTCAAGTTCAGATGCTATATCTTTAAGTATGGAGTGAATGAGTACCGGGTCGAGAAGATCTTCGTCGAGAGTTATTTCCCGCCCGTATGATTTCCTTTCACGGAGTGGCTCTACCGGCCTGTCATCAATGCCGCGAACAATATCGTAGTAGAATTTTCCGGTTTTACCGAAGTGTTTTACAAGTTTTTCAAGAGGAGTTGCCTTAAGCTCAAGGCCGTTTGTTATCCCCAGGGAATTCATTCTTTTTTCACTCACCTTGCCAATGCCGTAGAACTTCCCGATAGGGAGAGTTTCGAGAAATTTAAGGGCTTTAGCGGGTGTTATTACGGCAATCCCGTCAGGCTTATTTATTTCGGAGGCGGTTTTCGCCAGGAACTTGTTGTATGATACTCCCGCTGATGCGGTCAGTCCCGTGACATCAAAAATTCTCTGCTTTATCTTCCCCGCAATAATTGTTGCAGATGGAATATTCATTTTATTTTCGGTAACATCGAGGAAAGCTTCATCAAGAGAGAGGGGCTCGACGAGATCAGTAAACCCGGCGAATATTTCCATAATCTGCTTCGATGCCTTTGAATAGGCTTCAAACCTTGGATAGAGAAAGACACCATCAGGGCAGAGCCGGACTGCAGTTTTTGAAGGCATGGCAGAGTGAACTCCGAACTTTCTTGCCTCATAAGAACAGGTAGAGACAACTCCGCGCCTGTCAGGGTCCCCTCCGACTATAACAGGTTTACCACGCAGGGAAGGTGTGTCTCTCTGTTCTATGGCAGCATAAAAAGCATCCATATCTATATGTATGATTTTACGGCAATTCATGAGACCGATTATACAGGCAGGGGATTTTTATGTCAACATTTGTTTAGGAGGGAGATTAGGGGGATTTTTTAAAGGATGATGATGGGGATGGTTTTAATTATTCCGGCTCACTTTATTTGTTTTTTAATCCTTTTTTCGCCTTATAAAATTATCTTAGAGACGCAGTAAAACTTTCATGCGTTAAAAAGCCATCACCCTCATCGCTCTTCTGTCTTTTATCTCCCAAATCTCATATTGAGGGGATTGTTGACGAAAACCTCTTCCCTGTATTTATATCTTCAGACTTCTATCCCCAAAAACTGCCGTATCACTACGCCAATGAGGAATGTAATTGCCGAAACCCCGAGGCTTATGAATGCCATCTCAAAAAATCTGGATTTAAAATTCAGATCTTTTGCTACTGAGATATAATAGTTAAAGAAAAAGATAATAAAAATAGCAATTAGCAGGGTCGCGGCAAGACAGAGCATGAAATGACCGATAAGCAGATACGGCAGGATTAGCAGTATAACAGTTGTTATGTACGCTATCCCCGTGTATATGGATGACTTCAGCGCGGTTTCGCTCTCCTCGGACTTTTGTGAGAGGTATTCACTTGCCGCCATAGAAAAAGAGGCTGCAATTCCTGTTATAAGCCCGGCGAGTGCAATGAGCCTGGTGTTCTGAAAAGCGAATGTAAGGCCCGCAAGGGCTCCGGTGAGCTCAACAAGTGCGTCGTTCAGCCCAAGAACAATTGAGCCAACATAGTCGAGCCTTTCCTCTTCAATAAGGGAAATAAGCTGCTTTTCATGCACATCTTCATCCTTCGCGATCTGTTTTGCCTCTTTCACATAATCCGAGATTACATTATAATTTATCTGCGCCTCTTCTTCGCCGTTTTCCATAAGTTTAATCCCGAAGGTGAGGCCGAGTATCCGCGCAATCCAGAAGAATTTGAAAATTTTCCACTTCGATGGTTTAACGTCAATTCCGGTAAATTTTTTCCAGAGGTCATAATGCCGAAGTTCATCATTCCCGATCTTTGCCAGGACTTCGCTGTTTTTACGGTCTTTGATAACAGACGCGAGCCTGAGGTATATATGGTGCTCGGTGATTTCATTTCGCTGTGCTTTTTTAAGCTCCTCAATAATCTGAGGGGGGATGGCGGCCGCTTTCATTAGAATCTCCTTTTTTTTGTTATGAATGGTTATATATGTCTTTATCGGCAATATTACGCTTCAATTAGTACTTAAATAAAATTAGAAAATTTTTCAACTCTGTATTTATGTAATCGTATTTAATTCATTACTATGCTTGACAGCTGTTGAAGCTGTAATATATTTACAGGAGAACAGGATATGACATCTATGGCATCAAAACTGACAAATGAACATCTGGAACAGATCGCGGAATTTATCTCCGAAAGATTTCCCTATCTCAGATCCGGGGGGAGAGCCAAAATTTCTTCACATGATATTGAGATAGATATAAGAGAGCGGATAGTCCGTGTTGAGGAGGAGCTGAAAAATCAGAGGGAGCTGATGAAGCAGGGATTTGATCTGATGGAAAAGCGTTTTGAACAGGTGGAAAAACACTTTGAACAGGTGGATAAGCGTTTTGAACAGATGGAAAAACACTTTGAACAGGTGGATAAGCGTTTTGAACAGGTGGAAAAACACTTTGAACAGATGGAAAAACGTTTTGAACAAATAGAAAAGCGTTTTGAACAAATAGACAGGCGTTTTGAGTCAGTTGACAAGCGTTTTGAATCGCTGGACAGGCGTTTTGAGTCAGTTGACAAACGTTTTGAATCGGTGGACAAACGCTTTGAAGAGTTAAGAAGTGATATGGATAAACGTTTCAGTATGATGATGTGGTTTACAGGCATCGGATTTACTCTTGTAACATGTTTCATCAGCGGGATAATTATTTTCTTCAGATAAACCGGTTTTGCATGTATATTTATATTGACCTGAATTACGCGGAAAATTTTCTGTTTTCAAAAAAACAGCTTATATATAATTTTATTTTTTATACTTGAGGTAGAATAATTTTTTTCTGATCTGAACAGGCGGATGTAAATATATTTTAACTTAATCAAATAATGCGGGAAGTTGCAGGAAATAAAAAAATAAACGGGCAATTTTTATCTCATGATTCTATCGCATACAAATCAATTACAGGTACTGAGGGCTAAATGAAAACAGCATTTGTTACAGGAATTACCGGCCAGGATGGAGCATACCTCGCAGAACTGCTGCTTGGAAAGGGATACAGGGTTGTGGGAGGTTTTCGCCGGCTCAGCACGCCAAATTTCGCACGTCTTGATGAACTTAAGGTTACAGGTGATGTTGAACTTGTTGAAGTTGACCTCCTTGATGCGGGTAATCTTACACGGGTTATCAGCGAAGTAAAACCGGACGAGGTATATAACCTCGGCGCCCAGAGCTTTGTTGCGCATTCCTTCAAGAATCCGGTACTTACCGGTAATGTCACAGGTATAGGCGTGACTAACCTCCTTGAGTCAATAAGGATGGTCAATACCGGTATTAAGTTTTATCAGGCATCAACATCTGAATTATATGGTAAGGTCCAGGAGACTCCGCAGAAAGAGACAACGCCATTCTATCCGCGCAGCCCTTATGGAGTCGCAAAACTATACGGGCACTGGATGACAATAAACTACAGGGAATCATACAATATATTTGCTTCAACAGGTATCCTTTTCAACCATGAATCTCCACTCAGGGGCCTTGAATTTGTCACAAGAAAAGTTACTGATTCTGTGGCAAAAATTTATTACGGGAAACAGGACTTTTTTGAAATAGGCAACATGGACGCGAAGAGGGACTGGGGTTACGCGAAAGAGTATGTAGATGGGATGTGGAGGATACTCCAGGCGCCAAAGGCGGATAATTTTGTCCTTGCCACAAACCAGACTCACTCTGTCCGTGAATGGATCGAGGTCTGCTTTTCTTTTATAGATAAAGAAATTGTCTGGCAGGGGAAAGATGAGAATGAAACAGGTAAAGATGCAAAAACCGGTAAAATACTCGTGAAGGTTAACCCCGCTTTTTTCAGGCCGGCGGAGGTCGATATGCTCATTGGCGATTACTCAAAAGCAAAAAGAGAACTCGGCTGGGAACCGAAAACCATGTATAAAGAGCTGGCGGAGATTATGCTGAAAAAGGATCTGGAAAGGCAGAGTAAATCTTGAAAGTACTTATAACTGGTATAAATGGTTTTGTCGGCCGGCACCTGCTGAGAGAGCTTGAATCACGCGGCCATGATGTATGGGGCATAGATACACACTCCTCTTATAGCAGGGTCATTGCGGTTGATATTCTGGAACAGAAAAGTCTTGATACAGTCATTAAAGAGATAGCTCCTGAGTTTGTAATACATCTTGCTGCAATATCAAGTGTTGACCACAAAGACCCCTCTGCCATATACAGGGTAAATTTTACCGGTACGCTTAACCTCCTCTCGGTTTGTAAAGAATTGAAACATCTTCCCCGATTTCTGTTTGTCAGTTCTTCGCAGGTATACGGTAATGTCTCTACTGACAGGCTCCCCGTTGATGAATCATTCCCTGTTGACCCGGTCAATCATTATGGCGCGAGCAAGGCTGCTGCTGAAAATTCTGTAAAAGCCTTTGGCTCGGAATATGGACTTCCTTATGTGGTAGTAAGGCCGTTCAATCATACCGGGCCCGGGCAGACCGACAGGTTTGTTGTCCCGAAAATTGTGAATGCTTTCAGAGAACGCGCGGAATCAATAGAACTGGGAAATACTGATACAGTGAGAGACTTTGTTGATGTCAGGGATATCGTAAAAGCATATGCTTCAATCGCGGAAAATTTTAAAAATAGTGAAATTTATAATATATCAGGTGGAAACGGGATCTCAATATCCGGTATATTTGAGAAACTGAAAGTAATCACAGGGCATGATATGCGTATTGTAAAAAAAGAATTTCTTGTGCGAAAAAACGAAATCAGGTCTATTATTGGTAATGCTGCAAAAATAAAAAATGAAACAGGATGGGTGCCTTCCATTTCTATTGAAAAAACACTTAAAGATATGCTGGAAATTT
>CAZVFJ010000064.1:0-14241 GCA_964625825.1 uncultured Leptospirales bacterium | reverse complement strand
AGAACGGAACAGTTCTCTCATCCTGAACTTCCCTGCAAGATTCGCAGTCATATTCCCGGTATTGGGCCTGGCATCCTTTATAAAAACAGCAATCGGTTTTCGCTCACTCATAAATTTATAATATAATGAATAAAATAGCGGAAGCTTCTGAACTTCAATATCTTTAATATCAGCTCCATGCGCTTCAGCAAGAGATTTAATTTCACCGGGATCATAAATAAATCCCATAGTCCCCGGCTCAGATGGAACAACAACCTTCTGGTTTGTCCGTGCCCTGAGATCCTCCCAGAATATATTTGCCCCGATAAGTGTATCTATATTTATACCATACTCCTTTGCAATCTTCCAGAAATTATCACCGCGCTTTACTGATACTATCTGAAGTTTTACAGAATCAAAATCAACCTCACTGTTTAAATAATCTATATATGCCTGTTCACTGTTAAAGTAATTCCTGACGTTTGGCTTTAAGTCTACTATATCGCTGGTTTTAAATCCGGATATAAAAAATATTCCTGAGATTATAATGAAGAAAATTATGGCAGTAATTGAAATCTTTTTATACATATATCAATACCATTTAAGTAATTTTTTGTATGATAATTTCTATTTATTTTCGGACCGGACAGAAGAATGTATAAGTCCAGTTAAAAAAATGTTATTTAATAAATATAGATGAACGCAACTATACAGGTCAAGAAGTTTATTAGTCAGGGTTAAGTTTTAAGGCTAAGGATTATCATCAATGCCTTTCTTTAATAGACTCAATCATCTTCCTGAAAAGATTATAGAACTCTTTGAATTCATCTTTTTCACGCAGATCTCGCGGTGTAGGGAGCTTACCTTCAATAATATCATTCATATATCCGGACATCACATGAACCGGCCCTGTAATTCTGTGCGTAATTTTCACAATCATTATAAAGAGCAGAATCCCCTGAAGCACTAAGCAGGTCACAAGAGAGATAAGGAGGAGCCTGTTATTATGATTTATCCTGTTTATATTATAAAGATTCAGTTCATGATTTTTTGTGAGCATCTGAGTCATATCGCCGAAATTGCTGCTTTCATTGCAGTTTATTGAAGTGTCCTGCATGAGCTGAAAAATATTGTTCTCTATCTCATAAATATTATTAATTTTTTCATTGTTATAAACTATACTGGAAGCTATTGCAGCAATAATAACAAGTGAAACTGCAGCAGTAAAACCAACGACAGAAAAAGCAGTCCGGAGCTGGAATTTTCTGTCTATTATATATTTTTTTCTTTTTAGCATAGATCAAACCTCTGAGCAAACCCGCAGGCATAATAATATAATAATAAAAGAATACTTCATAAAAACAATATCACAAAAAAGAAACTAAAAAAAAGAACTGCTGATACCCGTTCTCCCCATCATTTCAAAAAGGAGCCCAAGGGGGAGGCCAATAACATTGGTAACAGACCCCTTTATGGAATCAATAATCATCTCTCCATATTCCTGAACAGCATAAGAGCCGGCCTTATCTTTATAATTAATAAGATCAAGATACCTCCCGATCATAATTTCATCAATTTTTTTAAAAAGAACATACGAAACATCATAAGCCGTTTCTCTATATGAATTATATCCTCCATGCAGAATACAGAGCCCTGTAATAACCCTGTGTTCTCTCCCCGAAAGGAGCCTTAGCATTGAGGATGCTTCTTCTGCTGATGCGGGCTTACCAAGAATTTTTCCATCAATAGTAACAATTGTATCCGAGGTAAGGATTATCACATCACCTTCACTCTTCCGGGACACAGCATCCATCTTTTCATTAACAATGCGGGTCACATAATCCTCGGGAGCTTCACCAGGGATGATACTCTCATCAATATGAGGTGGAAAAATCTCAACCTCACCAAATACAGATTCCAGAATCTCCCTCCTTCTGGGAGACCCGGAGGCTAACACAAATCTCATTACTTAAGTATAACCTTTTCGTTTATTTTGTAGACATTCGTAATATTTTTAACTTTCCTGATACGTTTGATAATTTCGTTCAGATGTTCATTGCTTTTTACTTCAAGAATAAACTTCAGAAGAGCCATTTCTCTCCCTGTAAGTTGTGCCTCAACTTTTATTATATTGGATTTTGCAAGTGATATCTCATCAGTAACATCCTTCAGCAGATTCGGCCTGTCAATAGCCTCAACAGAAAGTTTTACCGGATATTTATTTGTATCATCTTTATCCCAGATAATATTTATAAATCTTTCTTTTTCACATTTAAGCCGTTCAAGAGAAGGGCAATTTTTCCTGTGTATTGAAATTCCCCTCCCCCGTGTTATGAATCCGATAACATCATCCCCGGGGATAGGCTGACAGCACTGAGCCAGCTTAATCAGAACATTACTTGTACCCTCTATACTTATACCTACTCTGTTTCCTTTTGATATATTCCGGATTCTCAGCTGTTCTTCTTCAGGGATTGTTACGCTCGCTTTTTTAACCTCGCGTTTTTTCTCTTCTTTTCTCTTCAGCTCATCTTCTGATTTATTCAGATCATCATTATGTTTCCGGAGCCAGTTCCTGATTTTATATCTTGCTGCACCTGACTTTACGAACTTCAGCCATGCCTCTGATGGACGGCCATTTTTATTTGTAAGAATTTCAATTATATCACCACTTTTAAGCTTTGTCCTGAGTGGAACAAGCTTATTATTCACTTTGGCACCTGAACATTTATGCCCCACCTCCGTATGTATGGCATAAGCAAAATCAACAGGAGTTGCCCCCTGGGCGAGTTTGATTATCATACCTTTAGGAGTGAAGACAAAAATTTCATCCTCATAAAGGTCCATCTTCACTGTAGAAACAAAATCCCTTGTATTCATTGCATCAAGGTTGATCCCGCTGAACGAATCGAGTATGGAGAGATTCTTATAATCTTTCCTGAAATTTTTACCGGCCTCCTTGTATGCCCAGTGAGCAGCAATACCCATTTCAGCAGTATTGTCCATATCCCTGGTTCTAATCTGTACCTCAAGGGGAAAACCCTCGGGACCTATGACCGTGGTATGAAGTGACTGGTACATATTTGATTTCGGTACCGCTATATAATCCTTGAATCTTCCTTCAATCGGCGACCATGTAGAGTGTACTATACCGAGAATAGCATAGCAATCCTTTATCTCATCTGTTATGAGCCTTATTCCGCGTATATCAAAGATATCATCAAAACTTTTACCGGTTATCTGCATCTTCCGGTAGATGGAATAATAGCTCTTGGCCCGGCCTTTCACTTCAACGTTTATTTTCAGATCTCCCAGCTTCCCGGTGAGAATACTCCTTACATTTTCCAGGTACAATTCCACTGCGTTCTGTTTTTGGGTGATCCTGTTATTTATGTCATCATACTCCTCCCTGTTCAATACATGGAAAGAGATGTCTTCAAGCTCTGTGGCAAATCTCGAGATCCCGAGTCTCCGTGCGATGGGAGCATATATATCAATTGTCTCCTTTGCAATGCGAAGCTGTTTTTGCTCAGGCTGAAACATAATTGTCCGCATATTATGAAGTTTATCAGCAAGCTTTATTATAATGACCCTGATATCTTTTATTGTAGCAAGGAGCATCTTTCTTAAAGTTTCCGCCTGAGCATGTGACCTGGAACGATTTTTAAGAGATGAAATTTTGGTAACACCATCAACCAGCATTGCCACATCTTCGCTGAATTCATTTTTTACAAAATCGTAGGAAAATTCGGTATCCTCTATTACATCATGAAGAAGAGCCGCGCATATTGTTGTTGTATCGAGTTTAAGTGTAGCGAGAGTTATTGCGACTTCAAGGGGGGGTATAATGTATGGTTCACCCGAAAGACGGGATTGCCCTGCATGTGCTTTCCTGGCAATCTCATAGGCTTTAATTACCATAGATATATCAGATTCAGGATCGTTCTGAACAATCAGATCAACAAGTGTATCAATATCCCTCTTTCTGATTTTAAATTCAAATGTTGTCATACTTTTACATTTCTACTTCCATAGTTATGGATAAATATATACTTCTGATAATTTTATCATTAAATACACTCTTTCACTGTCATCACCGGACAAAGAGTGTGCTATATCTGACTTTAAATAACTGACCAGGTTCCGGTATATCAGCCCATAACTTTAATTAACCCTGGTAATAACATAACAATTTTTTTTCATACATTGCAAGTCAACACTTATATTTAAGCTTTAATATTTTTATCATATAATCCGGGGAATCAACAGATAACGCGCTAAAGAAAAAGCCCGTTATCGCCGATAATAAAAAAAAATGTGAACACAATAAAGCGGCAATGTCAAAAAAAACAAAAGCACATATAATTCTGATAATAACGGTAATCATCATATCAATTATACCACTGATGAGCCAGGTTATGAAATACCCGGAACATATAGCCTATGATATCAAAGTTGAAAGGATAAAATTCTCCAATGATTCAGTTAAGCTTACCTGGAAAATGAACAGCAGCTTCACAGGTGAATTTGTAGTGGGGAGGGGTGAAAAAGAATTCAACACTCCGGATGATATCCTCAAGGCAAAACTTATCGGCGTTTTTTATTCAGAGCAGGACGGGTTTCTGATAGACAGAGATATTCAACAGGGGAAAAATTATTATTATACAGTCATTTCAAAAAGCCACCTCCTGAAAAGAGAGATAGACATACTGAAAGGGATCAACAGCACAGGAACTCCTGTAATAATTTTTCCTGAACCGGAAAGCGTAAACGGAATAAAAGCAGAAATAAAAAAAGACAACACCATTCTTGTTAAATGGAAAAGTCCAAAGGGAGATAAACTCAAATTCAATATATATCGAAGCAGAAGCATCATCAATGCCGGGGCCGAACTGGGCGTTGCCGAAAAACTTGCCTCAATAGATGATGATGAATTTAATGATAAAAATATTCCTCAGTACGGCTCCTACTTCTATGCCGTTACTGTTACTGATAAAAATGGAATTGAATATTTTACTCCCTCGCCAGACAGGAATTTTACTTCAACTGGAATCTATCTGAAAGGAAAGACTCTTGCTACTCCCCTTAATGTCGGAGTATATCTCGGCGATAAAGATTCAATTATAATTAAATGGGAGAAAGCCACATCACATACAGGTAAAGAACTGAGCGGATATGAAATCTACAGGTCTGAAGAGAGGATTAATTCTCTCCTCAAGCTTAAATTCGCGAAGTTAATACAGATTGTTAATACGGATACTATTATCTACACAGACAAAGAACCTGGTCCCGGAAAATATTACTATGCCGTATTTTCCAGATATAACGATGGGACAGTTGACCTGAATTTTGATGATGACAGTAGCTACACAAAAACTCCGGTCGTGATAACCCTACCCTATAGCATAACGGCTATCACAACTGAAATCAATGAAAAGAATATAATCCTGAGATGGAATTTCATCGGGAACAGCGGTACTGAAACAGTCGATATATTTAAAGCAAAAACTCTACCGGGAAATGCGGGGAGAATTATGAAAGACGATTTTATCGGTACTGAAAATATCAGGGCCGGAAAATTTATCATATCAAATCCTGAAGAGGGTGCCAATCACTACGGAATAATTATCAGAGGCAGTGACCCTTCAACAGAAATTAAGCCGGGTATAAATATCACAAACGAAAAGATAGTAATTAAAAATAATGAAATCATAACAGAAAATAAAAAGTCCGAAAAAACAATTGCAGACAGGAAGGATATTACTGCTGAAACAAAAAACAATGCTGCCGGCAAAGTAAAGCTCGACTATATTCTGAAAAATTTATTCTACAAAGAGAAATACAAGAAGGCTTCAAAAGAGCTGAAAAAATATATAAATGATACCGATACAGAATATGAGAAGGCAAAAGCAAGACTATTCCTGGCAAGGAGTTATATTGAGCTTACTGAATATCGGAAGGGAATTGTTATCCTGAACCACAGGGATGTAAAAAAGAACTTTCCCGATGAAGCAAAATTCTGGACTGATTTTGCCACAGCACATCTTAAGTAGAATTTCTTTTGTCTTTAAGTATAAATTTTATTATTTTATGGGAGTCAGATTAAATAAATTTTTCGCATGGCACCGTTTGCTCGCATCATAACATTCACAACAGTGCCGGTACAGAAGAAATATTTTTAAACAACCTTTAAATTTTGCATAAGGCTGATGCTGATTCTGGTTTTAAGTTTTTATGAGGAGAGATACAATGAAACAGTGGATTCTGGTGGGAGTAATACTGATTTTTATGGGGGTAGGTTTATTCGCCTATTATGACTCGTTCATCAAACCTGAAAGAATGGCTAAGGAGCTGATTGTTGAAGGGAAGATGTCTTACGAGAGGGGAACATCCGAATCGATAAATAAGGCCATAGAAATATTTACAAAAATTATCGCAAAATATCCTAAAACAGAATCCGCTTTTGAAGCATATTATTATATAGCCCAGGGTTATGAGAAACTCAACCTTAACAGGCTTGCTTATCTGAAATATATATATCTTCTCAAAAATAACAGCAAAATACCTTCCGAAACAGAACAGGAGATCAAAGCACGTGTAGCAAGGCTGAAGATCATGAACAGATACGACGAAGAGGGAATTCACCAGCTTCTTGCCCTTCTAAATTATTCAGACAATAAAGATTTCAGGAGTCGGATTTATACAGAACTCGGGCATACATATCTTAAGCGAGGCGAGTTTTCAAACTCAAAGAGAATGTTTGACCTTGCTCTTTCTGAGAATGGAAATAACGAGGAGGCTATTCTCGGTAAGGCGAGAACATATAAACGGATGGGATACGATTCACAGGCTTACGAATTATATGAACACTTTCTCAAGTATTACTCAAATTTCAGCTATTATACGGGAGATGTGACAAAATCGTATGACAGGCAGCTTTATGATAGCGGGATTAACAGCTATCGAAGGGGAAGATATTACCCGGCTATCGAATATTTCAGAAAATATCTCAACCGTTTTCCCGGAAATTCAAAGTCAGAAAATTCACTATACTGGATTGGTGAATCATATTTTTCATTGAAACAGTATGATACCGCTATCTCCTATTTTAAAAGAGTGCGTTCAAACGAATACTACCATAAAGATCAGGATGCAATGATTAAAACCGGTTACGCTTATTTCATGGCCAAAAATTATGAACTTGCCGCAAGAGAGTTTCAATCATACCTCGATTTATATCCCAATGGAAAATATAAAGAGAAAGCCAGACAATGGAAAGATATGAGCACAAAAGAGATGCTTTACAAATATAACAAAGATAGCAAGCCTCTCCCTGATGGGGAAGAACTGAAAAATGATACTGAAGATTCAGAAAGTTCTGATAATGGATCCGATTTAGAAAAATCCAGAACAATTAAAGCGGATTATGATTTAAAAAGCAAAATATCTTCTGACTACGAACCGGAAGATGAAAACGATGCGGAAGAAAATATGGCTGAATTATAAATTAAATATATTAATTGAATAATAAAAAGGCTGTCCATAGCGGGCAGCCTTTTTATTATTACAGATTTATCATGGACACTCTATTATTGAGACATGAAGTTCTAGCAGGGTTTTATTTCTCCATATAGTTAGCTTAACTGTACTCCCTATTTTCTTCCCGTTTATTATCTTTACAAGCTCAATTCCATCTTTTACAATAATGTCATCTATTTTTGTGATAACATCCCCTTCTTTAAGACCTGACTTTTCTGATGGACTATTCTTTATCACTCCCCCGACATGAACTCCTTCATTTTTTTCAAGGCCCAGTTCTTTTGCATGGTCAGCAGTAAGAGGAGCTATTTTTATACCGATAAATCCTCTCCTGACTTTGCCATATTTTTTTATCTCAATTATTGTCTGTTTCGCAATATTGACAGGTATTGCAAATCCGATGCCGATATTCCCCCCGGTGCTTGAGTATATCGCCCTGTTTACCCCAATCACCTCCCCATCAATATTAATTAAGGGGCCTCCTGAATTACCCTGATTTATTGCCGTATCAGTCTGAATATGTACATTACCATTTGGATCAAGCTGATTTCTCCCGGTTGCGCTTACAATTCCCGATGTGTAGGTTTTATCAAGCCCGAAGGGATTCCCTATTGCAACAACTATGTCACCAACTTTAACATTATCTGAATTCCCAAAATGGACAGGTTTGAATTTTTCTTTGCTTTTAATTTTCAGAAGTGCAATATCTGTAACAGCATCTGAGCCGATAATCTGCGCTTCGTAAGTTTTTGATGAAACAGTTATTGTAACTGCATCGACATTCTGAACTACATGATGATTTGTGCAGATATAACCGTCCCTCGAAATAATAAATCCTGTACCGAGTCCTCTTGCTTTTCTCGTTTTAGGCGGAGTACTCTTCATCCCAAAAAATTCTCTGAAAACCGGATCATCCGTAAATGGATTAATCGCTCTTATATTAACTGTCTTTTCGGTGCTGATAAATACTACTGAATCCTTGTATTCAGTATATATATTATGATACGTATTCTGTAACTCATGAATAATGGAATTGGATGAGTTCTTTTTTAATGGAGATTCTTCTTCTGATTCAGAAAGGAGTGATGTATCAGCCATTAAAGTCAAAGAACTGAGGATTATAAAAGTAAGCACTATGGTGAATTTCTTTATCATTTGAATACTCCGTTGTTACCCTCTTTCATGTAAAAAAAACAGCATATATATAAAATTTCACCTTCATGTTAAAATAAATCTCACTCAATCACCCTCAAATTCAACCAGATAGTGTACTTTGTATCCAAGGTCAATAAGCCTCTTCCTGCCGCCTACATCAGGTAGATCAATGATAAAAGCCATTTCAACGACCTCTCCTCCAAGTTTTTCCACAAGCTTTGCTCCGGCAAGGGCTGTTCCGCCTGTCGCAAGTAGATCATCAATGAGCAGCACCCTGTCACCTTTCTTTATTGAATCAGTATGAATTTCAAGGGTCCCTTTTCCGTATTCAAGCTCATATTCATATGTAATTGATTCAGAGGGAAGTTTCCCCGGCTTACGAACAGGGATTAACCCTTTCCCAAGGGCGAAGGCAAGAGCACCACCGATAATAAATCCCCGGGCTTCCATACCGACAATATAATCGATATCCATATTCTTATAACGTTCAATAAGTTTATCAATTACTTCCCTGAATCCTTCCGCATCCTTCATAAGAGTAGTGATATCTCTGAACATGATTCCCTTTTGTGGAAAATCCGGAATAGTTCTAATTTTTGATTTAATTGACATGACCGGCTCCTGATTATTTTGTTTTTATTTATCTGTAATTTCTGTTTCTGACTTTACTGTCAAATTATTTTTATCCGCCACTGATAGAGAAAAATTGATAATGCCACAGCAGCATTAAGAGATTCGATTTCACCGGCAAGAGGTATGGCAACCGCGTCAGCTTTTAATTCATCGGGAAGTCCAGGCCCCTCGACACCCGGTATAACAATAAATTTCTCTGGAAAAACTACCATGTTCAATGGTGAACCGGATTTATCCAGAGTAAAGACCTTGTTTTTTGACGAGCGTACAAATTCAGGGAAATCATCTAGTCGAGGCCCTCTTACGAACTCCAATTCAAGGACAGCACCTGCTGATGCTCTAATACTTTTTGGATGATAGGGATTCGCAGCATTTTTAGTCAGTATGATTCTTTTAACACCAAAACCTGCTGCTGACCTTACGGCTGAACCGACATTGAGCGGGTCCTGAAACGGTATTACAGGAGTGCAGCCATCAGTAATAGTTCCATCCCATTCGTCAATCTCCGGGATTTCCGCAATCAGGAGAGGAGTTCTTGCTCCGGAAAGGTCGATCTCATTAAAAAGTGACTTTTTAAAAATGAAGAGTGTCCCATTCTTTCTAAAACCTGATATAATGTCGTCAAAGAAAGGATCTGTTTCGATATAATCGTCAGGAAGAATAATTTTCTGCCCCATGTTACTGTAGCGTAAAAGAAAATCCCGTATAATTTTTTTCCCGGGGATAATAGCGGTGTTGCTTTTTTTAATGCCATCCCCTGCGACGAGTTTTCTTACATCCTTGAATGTCCGGTTATCTTCAGAGCATACAGGTATGCCAGGAGTCTCTTTTTCGATTTTCATTATTTTATATATTTTACGGAAACTCTCCCTCGCCTTCCTGAACAGCAGCAGCCGTCTCCTGTGTCCAATAACCGGTAGTGTATATTCCACATCAGTTTCAAGTTTAAAAAGATCACTGTTTTTTTCAGAGAGACTTCGTATGTCCCCTTCAGCATCAGGGCCTTTGAGCAGTATCACTACTCCACCCGCGGGAAGAAAATGTTCAACTCTTTCAAGTGTAATAGGAGCATCCTCAAGAGCACGTGTCACCACTCCTTTAACCTCGAAAAAAGATTTTTCAGTAACCTTATGAGGGTAAAACTCCACGCCGGTGAGACCGAGATCCGCAACCGCCAGTTTCAAAAAATCAACCCTTCGGCTTCTCTGCTCAGCAAGAATTATTCTAAGCCCCGGATTCATAATTTTAAGTGGAATCCCGGGAAAGCCTGCCCCACTCCCGATGTCGACAAGAGATTCAGGAAGTTTAATATACTTCATGCAGTAAATTGAATCGAGAAAATGCCTGATCACAAATCCATCCTCACCCTTTATCCGGGTCAGGTCATTGTCATCATTGTTTTGATTTATCAGCGTGTAATATCGCGCGAACTGCGATACCTGTTTTTCCGTAATAGGGATTCCGGCAATTTTGAAGAGTTCTCTTATTCTGTTTTCGATCATGATATTTCCGTACCGGTCAGATTGATATTAGCAACCTAACCGGTACGGGCGATTCTGTCTACAATTTTAAAATCAGCGTTTTATCTTTGCAAGCTCCATTTCTTTTAATGCCTTTCTGTCAGCCTTCCCTACAGCTGTACGTGGAACTGCATCAACAAATTCCACAAATCTCGGGACCTTATACGGAGCAAGCTGCTCACGGCAATAAGCAATAACTTCGTCAGCAGTCAAAGTTTCGCCGGGTTTAACAACGACAAAAGTTTTTACAGACTTCCACTGTGTGGGAACTGCTTTAAAGGCAGACTGATGAATACTGCCTATTTACGAGAATTGTATCACAGCCGGAAGAATACCGGCTGTGATATTAGTAAATTTATACTTTTGCAGTCTCAAGCTCAGGATCAACTTCTGTTCCAGGCACAATACCCCAAATTGCAGGGCGTATTGCTTTTGTCGGACATTTTGCAAGGCAGACGGGATCTGAACATTTTTCCTTACAGATGGAACTGTCAACGACAGCAAGGTTATTCTCGATTTTAATCGCACCGTAAGGACATGTTTTAGCACAGATACCGCAGCCAATACACCCGGCTTTGCAGTTTTTCCTTACGAACGCGCCTTTATCTTTTGAATTACAGTTAACTTTTACCATAATATCAGGAGATACAAGGGTAATAATATTTCTCGGACAAACGGTAGTACACTTTCCGCAGCCTGTACATTTATCAGGATTCACCACAGGGATCCCTTCCGGGCTCATTTTAAGAGCACCAAACATACATACTTTTACGCATGTGCCGTAACCGAGACATCCATATGTACATCCTTTATTACCGCCAACAAGCATATTTGCCGATACACAATCAGATATTCCCTTATAAATCGCTGTCCGGACCGCTTTCTCATATGTACCAGCGCATCTCACAAAGGCAATTTTCGGTTCCATAGCTTCAGCTTTTTTACCTGTAATCTCAGCGACCTTTTGTGCGACTTTATCCCCTCCGGGAGCACAGAGATTAGGCGGAACATTCTCATTTGTTACAACAGCCTCAGCATAAGCGAGACACCCTGGATAACCGCAGCCTCCGCACTGACCTTTGGGAAGTATATCTTCAACCTCATGAATCCTCGGGTCAACTTCAACTGCCCATTTTTTATTTGCAAATGATATAAACAGGCCGAAAAAGAGGCCAAGTCCTACCATTGCCAAAATTCCATAAATTGCTGTTATCATATCTGCTCCTTTATAACATTATAGCGGAATCATACCACTGAAGCCCTGAAATGCCAGAGCAAGCAGGCCCGCCAAAATAAAAGCTATGCCAAGCCCCTCAAGACTTTTCGGTACATCTGAAAACTGAAGCTTCTCCCTCAAACTTGCAAAAAGAATAAGAGCAATGGCAAAGCCTGTACCTGAACCGAGAGCATTAACAGTACTTTTAATAAAGTTAAAATGCGCCTCAGAGTTGATAATTGGTACACCAAGAATTACACAGTTTGTTGCAACAAGAAGGAGATAAATACCCCATATATTATAGAGCGTCGGCATGAACTTTTTAATCACCATCTCAAGAAGCTGAACAAACACCGCAATTACCACAACAAATACTATCATTCTTAAAAAATATAAACCGAGCGGTATCAGAATGAAATGTTCAATAACCCATGTAAGCATTGAACTCATAGTGATAATTGAAATTATAGCTACCCCCATACTTGTAGACGCATGGAAATTTTTTGACACTCCAAAAAATATACAGAGGCCAAGGTAGCGTGTTAAAACAAAGTTATTAACTATAGCAGCACTCAAAAAGAGCAGAAAATATTCACTCATATCTTACCTCCAGCTGTAGCGCCTGCTCTCTCCAGTTTCTCCTTCTTGCGCTTCTCAGAGAGATTCAACGCGCCTATAATAAAGCCTATTACAATAAATCCTCCCGGTGCAAGAATTATAATAAGGGGGGGATGGTACCAGCTTCCAAGCACCTGATAGCCAAGGAATGTCCCTGCTCCGATTATTTCACGAATTGCTCCGATAGTAACCATACCGAGAGTAAAACCTGCCCCCATTCCCAGACCGTCAATCATTGCTGGTATTACCTTATTCTTCGCGGCAAAAACTTCTGCCCTTGCGAGTATTATGGCAAAAACAACGACAAGAGAAAGATATATTCCCAGCTCTTTAAAGAGTACAGGAAGAAATGCTTCAAGCAGAAGCATCGCCACAGTAACGATTGTCGCAATTGATATAATATATACCGGAACCCTTACTTTAGGATGTATAACATTCCTGAAAAACGAAACCGATATGTTGTTGCACGTTATAACAAACATTACAGTAAGGCCCATCCCGAGCGCGTTATAGACATTTGAAGTTACAGCAAGCGCGGGACAGAGACTCAGTGCAAGCCGGAAAATCGGATTCTCTACAATTAAACCTTTTGTAAACTCCTTCCACAGATTCATCCGTACCTCTTATTTAGTTTCATTTATATATTTTTCAAGTTCAACAAGGACATTCTTAACTCCATTAGTCACCGCGCGGGAAGTAATAGTCGCGCCGGTAATTGCTGTAATCTTGCCCTCTTCCTGAATCTTCACAAGTTCAAGCTGTTGATACCCCTTGCCTTTAAACTGATCGGCAAATTTAGGCTTGAACGCCTGGTCCCCCAGACCGGGAGTCTCTCTATGAGAAAGAACCTTATAGCCGATCACCTTCTGTTCCGGAGTTACACCAACGAACAGCTTAACATGACCGTCAAACCCCTTTTCACTCGCAAGAAGCACATAAGCTTTAAGCTCGCCATCTTTTTCAGCCTTGTACCACTCATCCTTTCCTTCAATAGGAGTGAAAGCCGTTGCATCGGGAACAAGCTCTTTCATGGACTGTTCCTTCATCCTTATTCTCTGAATCTCCGCAATAGGAGCTGTGAAATAATAAACGACAGCTATAATCATACCGGAGAGAAGGGCTGCAAGAGTCAAATTCAGAGTAATCTTAAACATACTGTTATCATTGTGTTCTGAATGAGCCATTTCTATCTCCTTTTAGCAGGTTCGGGAAGTGAACCGAATTTTTTCGGGTATACATACCTGTCGATCAGCGGAGTAACCGCATTCATGAGGAGTATGGAATAACATACGCCTTCAGGATAACCGCCATAAAGCCTTATAAGAGTTGTAATAACACCGCAACCCACAGCAAAAATAATCTGCCCTTTTGTAGTTATCGGAGTGGTAACCATATCTGTAGCCATAAAGAAAGCGCCGATTATAAGACCTCCCGATATCATGTGCAGTATGGGATCACCGGTAAATAACACGAGTTGACCATCAACTTTTCCTCCCAGGATCCATGTGAGAAGCCCCACTGTACCGATCATAACTACAGGTACCTGCCACTTGATATATTTTTTGGCAATAAGAACAAGTC
>CAZVFJ010000063.1:2595-14300 GCA_964625825.1 uncultured Leptospirales bacterium | reverse complement strand
AATATAGCCCGAGATATGTAAGGTTGGCAGCATGAATATTCCCGTAAATACCGAATATGCCGCACTCCTCCCTTGGTCTGTAATTCTCTTCATCTATAACTGAAATCTCTTTAGAATTCATATACCATCCGTTATTGTATCAATTTTATGCCCCGGAGAAACAGAAACAGCCCCCTTTAAAAGAGGAGGCAGGGAATTTATTTTATGCGCTACAAACATTCCCCGTCCTCATCTATGTAAAGTAAATATTTCTCTGTTTCACCCTATTCAATAAAATTTAACATGAAGTACATCAATTGATAAAACCTTCTATATCCTCGCGAAAATTGATATTTTTAAACATTCTGAACGGGTCGTCGTAAAAACCAATCTCATCCTCCCCCACTACCCTGATATTATGCCCTTCAAAAAATCCGCTCATCCTGTAATCTTCGGCATCAATATTCTTTTTGATTGCTTTAATACAGTTTTTTGAATATATGGCATGGAGCGGCTGGTACCGTCCGTTTACTTCAGGCACAACTATATCATAAACTGCAGGAATCTCTGTCATATACCTGATAAACTTCGTATTAAGAAAAGGCATATCGCATGGGAAGATAAATATTCTCTCAGCTTTAAGTTTTTCTACAGCTGTATAGATTCCGCCTATGGGACCCAGGCCCGGAATTATATCAGGTATAACAGGAACTTCTAAAAATCTGAATTTTTCAGAATCATTTGCTACTATTACAATATCATCAAATACCGGGGAGATTGCATCAAAAACATGCTGTATTAAAGTTTTATTTTCATAAATATAGAGGGACTTGTCACTACCGAAGCGTCCGCTTCTCCCCCCGGCTATTATCGCGCATTTAAGTTTTGCTTTATCCATATTTAACCTCAATATGCTTAAATCAGCATTTATAAAAAAATTCAACAAATTTTCCGGAAAATTAAAAGTGAAATACCGGTCGTATTTTTAATTAAATTTATCTTGCACAGTACGGCGAAATCGGCAACTCTTGTCATATTATGAATGAACAGAAAATTATAACTGTCACAGGGAGGTCCGGCTCGGGGAAAACCACGCTAATTGAAAGGCTGGTAAAGGAGTATATATCCGAAGGTAAAAAGGTGGCTATACTCAAGAGCATGAGGCACGACTTCGAGGTGGACCGGGAAGGGAAGGATACGTTCAGGTACAGGTCCGCCGGGGCTCAATCCGCGCTTATAACTAACGGGAAGAAGATCGCGCTCATGGCGGATATTTCAGATAATGATACTCCACTCTCGCTGGCGAAGAGATATTTTGCAGACTCTGACATTGTAATTATTGAAGGATTCAAGGAGGGGGACACCCGAAAAATCGAGGTGATCGGCGATTCCACTGAAGCTCCCCTTTTTGAAAGTGTAGGCAATATTGTAATGGTTGTGTCTGACAGGGATTTTAATACCGGGCTGCCATTTTTTAAAAGGGATGACATTAAGGGAATCAGAAAGTGTATTGATAAAATATTTTAGAAATTCCCCATTGACTCAATTATTCAATATCCGCTCCCAGATATTTCACGACTCTCTTCAGATCCTTATCATTCGGATTATTACGAAATATTTTTTTTATTGCTACTTTAACTCTCCCTCTCTCAAACCTGCTTTCTGTATATTCTCTGTCAGAATTAAGTGACCTTATATAGTACGAGTAAGACTCTCTATACCTCCCCGTGTGAAAAAGCGCAACCGCCATATTGGATAGAGCGCGCGAATAACGACTATCAATCGCAATAGCATGGAAAAGAAACTTTTCAGCTACGGCATAATCCCCTCGTCTCATAAGTGAGGCAGCCATATTATTGCAGTAATATTTATTTGAAGGATCAAGAACTATGGCGCGGATAAAATATCCTGAAGCGGTTTTTGTATCCCCGCGTTCAAGATAGTTCATTCCGATTTTATTAAGTAAAGTCGCGGGAATCTCTCTCCCGGATGCTGTCGCATTGAGAGAAAGAAAACAGGCAATAAACGTGATGATTACTCTTTTCAAATTTTATTTCTTCAATTTAATAATCGAAGGCAGATAATCCTCAGGTGCGTCAAATCCCATGAGGTTGAGCAGAGTCGCAGCAACATTCCCCAGCCCGGGATTTTTTACTTCTTTATCAATTTCATACTCACCATTAAATTCAGGATCATAAATTATTACAGGCACGGGATTCAGTGTATGAGCAGTTTTACTCTTCAGTTTACCCGTGGCCTTATCTTTCTGAAATTCACCCTTTTTATCGAGTTCAAACATCTCGTCGAGGTTGCCGTGATCCGCGGTAATAAAAGCGGTTCCTCCACTCTTATCGACTGCCTCAAGGAGCCGCTTTAAGCACAGATCAATTGTTTCAGCAGCAATTATTGCCGCTTCAAGGTCTCCCGTATGGCCAACCATATCCCCATTGGGGTAGTTTAATCTGATAAAATTATATTCACCCGATTCAATTACCTCAATAACCTTATCTGTAATCTCCGCGCCCTTCATCCACGGCCTTTCGTTAAACTCAACCCTGTCTGACGGAATTTCAAAATATGTCTCTGATGCTTCATCGAACTTCTCTGTCCTGTTTCCGTTCCAGAAATATGTTACATGCCCGAACTTCTGTGTTTCGGAGATAGCGTATTGTTTCACTCCGGAAGCAACAAGGTATTCACTTACAGTACGATCAATCCGTGGAGGATTAACAAGGAATTTTGACGGTATCTTGGGATCTCCGTCATACTGCATCATGCCCGCATAAGTTACATCAGGCATCCTCTCCCTGTCAAAATAGTTAAACTCCTTCATCTCAAAAGCTTTTGAAATCTCAATTGCCCTGTCTCCCCTGAAATTGAAAAGTATTACCGAGTCGCCGTCCGCAATTGTGCCAACCGGGCCATTATCATCAACAACAGTGAACGCGGGGAGATACTGATCTATGATACCGGGCTCCTCCTTCCTGAATGTCTCCAGAGCCTCCATCGCGGACCTGAACGGCCTTGCCTTGCCGAGGACGTGCGCATCCCATCCGCGCTTAACTATGCTCCAGTCAGCCTCATACCTGTCCATAGTTGTAACCATCCTTCCGCCCCCTGAAGCTATACGGAAATTATCTCCTTTGCTTCTGAATTTTTCAAGAAACTCATCAAGCTGATTAATATAAAGGTTTGCTGACGTTTCCGGCACATCCCTGCCATCAAGAAGTATATGCACCATCACATTTTTTACTCCCTCTGACGCGGCCTTTTCGATTATACTGAAAAGATGATTTATATGAGAGTGAACGTTCCCGTCAGAGAGGAGACCTATGAAATGAAGTGTTTTCCCTGATTTTACAGGTTTATCAACAAGCTGTTTCCATACAGGTGTAGTGAATACCTCGCCCGATTTTATTGCATTTGAAACGAGCTTAGCACCCTGGTCAAAGATTCTCCCTGCGCCAAGCGCATTATGCCCGACCTCTGAATTTCCCATGTCAGCATCACTTGGGAGGCCAACTGCTGTTCCGTGGGCTTTCAGGGTTGTAAACGGGCAGGTTTTTATCATGTTGTCGAGGTTTGGTTTTCTTGCGAGGAAAAAGGCGTTTCCGTCATTCTCTTTCCCTATTCCCACGCCATCCATTATTACAAGGACAAGGGGGCCTCTTCTTTTTATTATATTGTTCTTATTTAATGATTTCATATAAAACTCCAGATTTAATTTAAACACCCTTTTTAAACGGGAATAAACTTAAAACCGGGAATAGAAGCAGACAACAAGAAAGCTCCTGCCGGTTTTCTATAGTAAGTAATGCAAAACTAGATGCTGTTTCTGATCAACTTATTTTTATTTTGATACTGACCATTATCCGCCGTTTCAAAAATAGTGACACAGGAGGGTTTATTCCAGAAGAAAATTATCCAATCCGGAGAGTTCTATAACTCTTAAAACAGTTTGATTATAATTAACAAGCCTCAATACTCTATCCATTGACGCAAGCTTCCGCTTGATTCTTATAAGGGCAGCCAGAGCTACTGAATCAAAGTTAAGGAGATGTCGAAAATCGATTACTACAATCCTTTCATCTTTTTTTACAAATTCAATCACTCTCTCTTCAAGGATATTCATGAAGGGAAGATCCTCATTTCTAACCAGAAAAATTCTTTCAGCATCATTATCAATTACTTCAAACATAATATACTCTTTTATAAGAATTTGATTATTTAAAGATTTTATTCCTTAATTTTTCCTGATTTTAAATGTTTTTAATCTCCCGCCGAATAGAGGCAGCAGGAGATATTATAATATATCTTCCACCAGGCTTAATATTAAGAAATTGAAATTTTTTAAACACATTATTATAATCGGAAAGAATGTACTTTTAATATAATAAATACTACTAATTATCAACTTTATCCCTGCATTTAAAATTACTCCTTTATTGATATAATTTCCTTGACAAATATACTTATTAATTAAATTAACCACTTAATTAAACTTTATAGTCAAATTAAAAACCAGGTTATAATAATGCGTAAACATTTAAAAGAAAGCGATGAAACAAAGATTAAAATACTCAATGCTGCCAAAAAAGAATTCGCAAATAAAGGATTTAATGGAGCCCGGATGAGTTCAATAGCGTCACTCGCGGGGGTAAACCAGGCTCTTCTTCATTACCATTTTGAAAACAAAGAGAATCTTTACCGGAGTATTTTCCAGATCTCCTTAAGCGACCTGCCCAGCTCATTATCCGAACGGCTCAGCAAAGAAACTGATTCCTGGTCTCCCCAGCCGGACCTTAAGCTATGTATTGCTATCTATATAATGATATCACTAAATATGAATTCACATGATGATGATCTGCACAGAATTTTTGCGCGGGAGATGGCCGAAGGGAAAGGCCTTTTGCATGAATTCATAAAAAAATATACTATGCCCAATATCTTTTTGTTTGAGAGTATAATAAAAGAGGGTATCAATGCCGGGATATTTGAAACATCCAATACAATGATGTTTTCTCTGAACATTGTTTCTTTTATTAATCATTTTACTCATGGAGAAAATTTTTTCATGGATACGGAAATATATAATTCTCTCTATAAAAATAAAAAGGAAAAGCTTTACAACTTCCTTGTAGAAAATTCTTTCAAAGCCCTCAAACCGACAGTGAAAGAACTACCTATCCCTGTTTTAGATAAAACTAAAAAAGCAAGGCTCGATCTTATCGTAAAAGAGACGATCAACCATCTTGACCTTAAATTGACAACTAATCACAAGCTGGAGGAATAACTTGAAAAGAAAAATCTTCTCCCTGATATCTATAGCCGGATTATCCATAATACTAACTTCGGCATCGGCTCAGAATAATAATGATATAAGCATATCAAAACCAATAGAGATTGAACTTGCCGATGAAGCAGCTGTAATAATCGGTGGATACCGCATAACACTTTCTGAAGCGATTAAAAAAGCTATTGAATCCAACCATGACATTCTGAGTGGTAAATATGATGTTGCTATGGCAGACTCGGATTACAAAAAATTCCAGTCAAAGTACTCCCCATATTTTAATGCCGAGGGGGGGATAACTTCTGCTGAGTACCCTGAAACTCTGTACAGCAGATATGGTAAAAGCAGTAAAACGACCTATGCGTCAGCTTCACTGGCAAAATCTTTTTCAACAGGGACAACTGTTTCGGCCGGGATTAAAAATACCATTGCTTCAAATAATTACGGCTCCGGAGCAACCGACTACAATAACCCGGTTATCTTTGCCAGCATTGAACAGGAACTTCTTAAAAACGCTTTCGGTTATAATGACAGGAAGCAGGAAGAGATCCTTAAAAATGCTGCACAGATGCAGAAGGATGCAATAATTTACAATCTTTCCCTTGTCGTGGTGGGTGTTATCGTGGACTACTGGAATGTTATTGTTTATAAGACAAATATGGACAACGCTCAACTGATGCTGCAGGAGACAAAACGTGTAAGAAAAATTGTTGCTGACAATGTAAGGCTCGGTCTCGCTGAACAGTTCGAACTGAACTTCTGGAATTCGCGTTTAGCTTCATCAGAAGCGGCCCTTTCACAGGCAGAACAGCAATACAGGGACGGCCTGAGAAAATTTCTGCAGGTAGTCGATCTGAAAGAGGAAATTACCATGCAGGAAAAGGCGATCCTCTCAAACAAACTCCCTGTTATCAATACGGAAGAGGCAATAAAAACAGCGTATGCCAAACGGGCTGATTACCTCAACGCTCAAAGGACGCTTGATAACTCGAAACTTATGCTTAAAGTCTATGAAAATGAATCTTTACCATCTCTTACAGGGTCTGTATCAGTTTCTTCGATGGATTACAATGAAAGTCTCGGTGAGTCGTACACAAACACTTCATCCGCCAAATATCCGTCACTGGAGGCAAAGGTTTCCCTGAGCTATCCGCTTGATGACAGCCAGCAACAGGTCAATGAAAGAAACTCGAGATGGATGGTTGAGCAGGCAAAAACACAGATAAGCAAATACCAGAGGATCGTGAAGGATGATGTAACCTCCAGGATTGAAAATATAAACACAAGCTACAGGTTATATGAGAAAGCAAAAGAGGCCAGAATCCAGGCTGAAATATACTACAGCAAGATGCTCATCAACCTGAGAAGGGGGAGGTTCACTGCTGCAACAGTTCGCGAAGCGCTTGACGCCCTTGTGAATAGCAGGGAACAGGAACTTGGCCTGCTGGTGTCATATAACGCTTCACTTCTTGAATTTGAAGTTTCCAAGAATGAGCTCTTTGAAACTTATGGTATAGACGTGGAAAAATACATACCGAAAGAGGACTAAAGGTTAAGCATTAAAGGAGAAACAGGATCATATCTAAATGATAACAATTATTAAATATCTTATTAAAGAGAAACTCGTAATAGCTCTCATAGTAGGGCTGGTTTTTATGCTCGGCCTCATGTCGATCTCACGAATGAACAGGGAAGCTTTCCCCGAAGTAAATTTCGACATGGTAAGCATAAAGACAGTATACCCTGGAGGCTCACCTGATGAACTGGAAAGTCTGATCACTATTCCAATAGAAAAGAAACTCAGGGAAGTGGACGATATTGATAAAGTCCGTTCGTACAACATTGAAAATGTATCTGTAATCGCCGTATATATTGATGAAAAGGCAGCCGACAAGAAACAGGTTGTACAGGATATTAAAGATGCAGTTGACCTTGTGGAAGATCTCCCCTCAACAGCGGAAGAATCTGTTATTGAAGAGATTACGACTGATAAAACTGAAATATTCCATGCAGCCATTTTTGCCAAAAATGAAGGTGTACCTTTTACAGTTCTTCGAGATGCGGGGGACAAGCTCGAAGATTTTTTCCTCGACTTTGACGGAGTTGCAGAAGTTGAAAAATACGGTTTTTACGACAGGGAATTTCTGATAGAAGTTGACCCGGAAAAGCTGGCAAAGTTCCGCCTGGGGATGAACAACGTAATAAATACGGTAAGCACAAGAAATATTGACTACCCCGGAGGCCCTCTGCGAATAGGAGATAACGAGTATATACTGAGGACCAAGGGGCAATACAATAACATAGATGAAATTCTTAATACTGTTATCCAGTCAAATGATGTCGGTTACTCAATAAGGATAAGAGATATAGCAACAGTAACTGACACGGTTGATGAACCTGATGTTCTTGAACGATACCAGGGGAAAAAATCTATTATTTTCAAAGTTCTGAAAAAACAGAGCGCGGATGAATTACGCCTTACCGACACAATTACAGGTTCCATGGAAAAATTCATAAATCCATACCCGGATCAGGTTAAAATAGAACTGTTCAACCAGACAAGTGAACTGACCAGGGACAACATCGAATCTGTTCTGACAAATGCCGCTACCGGATTTATACTCCTTGCGCTGATACTCTTTTTCATGCTGGGTGTGAGAATGGCGACACTGGTAACATCAACTATCCCTCTTGTCTTCATGGTTGCCTTTATAGGGCTTAAATCCGCGGGCGTGACTATTAATGTAGTAAGCCTTTTCGGATTCATCATGGTACTGGGGATGATAGTCGACTTCGGTATTGTTATATCAGAGAACGCGCACCGCTACATGGAGATGGGACTGAAAAAAAGTGATGCAATTCTTAAAGGCTCAAGTGAACTTGTATGGCCTGTAACAGTAACCTTTCTCTGCATATCTGCCGCTTTCATGCCTCTTATGCTCCTTACCGGTATAATGGGTAAATTCATGAAATATATACCCATGGTGGTAATGATAAGCCTTACTGCATCATGGCTCATCGCCATATTTGTAATGCCGACCTTTCTTAATATCTTCAGCAAAGAGAGTTATAAAAAGAAAAAGGATGAGGGGATTGTTCTGGAGGATGGTGAACATCTTGAAAAAGGGCTCTTTGGAAAGATACAGATGAAGTATATGAACCTTCTCAGAAAGGCTCTCAGACACAGGTATATTACTGTTGGAATACTTTTTGTATTACTCCTGGGCTCACTGGCCCTTGTACCGGTTGTGGGTTTTGTATTCAGCCCGGGCGGCGGTTCAGAGGAGATCGAGATAAAAACATACCTGCCGAACAGCAGGAACCTTCAGGCAAATCTCCGGGATATTAAAAAGCTTGAAAAAATAATTCTGGATCTGCCCGCGGAGGAACTCGAGACCCTTTACTCAAGGATAGGAACAGAGGTGCCTTTCGGGCTTGATCCGAAACCGGGTGACGGGACCCATAAATCTACCCTTTTTGTTTACCTCACACCTGAAAAGGACAGAAAAAGGACTGCTCCTGAAATTCAGGATAAACTCATGAAGGACTTTGCCGCTGCCCAGGAAGAGGGTTTTATTGCCAAAGAGATGAAGATAAGCGTAAAAGTACAGGAACACGGCCCCCCTGTGGGAGACCCTGTTAATGTTGAAATAAGAGGTGAAGACTTTGACACTCTTAATAAGATTGCAGCGGAATACATCACATATCTGAAAGATGTAAAAGGGGTTTATGATATTAAAACCGACTTTGAACCGGGTAAAACTGAATTCAGGTACAAAACAGATGAAGTTCTGGCATCACGGGCTAAAATATCTGTTATGGATGTCGCTACCGCTATTAATGCTTCTTTTGAGGGAGCGAAAGCAACAACTGTCCGTGACGGTGAGGATGAAATAGCCCTCAGGGTACGCTTCAATGAAAAAGCACGTGAAAGGATGAGAAGCCTCAATGACGTCATGATATCAAACAACCAGGGGGGGCTCATACCTCTGGGGATGATAACAACACAGAAGCAGCAGCCCGGCTACTCGCAGATAAGCAGGCTGAACTATAAAAGAATAGTTCAGGTAAAAGCAAATGTGGACACAAATGTAACAAACTCGGTCGAAGCAAACAGAACCCTGGCGGTAAAATTTGCTGACATTGAAAAAAGATACCCCGGTTACTTTGTTTCCTATGGTGGTGAACAGGAGGAGACATCTGAAAGCCTTGCTGAACTGGGACTATACTTTGAGATCGCTCTTGTAGTAATCTTTATAATACTGGCGATCTTCTTCAAATCACTGATGACCCCTCTGGTGGTAATGATAGCAATACCATTCTCACTGATAGGTGTAATTTTCGCTGTATTCATCCATAATGAAACGCTATGCTTTATGAGCGTACTTGCTATCTTCAGCCTTGCAGGAGTCATAGTAAGTAATACTGTAACCATGGTTGAATTCATCAACATTAAACGGGATGAAAGCCACGGTCTTGTTGACGCCCTTGCGGAAGCTGCTGTTCTAAGGCTCAGGCCAATCATACTTACTACCGGAACAACTGTTCTGGGGCTCTTCCCCAGCATATACGGTATAGGCGAAAAGAACCATTCAACAGCACCACTTGCACTTGCTTTCGGTTATGGACTTATCTTTGCTACTGTAATTACACTGATACTTGTCCCATGTTTCTACCATATTGCGGAGGATATCAAGGTAAGATTTTCGGCATTCCTTTCAAGGTTCGGTATTGTCATGAGCCCACAGCTCTATACGCCTGAAATAGCAAATAGTTCACCCGCCCCGGAAGCAATACCGGTGATTATTGGTGAAGAAATTCCTGAAATCAAGCCGCCGAAAAAAAAGAGGGATAAATCATAAAAGAAGTCTAAAGTAACTCATTTACAGAACCAGAGCGGCGGGAGCCCCTTTATAAGCCCGAAAAGTTTCCTGCGGACACGAAAACTCCGTTTTCGTGTCCGCTCTGAATTCATTAGTCAATATTCAGTCCTACGTCTTTCAGCCGGTCTATGACATCAAGAAATGTATTAATAGGGTGAGCACCCATGAGCTCGAACTTATCATTAAAAACAATTTTGGGCACACCTGTAACATTATATTTCTGAGACAGAGGAACAAAGTTGCTCGCGTCGATCATGTCAGCTTTTATGCGGCTACTCTCCATGGCAAGTCTGTGTGCTGTTGACACCGCAGCGGGACAATGCGGGCATCCGAGCCCCACAAAAACCTGTATATGAACATCCATGTCCACACCATTGATCCTTTTCATAATATCATCAGGGAGCTTTTCCCTATTACCCGAAAGTTCTATAATCGACCCGAGAAAAGAGTTTATCTCATACCCGCCCGGGAGCCCATAAAATTTTACACCGCAGTCTGCCTCATCCTTATCTAAAATTACAATCGCAGGTATTTTGTCTATGTTATACTTAATAGACATTTCTTTATCAGAGACAAATTTATAAACCTTAATCTTCAGTTTATCGCTGAGAGAGCCTATCTCCTCCACAAACTGGCGGGTCTCCCTGCACATGGGGCATTCAATCTCCTGAGTGAAGTTGATGATGTAAACTTCATCCTTCATATTTTTAAGTATATTTTTTAGCTGTTCCTGAATTTTTATATCGAACATCGCCATGGTTAAGCTCCTACTCCATATTCATTAAATATTCACACGCCGAAAGAGCAGCCTTCGCGCCTTCCCCTCCGGCGATTATTATCTGTTTAAACGGAACTGTGGTAACGTCACCCGCTGCGAAGATCCCGTCAACGTTTGTGCGGCAGGCACAGTCCACAATAATTTCACCATACCTGTTCATCTCCACAACTTCATTCACAAAACCGCTGTTAGGGTCAAGTCCAATCTCCACAAATACTCCGTCAGCTGAAATTTCAGAGAGATCGTGCGTGACGGTATTTTCAATTACCACAGCCGTTACTTTATCCTCCCCCTTAATCTCTTTCACGGAACTGCTATACACAAAACTGACATTATGAAATCCCATAAGCTTGTCCTGAAGAATTTTATCCGCAGTAAGCTTATCAATGTTCTGTACAACAACTACCTCCCGGGCTACAGATGCGAGATCAATAGCTGCTTCTACGCCAGAGTTCCCCCCTCCTACAACAACAACCTTTTTAGCGGCAAAAAGAGGGGCATCACATATCGTACAGTAGGCCACGCCTTTCCCGATTAACCTCTGCTCGCCTGGTACACCGAGTTTTCTCCACGATTTCCCTGAAGCTATGATCAGGGTTTTCCCCTTCACTATTCTCCCGTCATCAAGCATCACTCTCTTGATCTCGTCATCCTCAATCGTTTCAACACCATTCCCTTCGTCATACCCTATACTGAATTGCTGCACCTGTTCCCTGAACTTTTCAACAAGCTCAATACCCTCTAAAATCTCGTCAGAGGATGCGAATTTGCC
>CAZVFJ010000063.1:0-2585 GCA_964625825.1 uncultured Leptospirales bacterium | reverse complement strand
CGATATGATTAGCAATAATCGCAGCATTAACACCCTTCCTCATGCAGTAAACAGCAGCAGTGAGCCCGGCAGGACCTCCGCCTATGATAACCACATCATAGATCCTCTCCGGATCTATAGGGGTGAAATTCTTTTCACTTAAAAAAGAGACTGTGCTAAGGTTGAATTCCATATATTACCACCATGATCGAAATTCAAATATTTAAGTATCAGATAAAATATACACCCGGCAGCTCAAAGTTTCAAGGAATAAAACTCACATGATTGGCCTTACTTTATATTAAAGTATAAAATATCTTCTCAGGAGCAGGAAAGAAACACTCACCTGAAAGATGTTTTAAACAAAATAATTTTTTTACTATTTTGTTGACAAAATTCAGCCTCCCCTCAGAATGGTTGCAAATACAACAGATGTATTTACAACAAAAAAATACGGTGAAAGCATGTTTCGGGACAGAATAACTATTTTTCCACAATTTATTAAAAAACTTTTCTATGAGCATGATATTTCAAAACTGAACCTTGATATCAATAACACCCAGATAAATATTCTGATGTTTATTAATGAAAGTAATGAGAAATCAATGTCTGAAATAAGTTTAATGACCGGATTAGAGAAAAGTTCTTTTACCCGCTCTGTTGATTACCTCGTAAAAAATGGATTTATAACAAAGAACTCCCCGGATAACGATAGAAGAAAAATTAATTTATCTCTTACAAATAAAGGCCTCAAATCTGTGAAACTTATCCAGAAAGACTTTGATGATTATTTGGATTCACTAATCTCAGATTTTTCAGAAGATGAAAAAAATGAATTTTTTGAGTCATTAGATGTCATTTCAAAATACATGAATAAGATATCAGCGAGAAAAAAAAGATGAACACAATTAAAGAAAAACTTTCAGAGAAGAAACAGGAGCTCATAGCGAGGGAAAAATTAGGTAAAATTATCAGAGACTGGGCAGGGAAAAATAAAAAAATCTTCTGGAAATATGAGGTATCATGCTTTTATAAAACATATTTAATGAGGATAACCAATCTGCCTAAACCATCAACAGAAGATATCATGGTATCGTCAAATAACCGATTGCTGAATAATCAACAAAAAACACAATTATGTAATGCAATAGAAAAAGCCTGTACCAAAGTAGACTTATTTAGTGATTCAAGCCTTGATGTGCAGATTGATTATGTAGATGGGTCTGTAATTATTGAAGTTATTTAGTTAAGATAAAAAAATGAATTTAAAAACTCATCAACAACCAATCAGACATGCCGGGGGTAAACGGTGAAAATAGATCGCAATGCTGAATGTCTTTGTGGCAGCGGTAAAAAATATAAAAAATGCTGTGGCAATCCATCTAATTCAATAACAGAAAAAAAGTATGTTAATGAAGCGCACGAATGGATGGATACAAATATTTTAAACGGAAGATACCCTGATTTATACGGATTTTTAATACTTGTAGATCACGATATCCCTGCAACTGAAGTATGGGACCAACTCCGATTCTGGTCAGAACAGTATCTGGACTTCAAAGAAAATCGTACTCAAATATGTCATAGAATTATTGACGAGGTAATTGAATATCAGACAGAACTTGATAAACAGGATGGATACCGTCCGCCTTTTTGCCACAGGGGATGTTCTAACTGCTGTTACCAGCCTGTCGCATGCACTGATGAAGAAGCACAACTCATATATAAGTACTGTGCACAAAACAAAATCTATATCGATTTTGAAAAACTTGACAGGCAACAGAAATACATAGAGTTCGACTCAGATAATAATTTTACCGGCCGAACAACGTGGAATGACCAGGTAGAAGATGATCAATCCTGCATCTTCCTGGACAGGGATGACCAGACATGTACAATCTGGGAAGTCCGTCCTTTTGTATGCCGTGTTCATATGGCAGAAAAAACAGATAAGTATTGCAGGACAATCAACGGTGTTCCTGATCCAAATGCGAGTGCAATACATTACCCGGCATGTAGCTATATCCTCAGTTCAATCTTCACAATTCATCATGATTCTGTCGGTAAAATGATGGGGCCGTTGTTATTAAACCAAAAGTTTAATGAATATTGCCTTAGAGAAGAAAACCAGTGTTAAAAATATCAGAAAAATTTTACCATTTTACACGATTATTATAATTTAAAAACTTGATTTAACGATTAACCAGATTAGACATTAATTTGTAGAGTTGAATATTGTACAGAGGAAACTAAATCATGAAAATGATTACCCGTTTTTCACTTTACGGCTTTTTAAAAAATCTTGATTTTTCAGAGCCTTTCCTTATTCTTTTCTACCTTTCAATCGGGCTAAACTTTCTCCAGATCGGAGTGCTTGTAGCATTCCTGAATTTTTGCGTAAACCTGATGGAGATCCCCAGCGGTGCCATTGCAGATATTTACGGCAGAAAAAATTCAGTGATAGTTTCACTTGTAAGCTATATATTCTCATTCGCAATTTTTGCATTTTCTCACTCCTACCCTCCTCTATTTGCCGCTGTATTCTTTTATTCAATCGGCGATGCATTCCGGACAGGGACTCACAAGGCTATGATATTTGACTGGCT
>CAZVFJ010000062.1:13397-14362 GCA_964625825.1 uncultured Leptospirales bacterium | reverse complement strand
CTGCGAAAAGAGGTCAGCCTGAACCGCACCACAAATACTAACCATATTATCATTTGCAGCAATAACCTTCGGATCATTGGTATAATCGACATTGCAGGAAGAAAGTGCCCTGTTGGAGTCCAGAAATTCGTAAAGCTTGCGGCTCCCGATGGCGAAAGTATAAACACACTTGAACCGGTCGATCTGCTTTTTCGCGCCATTCATTTTGCCTGATTCAATCATCTCTATGTAAGCATCGCTCAGCATCTCGGTATGGCCGCCCAGGTTTTTCAGGTCAGACCCGGAAATAAGATGCCCCACCGCAGTGGGCATCCCGCCTATACCCAGTTGTATACAGCTGCCATCACCGATAAAATTCATAATATGCCCTGCTATCTTCCTGTCAATCTCTGTAGATGACACCTGAGGTGCGTCAAAAAGAAGCTGATCATCCGGGGCCTCAACTATGTAATTCACCCTCGATATATGGATTGATTCCTCTGAACCACCCAGACAGACTGGCTGGTTCTTGTTTACCTCGACAATGACACAGTGTGAATTGGCGATATTTCCGGAACAGGCCGAAGCCTGTGGACCGAAATTAAAATAGCCGTGCTCATCCATGGGTGTAACCTGGAATATGCCTGTCTGCCTGACCTTCGCGGCCCGCTCCTGATCTCTATAGAATGCCGACCTGTATCCCACGCCGCACTTTTCCTCAATAGGTATTGTCCTGAACTGATACGGAGCCATATGATACTGTACAGGGGAATAATAAGCTGTAGGGAACGCGGCCCCGATCATCCGCGTAAGCTTACTCCAGTGCCAGTCCACGTATATAAAACTTTCCGGGTGTTTTGCGACCTCGGGAAGCGGCGGGACTGTAACTGCTGTGTATACCATTACATCCCTCAGTTCAGGCGCTCGCCTTGCCAGTGCCTGGTCGCAGACCATCGCCTACTGGAATTTTAACGACGGTCCTTCTG
>CAZVFJ010000062.1:0-13387 GCA_964625825.1 uncultured Leptospirales bacterium | reverse complement strand
GCCTGGTCGCAGACCACAGGTTTCCCGTTAAAGAAACCGTAGTCCACGACGTCACCCGATGAAATATCTTTTACCGCATCGTCTGCCGATACAAGCTTTCTTCTATATTCATCCATAAACCTCATAAGACCTCCTTATTGATTTTAACAGCACCCCGGGTTGTCTATCTCACTTCAGCCAGCGCAAGGTCCTGGTAAGTGTGAAAGAATCTCCGTGTAAAGTCATCCCACCGGGCACAAATCCGCACAGTCTCATCACCGGGCGTGAGCAGGCTCTTGTGGCTTATAATACCGGATAGTTCGTCAGAGAAAGATTTTATTGTTGCGCCATCCGCTCCGCAGAGTATATCTGCTACAAAGTCAGCCACGGGGTACCAGTCAATAGCACGCTGGATATCGCGGTGCATCTGAGTAAGCAGCACGTTTCTGGGGCCTTCCCATAACTCGTTTATTGCAGAGTCCCTGTAGAGCCTGGGCAGAGATGAAAAGTCTTCCATGATGCCGTGTCCGCCAAATATCGACATGGACTTGCGGATCACATCAGTTGAATCCATGGATGCGGTGATTTTCTGAAGCATGATAAGCTCGCGGACAGCAAATCTCTTTTTTTTCATTGCCGAGGGTTCATTCGTGATGCCTCCCCCCCCGGAACCTTCTTCGAGAGCAAGAAAATCCCGGTAAAGCCTGAACGCACCTGCCGTTGTCCTCCTGGCATAAAGTTGTACTTCATCCACCTGGCCCTTTACCATGGGGAAGTCACCAATAGTTACCCCGAAGGCCTTTCTGAAAGAGCTATACGCCGCGGCCTCCCTTGCGGCCCTGGTCATAAAAGCAGCGGCAGAGAGGCCCACCGTAAGCCTCGAGTAGGTCAATACTATACCGACGACATTAGCAACTCCCCTGTTAAGCGGCCCTACAGGATATGCCACGGCACCGTTAAATGTAAGCTCGCCCGTTGTCAGCTCGCTTGTTCCCATCTTCCACTTGATGCGGTCAATGGTATAACCGTTGCGGATCTCCTTCTCCCTGTTACCCGGAAGCCAGGAAGGCATGATAAAGAGCGCAACCTCTTCTGACCCCTCTGGTTTTGCCGTGACAACCACGTAATCAGCGTGCGTGGCAGAACAGAAGAACTTGCTGCCGTAGAGTTTCCAGACATCCCCCTCCTTAACAGCTTCAAGCACGTTTGAAGGGACATCGGAACCTCCCTGGATCTCCGACAGGTACTGGGCACCGATTGCGACATTTCCATCTATACCCTCCCTGCAGTGTCTCAGTATTCTGTCTGTTTCGGGACAGTCTGAATACCTGTTAAGCAACATAACAAGCCCCTCTGTGCAGGTCATGGGGCATGCTACGCATGCTTCTCCGTTCTGGTAAATAATGTACATTTTAATAAGCTTTATCCACGGGGACTTATCATCGGCAAAAAGTCTTTCACCGAAAATCTCCCGTTCCAGAACCTCTGTTTCATAAGGCCTTACTATGCGGTCAATACGATTATGCTGCCCGTCGTAATGCATCATGTAGGGCCTTTTTTCGGGCCAGGCAATGGATTGGGAGATATCCCGCCACCTGAATGAGGCTTTTTTTGACACCTCCCTTGCTTCCCTGTCGACTACCCCCCAGTCATCTCCGGTAAAATGCTTTACCACTTTCTGGATAAATGGATCATCCGCGTAATAATCAACGTTTTGCCTCCATTCAAGGTACTCATTAAAGCTGTATGGATTGTTGCGTTCTGGTAATGACATTAAAATTCCTCCCTGGAAATGGCCCCCTGCCGCAGCTGGGGCGGGAAACCATGCATTTCAATTATACGGAAACAGGTCTCAAACCCGGTTATTACTATTGGTAATTACTGTAACCATTGGTAACAAAATGTCAACGCTTTTTTAATGCCCTGTCAGGCGAAAAAAATTTTTGTGACTGTGGAATTTTATTAAATGATTATTATACTGCCGGAATAGTTGCTGCAAGGAGCGCTGGTGAAAAGCCTACCTTTCACTTCATATAAGATGGATTCATAAACTTCAAAATATACTGAAATACACAGTAAGTGCAGAAACACCCTCTATCTGTTATATCCTGTCTCTCCTCCTGTTATCCTCCGAATCCACTCCGTTTCAGCTACTGTACACCTTAGGTTAAGCATTAACAATATCCCTAATTCCGGTATTATTCATACTTTTCACAATTTGAATAAAATAATTGAAAAAAACATAGTTATTTTTAATATGCCCCACTTAAATAATGCTTTAAAAGGGATTATTTTATCAATACGGAGATAGTGTCTCCACCCTTTAATTAGTCCGAAAAAAGAGGTAATACCTATGACAGATAAAATTTGGAGTTCAAAGCAGGAATCTACATGGAAAACAAAGGTAGGCCTTGCTGAAATGCTAAAAGGCGGCGTAATTATGGATGTTGTTACTCCTGAACACGCTAAAATTGCGGAGGATGCTGGTGCTGCTGCTGTTATGGCGCTTGAGCGTGTACCTGCGGATATCAGGGTAGCAGGCGGAGTAGCACGTATGTCTGACCCCGAAATGATCATCGGGATTCAGAAAGCTGTTTCTATCCCTGTTATGGCGAAATGCCGCATAGGACATTTTGTTGAAGCACAGATCCTTGAGGCTCTTGAAGTTGACTTTATCGACGAAAGCGAAGTGCTCACTCCAGCAGATGACAAATATCATGTAAATAAACGTGCTTTTAAAGTACCATTTGTCTGCGGATGCAGAGACCTCGGTGAAGCGCTCCGCCGTATAGGTGAAGGCGCTGCAATGATAAGGACAAAGGGAGAGGCCGGTACCGGTGATATAATCGAAGCAGTCCGTCATATGCGTACTCTCCAGGACGACATGAGGAGAGTAAGAAGCCTACCGGAAGAAGAACTCATGACAATCGCGAAAGAACTTGGTGCTCCTTATGAACTTATACTCGAAGTCGCGCAGACAGGCAAGCTCCCTGTACCTAACTTTTCAGCTGGCGGCGTAGCAACTCCGGCTGATGCCGCGCTTATGATGCATCTCGGAGCCGAATCAGTATTTGTCGGTTCAGGCATATTCAAGTCAGGAGACCCGGCAAAAAGAGCGAAGGCAATAGTCCAGGCTGTTACATACTACAAAGATCCTGTAAAACTCGCGGAGATTTCACGCAACCTTGGCGAGCCTATGACTGGGATCGGAGTGACACAGCTGAAGGAGAATGAAAAACTGGCAGGGAGAGGCTGGTAGGAGTTAATGCCTTCGATTAAGACAGTGGGAGTCCTTGCCATGCAAGGGGCTTTCCACAAACATTGCATGATGATTGAAAAACTTGGAGCCTCAGCCATTGAGGTCCGCACAGTTGAAGATATAAAAAAAATAAATGGGCTGATTATTCCCGGCGGCGAAAGTACTGTGATGAGCAAGCTCCTTGACAGAAATGGGCTTATTGAGCCACTTCGTAAAAGGGCTTTAGCCGGGATGCCGATCTTCGGGACTTGCGCGGGTATGATTATGCTTGCCAGGGAGGTTGATGATTTCGACCTTCCCCTTCCCGGTCTTATGGATATAGCTGTACACAGAAATGCATATGGGCGTCAGCTTGAAAGCTTTGAGGCGAACTTTCCCGTTAAAGGTCTGAAAGAGCCCCCCTTCAGCGGTATATTCATAAGGGCACCGAAAGTTACCCGCTGCGGAGACAATGTTGAGATACTCGCCGAATACGAAGATGTCCCTGTTCTTGTAAGAGAAAACCAGTTCCTCGGTGCGAGCTTCCATCCTGAACTTACAGGTGATTCAAGGATACATTTGCTTTTTCTTTCGATGATTCCATAAGAAAAACTGCTTTACATTTCATCAGTAAAGGCTCTACTAATTAATTTGAGTTTGGCGATCTAAGTTAAATTATAAGTCCATATTATCATTTCGAAACCCCTGAATTTTTCTATAGTTCTTTCGAAATGACATCAAACTATAAAACCTCAATATTGCCGGACTCCTGATATAAGTAATATAGCTTCACCCCTTCCCGGGGTGTAAGGGGTGAAATTCATGCGAACAACAGAGAAACTTCAAAATATTATTCAATCCTCTGAATTTCTTAAACAGGTAAACTCTGTGAAATATGCTATAAAAAGCATTGAGTCAGAATACCGTAATCTCAATGATGAAGAAATTTCCACCCTTGAGAAGAACAGAAACAGCGCAGAGGATTGGACCCGGATTAAAGTGAAAAACGGTTTCACGCCTGAGTTTATTTCCGGAAACAGATTTTTCGGGAAATGCAGGCTGGGAATATTTACCGGGAAAAAACTTGAAGTTCAAACCGGAGCCCTCCTCCCGTCAGGAATTTACGACAGTGTAATTATAAATTCCAGTTCAGGCTCAGAAACTCTTATATATCAATGCAGGCTTATCTCAAATTATTTCATCTCAGATAATTCAATTATATACAACACAGGTTCACTCACTGCTTCAAACAGCTGCAGTTTCGGAAATGGACTTGTTATCCCCATTGGCCCCGAAACAGGTGAGATACCACTTCCTCTGTTTTCGGACATGGATATGGAGGGAGCAGAACTGATTCTTAACTCCGCCCATAGGCCTGAGATATTCTCTGACTATATTACCATGTATAGAAACAAAGCAATACTTGAAACAGGATTTATAGGCAATAATTGCATCATAACAGATACAACAACAATCCGTGACTCCTTTATCGGAGAAGGAGCGATTTTACGCGGAGCCCTGTCTATTGATGGTTCAGCAATTCTGAGCTCCAATGATGAAAGGACTAAACTAGGTGAGGGAGTTAAAATTGAAAACTCTATGCTCCAGTACGGTTGCAGTATTAATTCAAGCTCAATTATTTTTAACTCTCTACTCATGGAACATTCAGAAGCTGAAAACCAGTCCAGAGTATCATCATCAATCATCGGGCCCAACTCTGCTCTTGGCGGAGGGGAAGTTACATCTTCGTTTGCAGGACCGTTCACTGTACGCCATCACCAGTCGCTCCTCATTGCCGCCATATGGCCCGGGGGAAGAGGGAATGTCGGTTATGGAGCCAATGTCGGTTCAAACCATACTTCACGCCTCCCTGATCAGGAAATTTATCCAGGCGAAGGAATGTTTTTCGGACTTGGGTGCAGCATAAAATTTCCTGCCGATTACAGGAGAGCGCCATACTCAATAATTGCAACAGGAACAGTAACCCAGTCCCAAAAAGTTGAGTTCCCCTTCTCTCTTATCGTATCACCGTCATCGTATAACAAACACTTATCTCTAAACCTGAACGAACTTATCCCGGCATGGACCCTCAGTGAAAACATATATGCAGTGCTTCGCAACGAATCAAAATACAGAATCAGAAACAAATCAAAACGTAATATTTTTGACTTCACAATACTTCGGCCCCAAATCATTGACCTGATGTCAGCAGCCGGAGAAAAACTATCTCTGGCATCTGATTTTAATACCTTCTTTACTGAAAGAGATATCCCGGGTGCAGGAAAAAATTTCATTACAGATGAATCAAGAGTTAAAGGGATTGAAACCTATACCTTCTATATAAGGCACTATGCCTTGACCGCGCTTCTCGAAAGAATTGAAGAAATTCAGAGATCAAGCGGCAATGTGGATATGGATTCTGTAATGAAAAAAGACGGAACCGGCTACTGGGATCATGCCATTAATATTTTAAAATCTGAATCCCTATTAAAAAATTCATTAACAGAGAACCTTGAAGCACTCATAGTCTCTCTTGAAACAATCTACAATTCCGCTTTTAAATCGAGGAGCAAAGATTATACAAAAGGTGTTAAAACAATCGAAAATTACTCGCTATATCATAATAGCCCTGAAAATGACCTTTCTCTTTCTGAGTTGAGGAGAAGTATAGATTCAAAAATCGTGAGGATAAAAGAAGTTATATCCATGGCTGGGTAATTAACATCTTTCGGCCCACGGTGAATAAATTTATACACTGTGTAGAGGTATAATCGCAATTTCTATGTCAAAAAATCAGACCGGGATATCCTCAACTGCTTCGACTACTCCCCGCAGGACTTTCTTGTTATAGGTTTTAATCCGGAGCTCATCAAGTATCTCTTCAGCCTTACTTATCAGACTGGCATGGCTCTCAATTGTCTCTTCAAGGGCTCCACTATTTTTAATCGTCCCTCTTATAAAATCAATATCCGCCTGAACCTTCCCCTGTTTAAGAAGAACTGATTTAAAATTATCGAGCTCTCTGTCATCAAGCTTTTGCATTGTATTGTGTACAAGAAGTGTAAATTTTCCTTCATTAATATCTGAATCGTTCGGTTTACCCGTATCAGATTCAATTCCAAAGACTCCGAGTATATCATCACGTATCTGAAAAGCAATTCCAAGCGGTATTCCGAACTCCTCAATTGCCTTCAATTCATTTCGTCCATTCCCTCCGCTCAATACATAACCCATTGTTATTGGATATACCATTGTATAATAAGCAGTCTTCATGAGGGAAATCATCATAGGTGCATTGCTCTCAACATCTATAGTTCGCGGCATTGTGTTAAGAGAATCAAGTATCTGCCCCCATGCTGTCTTTTCGTATGTACGTGAAAAAACATTCAAAAAAGCAATTTTAATTTTATCCCTGAGCTTTGAGTTACAGATCATATCCAGCGCGGATGAGAACATAACATCGGCAAGTACTGAAGCGATATCAGTCCCGATAAGAGTATTGGTGGTGATATCTCTATACCTTTCACTCAAAAGAACATGAAGAGCTTTTCCTCCACGCCTTATCTCCGCCCTGTCTATAATGTCATCCTGCACAAGAAGAAATGAATGCATAATCTCAACTGCCGCTCCGAGCTTAATGACCTCTCCAGTTTTTCTAAAACCTCTCCTGTAACCATTATAGGCATTCAGGAGGAGGAGCGGCCGGATCCTTTTCCCGTCCCTTAAACAGTATTCATTTATATCACCGTACATATCTTTCATAAAAGGGAGTTCCGCACCCATTTTCTTAAGGTTAAAAAAATCCTCAATACACCTGTCAATCTGCGGGACATACTCGCATGAGAACTCTCTGAAAATATCCCTGCTGCTCTGTTTTTTACCGGTCATGGGGCCGTCTCCAATTGTTCATCTATTATTGTAAATAATCTCAATATAGCTGGAATTGTCACCTAAAAATTAAGCAATCCCTGTAAAATAAAAAAGATCTTCTGCAAAGCCTGAAAGACCCGAAGAAAATATTAAATTACTCTTATCTAAGATTAAAGTTTACCTTTATCCTGTTTTTTAATTTATCAAAAAAAAATATTTACATTATCAGTATAAATCCAGCATATAACTTAAACATATTAAATTAGGGATATATAAATGCTCGCGAAAAGAATAATACCATGCCTTGATGTAAAGGATGGACGTGTTGTTAAAGGAGTAAACTTTCTCAACCTCCAGGATGCCGGGGATCCTGTAGAAAATGGAAAGTTCTATGATTCTGAAGGAGCTGACGAGCTCTGTTTCCTTGACATTACCGCATCATCAGACAGACGGAACATAATACTCGACATGGTAAAACGCGTTGCCGAGACAGTACATATTCCTTTTACTGTTGGAGGAGGTATACGTACTGTTGAAGACGTAAGGCTTATCCTTGAAAACGGTGCTGACAAAATTTCTATAAATACCGCAGCCGTAAATAATCCCCGCCTCATAACAGAATCCGCTGAAAGATTCGGCTCGCAGTGTATCCTTGTCGCGATAGATGCGAAGAAAAATGATCACGGAGGGTGGACGGTGTACCTTAACGGAGGGAGAACTCCGACTGAACTTGACGCTATTGACTGGGCTATCCAGGCCATGAAACTCGGCGCCGGAGAAATACTCCTTACAAGCATGGATCGGGACGGCACACGTGATGGTTACGATCTTGAACTTACAAGGATGCTATCCGAATCTGTTGATATTCCTGTAATTGCTTCAGGGGGTGCCGGGAATATCGATCATTTATATGAAGGATTTGTTAAAGGAAAAGCGGATGCGGTACTTGCCGCATCGATATTCCACTTCAGAGAGATAAGCATAAGGGAGGTAAAGGAGAACCTGAAAGCCAGGGGTATACCGGTAAGACCTGTTTAATTAAAATTTAAAGACAAAAAAGATAATAATCCCCACCAGGATAACAAAAACAATAGAGAGAATAATCATTATTGTTTTATTATTTTCTACATCAGCCGGCTCAATTTTATTTGTCGGATTAAAGTAGGCGGGGTCCATTGCTACCTTAATATTATCCTCCTCCTCTACTATCTTCACAAAAATACCCTTTGCCACAATTGCCATTATATGAAGATAATCATCCCGTTTAATAGACACAACACGTCCCGGGATCGGTTTAAAATTACCCTCTGAATCATAAGCGTCAAAAGCTTTTGCCACGTCAACAGCGCGGGGATTTCTGTCGATAATGCTGACCATTATTCTATCGCCAATACTGACTTTCCCAATATCTTTCCCTTTTATAGGAGCCAGGATCAGGGCTCCGTTAAGCATAAGCCTGATTTCTTTCCCATCCATGGATTCTTCAATTTTTTCAACCTTTATGTCCTGTTTTGCTTTCTCATCCGGCTGTCCCTTGGAAAGTTCTGCAGGAGGTATCTTTGCCCCTGTAATTGAAAAAAGTTCCATTGAAAGCGATGATATTGATTCATAGTCGAGTGATAGCTCAATATTCTGGAACCCCGTAACATCTGACAGAAATTTCTGAAAGCCGTGGTTTACAGCAATTGCATCGTTCAATTCTATCAGCTTAAGGAACTTGGTCAATTCCTGGATAGTAAGATTTTTTGAAATATTTTCTTTTATCTGGGCCGTAAATACTTCATCCTGCCCACCCTTTTTCTGCACATCATCAAGCTGCCTTTCAAAATTTCTCCAGTCTATTGAAGTTCTCATATCCGCCAGTTCAAAAGAACGGCTTACAATAAAAAATGAGTTCATCAACTTTACATAAACAGAATTTATAAATACGATGAAAGCTCCATAGACAGTGGCAGAGGCAAATCTCCCTTTAAGGACCACGAGATCCTTATAAGAATCATTAATCATTTTTTTAGCTTTTTCTTCATCGCCGTGTGTAAAATAAAGCGCTATCTGAAGTTTTTTCGCCTGTTCAGCAAAATTCGTGGCTGCCGCTTCAAGTTCATTATTCATATAAAAAATCCCCTATACTGCTCAGTCCCGATTATTATAAAAAACTTTCAGGTGGCTTGTAATATTTCGTAAGCACATTTTTTACTCTTTCCAGTATAACTCTTCTATTTACAGGTTTGAGAATATAATCCCTGACACCCATTACTATAAGATCCTGCATAACTCCCTTTGTAGTCTCTTCACCTATAAAAACAACAAGTGTCTTACTCTTGCGTTGTTTCAGTTCATAAAGCATTGCATATCCATCGAGAATAGGCATATCAAGCTCTGTGGTAATCAGGTCAATTTTTCCTTTAAGTTTATCATATTTTTCGAGAGCTTCCTTGCCATTAGCAGCTGTTTCGACAACTTTATACTGTTCTGACTCAAATATCTGGGCAATCTGCTTCCTTTGAAATTCCTTTCCGTCAACAACCATGACAATAAATGGTTTACCGTTTGGAGCTATACCATCCGGCTCCTTGGTATTTAAATTAGGAAAATCTTTCATCTGGAATACTCCATTAAAATTATACGTATCAATTTATTTAAAAAAGGTTGATTTTTTATTTCAAGTTAACACATTCAATCATTTACTGTCAACTTCAAATTAATATAAAGAATTTCATACCTGAATTGAAGGTATAGTAATAATATAAAATGAAATTAAACCAAATATTCAGGACCAGCCCGACACTTACACTTACAAAGAAAAGCCTATTTGTTATATTGGCAGCACAGTAAAACTATTAAAGAGTAAATTCTATAATAAAATTAATATAAAAATAAAAAATAATTGCTATAATACAATTCTACATTAAATATAAACTTTCCGTTAGAGTGGAGTTTTAAATTAAAAAATAACTCCGGCTAATGCCTTAACAGTTTTATCTACCTATATATTAAGTAGTGGAGTAATTTAATATTTTATATATGGAATCAAACGAATTCTTTACAAAACCATCTGATTACAGGCAGGCAATAGCAACCGGGGAAGACTTTTACATACAGTTTAAAAGGTTTACGCCTGAAACTGATTCACAGATTATCAAAATTCTTCATAGATACCTTGAACACTATGATCTTCTTTTCCATAAAGATACAATTATTTCAATATTACGTGAAATGATAAATAACGCGGTTAAGGCCAACCTGAAGAGGCTCTATTTCGAAAAACTCGAACTCGATATTTCTAATGTAAAAAACTACAGGAAAGGAATGGAAAGGTTTAAGGATGATGTATTCCAGAATAATGAAAATGAATATTTCAGCTCTCTTGCCAGTTCAAAATATCTTGTAAGAGTCAATTTCAGTGTAAGAAACGGCTCCCTCATAATGAGTATAATGAATAATACACCCATACTTGAAACAGAATTGAATAAGATAAAAGCCCGTGTAAATAAGGCATTTAAATACCAGGATATCTCAGAAGCTTTTACTGACGTACTTGATGATTCTGAAGGAGCAGGACTCGGCCTTATAATGGCAATGATGCTTTTAAAAAGTTCCGGATTCCCTAAAGAATCATTCTCCATAAGCCGGAATGAAAACCTCACTTCAGTTAATATAAGCATACCTTGCAATATCGGTACTGCTGAAATTCACCACAGAATAGCTGAAGAGATAATGAAGGAGATAGAGCAGATACCAGCTCTCCCTGATAACATAAAGGAGATCAGGGCTCTCTGTCGCGATCCGGAAAGCGATATAAAATCTATTTCTACAGCAATATCGAAAGACCCCGGACTTGCCGCATCAATTATAAAGCTGTCAAACTCCGCCAGTTATGTGACCATGAACAGGATAGAAACAATTGAGGAAGCAGTTAAAATAATTGGCATGAAGGGGATCAATACCCTGATCATAGCTACAGGTGTGCAAAAAATTGTAGAATCAAGATATAAAAGATTTGAAGCGATATGGAACGATTCAAACAAGAGGGCATTTTACGCGCAGATAATAATAAAAAAGATACAAAATAACAGCAGGCTCGGAGACCAGGTTTACCTTTCTGCTCTTCTCTCTGATATAGGAAAAATTGTGATGTTATCCCTTGAATCAGATATAATGAATAAAATCAGGAAAATATCCGGATTTAAGGGGCTGCAAGACTCAACACTTCTTGAAGAGATAAGTCTCGGAATAAGTCACAGCTCACTTGGAGCGCTGATCTGCAGAAAATGGAATTTCAATGAATCACTGATAAAAACAATTGAGCTCCACCACAGGCCCCACCGGGCGCCGGAGGAGTTGAAGATCCTGATATACACAGCCTACCTGGCGGATGTTTTTGTCGAGATCGAAAACAATAAGTCAAGATTTGAAATAGTTGATGATGGAGTTCTTGAATTTTTTAAACTTCCCAGTAAGGATAATTTTGAAAAACTGCATAATGAACTCATGAAAACTTATTCCTCTAAAAATGTAAAACAGAATAAGTAAAATATGATAATTACCTTTATTTACTTGACTTAAAAAAAGGATTCAAAAAGATCAATCGCTATAAAAAGCGCAATTCATACAGAGGAAATAAGATGCATTTTCAGGATATAATAGCAAAACTGAACGAATATTGGGCGAAGCAGGGATGTGTAATTCTGCAGGGATATGATCTCGAGGTTGGTGCCGGTACATTCAACCCGGCAACATTCCTGAGAGTACTGGGGCCTGAGCCGTGGAATGTTGCTTATGTTGAACCTTCGAGGCGACCAACCGACGGCAGATACGGAGATAATCCCAACAGGCTTCAGCACTACTATCAGTACCAGGTTATTATGAAACCATCTCCCGTAAATATTCAGGATCTGTATCTTCAGTCTCTTGAATATCTCGGCATCAACCTTAAAGAGCACGATGTACGATTTGTTGAAGATGACTGGGAATCCCCGACACTTGGTGCGGCAGGCCTGGGCTGGGAGGTCTGGCTTGACGGGATGGAAGTTACACAGTTCACATACTTTCAGCAATGCGGCAGCATTGATCTTGCACCTGTTTCTTCAGAGCTTACATACGGACTTGAGAGGATATGCACTTATATTCAGGGAGTTGACAGCGTTTTTGATATTTCATGGAATGAACGTTTTTCTTACAGAGATATCCACCACAGGAGTGAGTTTGAATTCTCACATTATAATTTTAATGTAGCTGACACAGAAATGTACTTTAAACTCTTTGACATGTATGAGAAGGAGTGTCTTTCTATTCTGGAATATAAAGATGCAAACATTGTTCTTCCGGCTTATGATTTTGTCTTGAAATGTTCTCATGCATTCAATATGTTAGATGCACGAGGCGCAATTTCTGTAACCGAAAGAGTAGGTTATATAACCAGAGTAAGAAATATAGCAAGAAGATGTGCTGAAAGATATGTCCAGATAAGAGAGGAGATGGGATTTCCACTACTGAAGGATAAGAACACCCAGGGGGGTTAATGAACAGGTCCATCAGAAATCTTGATGAATTTATAAACAGGTATGACAGGTTTATCGTTTCCACACATGAAAGTCCTGATGCAGATGGAATTGCCTGCGAAATTGCCTTCTTTGATCTCCTTAAACAACTCGGGAAAAAAGCTATTATTCTCAATTCTGACCCCACCCCCGAGATATGCAGCTTCATGGATATTGACAATGAAATCAATATACTTGAAAACATATCCCAGGCTCCTGAAGATATTGAAGAGTATGCACAGTTTGTACTTGATACCAATGATTATGACAACACCGGAACAATATATAAACTTCTAAGTAGCAGGGTAAAGGATTACTTTATAATAGACCACCATCAGGGCGATCTGGAAAAAGCGAACGCAAATTATGTAAAAGTTGATGCTGCTTCAGCCTCGGAAATCATCTACAGTATTATCAAATATTATAATAAGGAACTTAACTTTAAAACAGCCCAGGCCCTGTATGCGGGTATAGTTTTTGATACAGGTTCTTTCCGTTTCCCGAAAACTACATCAGAGACATTTAAGATTGTAGCACACCTGGTCAGTTTTGGCGTTGAGCCATTTAAAATTTATGAGCACCTTTACGAAAACAACTCAATTTCGAGCTTCCAGTTAAGGGGGAGAATCCTCTCCACAATGAAGGTCCTTTTTAACGGGAGGATGATTGTCATGAGACTTACTCCTGACATGGTTGATGAGACAGGCGGTTCATTTTCAGAAGGAGAAGCCACCATAAACCAGCCATTTCAGGTAAAAGG
>CAZVFJ010000061.1:0-14401 GCA_964625825.1 uncultured Leptospirales bacterium | reverse complement strand
CCATGCTTTATTATTTATCCGTTTATCTACAAAAATATTATGGGAGGAGTTTTTTCAAAAGGGAAACTTATAGTGGCTTCTCTCCTGGCCTGTGTCCTCGGACTGCAGCTTGGAGCTTTTTCTGTTGTAATTGAAACACTTGCTTCAGGAATATCGGCACTTCCATTCGGCACTTTTGTTCTTCTTATGCAGCCAATTCATCTTGCTATAGGCCTTGTTGAGGGTCTTGCTACGGCTGCGGTAGCGCTTTTTATTTACAGGACAGAACCTGAATTGATTGAAACATCCGCAGTCCAATCAACCGCAGGAGGGACTTCTTATAAGAAAGCTTTAACAGCAATGATAATACTCGCACTTGTTACAGGGGGTATGTTCAGCTGGTTTGCTTCTGCATTTCCGGATGGCCTTGAGTGGTCAATGGCTAAAACTTCAGGTTCAGAAGAACTTGATGCTCCTGAAACAGCAATATACAAAACAATGCAGGAGATTCAGGAGAAAACAGCGTTTCTACCCGATTATAATTTTAAAACCCCGGAGGAACCTGCGGCTGAAGAAGGTGGAGATGCCTGGCCTGCTGTAAGTGCCGGTACATCTGTTTCGGGAATCGTGGGCGGTTTTATTACTCTTCTTATTGCGGTGGGATTAGGTTTTATTCTGAAAAAAAGAAAAGTAGTTGAAAGTGCCTGACAGGGTACTAAATATTTGACATCATATTATATCAGGGAGGGGACAAAATCTCCTCCTTTTCTGTCTGGAGGGTGCTATTTCTAAAATAGAGACAACTCTTTTTAACCTCGGATATATGGACCTTCTTTCATATGGTGATACCCCTTTGCATAAACTCAACCCGAGGATAAAATTTATAGTGACCCTTGTTTTCCTTGTGACAGTTATTTCCTTCGGAAGATATGAGATATCTATGCTGCTCCCTTTTACTTTTTACCCGGTATATCTCCTGACAGCAGGGAATCTTCCTGCCGTGTATTTTCTTAAAAAGGTTTTGTATGTTTCACCTTTTGCTTTAATGATAGGAATATTTAACCCTGTTTTTGATGAAAAGGTTATTACGACTGTCTTCGGGATCGGTGTTTCGGGGGGATGGATATCGTTTATATCTATAATGCTAAGATTTGCTCTCACGGTAACAACCGTTCTTGCGCTTATTGGATGTACGGGATTTATAAATATATGCTACGCAATGAACAGGTTAGGCGCCCCGAAAGTATTTACAGTGCAGCTCCTTTTTCTTTACAGGTATATCTTTGTTCTTGCTGAAGAAAGCGCCAGGGTAATAAGGGCCAGGAACCTTAGAAGCTTTAATGGAAATGGTTCGGGATTAAGGGTTTTCGGCTCAATCGCCGGCAGCCTTCTGCTGAGAACAATAAACAGGGCCCAGAGGATACATTATGCAATGGTATGCAGAGGCTTTGACGGTAATATCCGGATACTAAATTCAAGGAAACCGGGAGCAAATGATTTCATTTTTTTTATAATATGGATTTTATTATTTATAATTTTCAGGATTGTGAATATTCCTGAATTTATAGGGAATTTTTTAATAGGAATTTTACAATGAGTCATCATATAGTACAGGCGGAAGAGTTATACTATAGTTATCCGGACGGAAAGAAAGCTCTTCAGAGTGTTTCATTTCTTATTACTCACGGAGAGTCTGTTGCAATAGTGGGAGCGAATGGAGCTGGTAAATCCACACTTCTTATGCATCTTAACGGGAATATAATTCCTCAGAAAGGCAAGCTGAGAATTGGAGACTTCCCGGTTATAAAAGAGACAGTTCATCATGTCCGCAGGAGCGTTGGGATGGTTTTTCAGGATTCGGATGACCAGCTTTTTATGCCCACTGTCTTTGACGATGTAGCTTTCGGTCCAATTAATATGGGATTCCCGGCGGATGAGGTTAAATCACGAGTAATAAATACGCTTGAAACTGTCGGTGCGAAACATCTTATAGACAGACCGACGCACAGGCTGTCAGGCGGTGAAAAAAGGAGTGTTGCAATTGCAACTGTCCTTTCAATGGCACCGGATATACTTGTAATGGATGAACCGACGTCAAGCCTTGATCCTAAATCCAGAAGGAGGCTTATCGAACTTCTGAAAACTTTTCACCATACAAAAATTATCGCCACACACGATCTCGATATGGTGCTTGACCTTTGTGAAAGAACAATTATTATGTGTGACGGGGCTGTTATTGCTGACGGGAAATCTGCGGATTTACTTCAGAATGATGAACTCCTTGAAAGATCCGGGCTTGAAAAACCTTTGAGTCTTCAAAACTGCCCTGTATGCGGCGCGGGGAAAATCTTTCCCGCGTAAAATATGCAGGCATCAATTCATGTTAAAAAGTGATATTCTCGGTCTTCTTTTTAGAATTAATGAAATATGTTTCGCTAAACTGAATTATTTCAGAATGAATATAGAACTCTTTGAGCCGTATATTTTTGATTTTGAAAAAGGTTTTAAGAAAACTGAATTGTGGAATGCAGAGTTTTTCAGGCATGTACCATCGGGTTATATGATAGACTTCAGGAATCTCCATAAATTCAGGGAAGTTGCTGATTTCAGAAAGTTCTGTGAATATATTGAAAACTGGGGGAAATTATGAAAATTAAATTTTATTTATCACTTTTCCTTATTATACTCTTTTTATTTTTTTCATGTAAAACACCCGATAAATCTTTAGAAAAACCTTCAATACTTTTTAAAACGTATAATGGCAAAGCTGTAATTACTTCAATTGTTCCTTCTAAAGATGATAACGGGAAGGAAAGCAGTATGTATATGCAGATTTATTTTGATTTTATTCCGGCAGATTCCTTAGCACCAGGTAAATATGAATATCCTGAATCGGCTGATACCGGCAGGCTTCTGTATTATGACAACAGGAATAGTTTCCATAATAACTGGATTCAGAAATGGGGAATTAAGAGCGGAAATGAATATCCTGCAATGAGGGTCGAGTCAAATGGTGAGAAAAGCGGTGCGCATATATATTATGAAGTTGAACTCCATCCGTAAAAATAATTTTTTTGATAAGTGGAATAATTAGACTGCTCCACCCTGCTGGCCGGACTTTTTATTTTTTTTCCTTGCTTTTTTTAATATTTATATTTATAAAATTTAACATACGTTATAAATATAAAAGATTTTATAAATAGCTTTATATTGTTTATGAGGATGCTTAAATTATAATTTTGTCTTCCATCGAAATACTAAACCTTGTTTTCAGTTTCTGAAATCTTTACCGCTATTCCTGACAATATTAAAAAATAAAGAAATTTTCTGAGGGAGTTTTAATGGATAATGCAGGGAGAACAATACTCCTGGTGGAGGATGAAGTACTTATCGCATTAGCAGAGGAAAGATTGCTTGCTGCCGCTGGTTATAACGTTCTTGCGGCATTCAGCGGAGAAGATGCTGTAAAAATTGCAACTAACAGTGAGCTTAAGATTGATCTTGTCCTGATGGATATAGATCTGGGCAAGGGTATTGACGGAACTCAGGCAGCGATGGATATTCTGAAATACCGGAATATACCTGTTCTGTTCCGGTCATCCCATACTGAAAAGGATATTGTTGAAAAAACTGAAAAGATAACCTCGTATGGTTATGTCGTTAAACATTGCGGCATAACAATCCTTGATGCTTCAATAAAGATGGCATTTCGGCTTCATAACGCATACATGGAACTTAAAGAGAAAGAAGAAAGCCTGCTTATAAAAGAGAGAGCAATTGAGTCTTCGATAAACGCGATTGCTATTTTGGATCCTGAATGTAATTTGATTTATGTAAATCCATCATTTTTAAAGCTCTGGAGATATAACAGCAGCAGGGATGTGCTCGGTCTCCCTGCGGAAATGCTCTGGCAGAAAAGTGAACAGAATAGAAAAGCTGTTAAAAAGCTCTACTCCATTGGCGGTTGGCGGGGGGAGATGACGGCCGTGAGGAAGGACCACTCCATATTTGATGTGGAAGCTTCAGCAAGTATAATGTACGGCCAGAATCAAAATCCTATAGGGTTAATTGCCGCTTTCCAGAATATTACTGAAAGAAAAATGTCCGAAACTCAACTTAGGGAAAACAGGGAAAGCTACAGAATTCTTGTGGAAAACATAGAGAGTCTTGTATGTGAAACGGATTCTTCCGGAGTATATACTTATATAAGTCCTGCATACAAAAAAGTCACCGGATATGAACCTGATGACCTGCTCGGAAAATCTGTTGTTGAACTTCTGCACCCTGATGATTTGAAAAGATGGGATGAGAGGGTCTGTTCATCTGTTAAACCAAAACATTCAATTCGGGAAAGCTGGAGATTCAGAATTAAAAATGGCGAATGGAGATGGATGGATAGTTCAATAACTTTTTTTGAGAAGAATCCGGGTAATATAAGAGCAGTTGTTATCTCCACAGATATCACGGACAGTATAAATGAAGAGAAACGGATGGAGCGTTTAATAAATGAGAATGAAATTTATCTGGAAGAGTTGGGTGAAAGAGTAATAAATAACTCGATTATAATAAAGGCATTTATAGATTTTATGATGGCAAGATTCCATAATGCCTCTTCCGGAGAAATTTTGATTCAGGCTGAATCAAGTATGAAGTTATGTGTTAACCTGTATGAAAAATTTCAGGCCAGGCCTGTTTGTGAAGGTATAAATCTTTACGATTATATAAAGGATATAATTACTTCAATTTCTATAACAAAAGTTTTGAATTACCCCTGTTTTATTGTTTATGATTCATTCGAACATATAATGATTGATATTAAATGGGTGCTTCCCCTCGGTCTTTTGCTTAATGAACTGATAACAAGTGTGATGAGATACACATATCCCGGAAATAATAATGGTGAAATAACAATAAATCGTTTAGACACAAGAGATAGAATTACTATATGTATTGCTGAAAAGGGAATAGAATTTAAAGAAGCAGAAGATAATTCCAGTGGTTTAGGCATGGAACTTGGGCTTATAAAAAAATTTGCCAGTGATATAGGTTTAGAAATCATTATCAGGAAGGATTCAGTGACCCGGGTTCTTGTAAGCTTTGCTCCATAATATAATCGTTTGTATATAAGTCTATAATTGAAAGATTTTGATAGCGTTATAATATCAGATAAATATCTTGACACTTTTCTCGCCGGGACAGTTATTCCATTCTGTAATATTTATGGGTGGCGGCTGTAGTGAATCCTGCGGGGCTTATAAAGCGGCTACAGAACGAGAGAAAAGAAATTTGGCCGATAAATTACAGAATGTGATTATCAGCTCGTTTCCTGCCCCTTTAAAAATTGAGTTATTATAACTCCACCTATATTAAATAATCATAACCGGTGGTTAAACCTGATGAAACCGAATAAAACGGATGCTACAGAAAAAATTGAAAAACGGGCGAGGGATATAAGTTATACATCAAGGCTTATTTTCGAATCAGGGATTGCTCTTTCCGGGCCTGAACCTCTTGCCCGGATGGATTATAATGATGAAGTGAGGTGCAAGGACCGGGCATTTTCAACATACTGGTATGAAATATCCGGGAGCTGTGCTTCCTCCCCGCTGATTAAGTCTCCACTTCCGCGCAGATACCGCACAACAACGAAAAGGCGGGTGCATAAAAGGGGCGGAAGTGTAATACTTTCATCGGATGAATCGTTAGTTAAGGACACGGCCTCTCTCCTCGAACCGGAATTTCATACTTTAATATATACAAAGCTAAGTTCTATCCTGAATGAAGATATTAATAGGAGAATATCGGGTTATCTTAATTTTATAATAATTCGTGGCAACTATGAGTCTGCAACCGTAATATTCAATGTTACAGTTATGAACGCTGAGGTAGTAAATGGATTTACAAAGATTTCTGAAAATCTGAAGAATGCGACAGGACTTCTTGATGCGGCCTTTATTTTTCATGATCCTGAAGGGTCTAAATATTATCTTAATACTTCATCAGAGGTTGAAGGGCCGCGTTTGAAGAGATTGTTCGGCAACCGGAATCTGAGTCTAAAGGTAAATGATATAATTTATACATATACACCGGAGGGTTTTTCGCAGGTAAATCTTTCAATATGCGGAACTATGCTCAATACTGCCGAAAGGCTTCTTAAGCATGATGGAAGAGGGAAATTGATTGATCTATATAGTGGTTACGGATTTTTTTCATGCTTTCTCGCCAGGGAATTTGATGAAATCATAGGTATTGATTATGGAGAAACGGCTATAGATTCCGCAAGGGAAAATATGAAGAGGGCAAAACCACGTGGACGATGGGAGTACCATGCGAAGAGAATTGACAGGAAGACTCTTCCCGCGCTCCTCCCACAGAGCCGTCTTCCCGAATATATTATTCTTGACCCGCCAAGGAATGGAACAGCCCCGGGAGTGGTTGAAAATATTGCGTTAAGGAAACCTGAACTTGTTCTCCATATATTCTGCGGGCTTGAGACTATACCCTATGAACTCAAAAAATGGAGAACCGGTGGGTACAAACCTGTTGAATGTGTCCCCCTTGATATGTTCCCCGGTACTCCAGAACTTGAGGTTATGGTTTTGTTAAAGATGTTTCAGTCTTTAAAGACAACGTCGTCATCAAAATCGGGAAGATAGTTTTTATGGCTTGCTGTCTCCTGCAAAAGAAGATTTTTGAATCCGAGGATATGGGCATAATCGACTACTCTTTCATATTCATCCGGCCGGAGTGTCCTTTTTAGCTCAGGGTATTTATCTTCAACTGTTTCATTACATGGATGGAACTGTGACATGAGCGATATTTGTAACCTCCGGTTGACCGTTTCAAGAAAGTCCAGCACCTGCAACGAACTTTCGATATGTCCCGGTATTACAAGATGCCGGACGATAAGCCCCTTTGTGACGAGGCCTCTTTCGTCAAGCTGGAGGAGACCGGCCTGTTCATACATCGCCTTAATCACAAGTTTTCCGTAACTGTACATTTCAGGAGCCCCTGAAAAATTTTTCCCTGTTTCGTCATCTCCGTATTTCAGATCCGGCAGATAAATATCAATAAGGCCATTCAGGAATTCTATTGTTTCAATTGAATCATATCCATGTGTGTTATACACAAAAGGGAGAGTGAATCCTGCTTCTTTTGCTCTGATTATCGCTTCACTAATATGATGAGCATAAGGAGTTGGAGAAACCAAATTAATGTTTGCAGCACCCATAGCTTCCAGTTCGCGAAAAATATCAACAAGGCGTTTAACGCTGACAGTTTCTATTCCTGTGTCTCCACTCTTTACGGTCCACCTGCTGATCTGCCAGTTCTGGCAGAACCTGCATCTGAGTGTACACCCTGCAAAAAAAATCGTGCCTGAGCCATACTGCCCGGTGAGAAAGGGTTCCTCCCCCTTGTGGAGGCCATAATGAGCTATATGTATATTGTCATCAATGCCGCAACGCCCCGGTCTAATTTCCCTGTTGACTCCACATCTGAAATGGCATAATATACAGTCCAAGAAGCAGCCCCCGGTTTAAATTCTTAAATCACCTGATAAAAAAACGATTATAAAAAATATCATAAGTCATAACATATATGACTAAAAAGTTAATTCAGAAGTCTATAAAATTTTCTTTTTCAGTAATAATTTGAAAAATACATTTTAATATAAAATAAAATATCGTTTATTCCTGCACGTCATGGGGGAAGGGAAAATAAAAGATTTTTTATTTAAAATAAATTAAGAAATAAATAGTGAACTTTTTTTAATAACACCTGTTTTGTCGCAAAATTAGAGTTGATTAAATAGTTTTAATTTTAATTAGTCCTCTTCTCAGTCTAAGTATAATATTAAATAGATGTTATATCAGAAAGGGGGAGTTGTATGAATAAAAAGAAAATACTGGTCGTTGATGTTGATTTAAATATCATATCGGTTATGAAGGAAATACTTGAAAAACATGGACATTCAGTTGAAACTGCGGAGAGCGAGAATGAATGCATGGAGAAATACGCCTTTTTTCATCCGGATTTTATATTTGTCGATATGATACTGGAAAATATGGATTCCGGCTTCAGGATATGCAAACATATTCGTGAGAGCGATCAGAAAGTTAAAATTTATATGATAAGCTCTGTTGGAAGCGACAATGCCGGTACACATGATGTGCATGAAGTCGGGTTCAACGGTTCTATAGAAAAACCGATCACTGATGCGCACCTGTTAAATATTGTTGGTAAATAAATCTGTACTGACATTTTATGCAGTTCTCATCGGATGGGAGCTGCATAGATTCTTCAACTTCAAAATTAAGATTTTATTCTATTGTACTATACTGTAAAAATCATTAATAGCTTTGATTGGCTGACTTTTCCGGGAATTATAATTCTATACATTCCTATGTAATTGAATTATATTTGACATCCAGTCTGGTGCATGGAGAAATAATTAAAAAAAATGCAGTAGAAATTCCGCTGATGGTATGACTTTTGAATTAAAAATACCTTTATTAGTGTGTAGAAATGCTGCAAATGACTGGAGGAAGTAAAATGAAGAAAGGTCTCATAGCTGTAATTCTATCTTTTTTTCTTGTTGCGGTATTAGCAGCAGGATGCGGCAAAAAAGCCAGTAACAATCTCATACTTGCTACAGGCGGAACATCTGGTACATATTATCCCTATGGCGGAGCAATAGCCCAGATTTTTAATACAAAAATTCAGGACATGAATGTAACAGCACAATCAACAGGCGCTTCAAGCGAAAACCTCAGACTGGTGGGTAAAGATGAAGCTGATCTCGCCATAGTTCAAAATGACGTAATGGATTATGCATACAATGGAACAAAACTTTTCGAGGGTCAGCAGATCAAAGGTATCAGTACAATCGCAACCCTGTACCGTGAAGTTGTTCAGATAGCGGTCAATCCCGATGCAAAAATTAATTCTATTGCAGATATGAAAGGCAAGAGAATATCAGTTGGCGACGCAGGAAGCGGAGTTGAAGCAAACGCAACACAGATTCTTGCAGCTGCGGGCCTTACATTTGATGACCTGAAGGCAAGCCATCTCTCATTTAAAGAATCAGGTAACGCTTATCAGGATAAGCAGCTTGACGGATTTTTTGTTACAGCAGGTATCCCCAATGCTGCTATTCAGGAAATAACAGCAATGCAGAAGATCAAAATTCTTCAGCTTGATAATGCAGCTGTAGATAAGCTTGTTAAAGAATATCCTTTTTATACTCCATTTGTAATCAAAAAAGAGACATACAAAGGAATGGCTGCTGATACACAGACTGTTGCAGTTAAAGCAACTCTTATTGCAAGAGATGACCTTGATGAGACAGTTGTATACAACCTGACAAAGGCTCTCTTTGAGAATAAGGATGAACTTGCAAAAGCGCATGCAAAAGGAATTGAGCTTGATATTAACGATGCGATTAAGGGCGTATCCGTACCACTTCATCCTGGTGCAAAGAAATATTATATTGAAAAAGGTATACTCAAATAAGCCGTGGTTCAAAAATAGTGATGAATAAAAGATTAAATATGCCGGGACTTTCAGTTCGGTCCCGGCATATTATTTTATACCTCTCTTTACCGGTTCTATTTCTGATTATATTCATCTTCCTGCCGTTAAGTAAGGCGCTTGTTCTTTCTGATTTTAAAACAGGGGAAGTCCTTTATTGTAGTCCGGTCAAGCCTGGAAATATTTTCAGAGTGAGTTATATCCATTCGGTAAACAAAAGCCCGGTTGAGGATTGTTTCAGAATCGGGGATAAATATGAAATTATTATCGATAAAACTATTTTTAAATCGTTCGGTGCTGGTGTGCCGGCATCTCCGGAGGATGGGGGTGAACTTCATGTTTACAATGATAGGATTGAAGTCACAGAAATAAATAGAAGAATTGATCAATTTCTTCTATTTATTGGTGTGATTGCTGAACACAGATTTAAAATGGATGATGATGAAATCCTGCTTAAAGCGATAAGGAAACCCCAGACAAGTGTTTTAATTAAAGTTGAGAGGATTCCTCTTCCCACACTAACAGCACAATGGGTAAGGGATATTTTTTAAAATTACTCCTGTAATCCTAAATCTTTCATATTTTATTATAAAAAAATTTTTATATTCAAAATCAAGAAGGTCAGATATGCCAAAAAATGGATTTGAAAAAAACATACATTCGCACGATCCTGTAAGTCAGGAAAAGATTCAGGAAGTATTGGGGAAATATGATAAAGAATCTTTTTACAGAAAACTTGAGGGTAAATGGGGTTTTTCAATAGCTGCTGTTGCAATCTGTTTTTCACTTTTGCAACTGTATACAGCCGCATTTGGTATGCTCCCGGCTCAGCTGCAGAGGTCTGTTCACCTTTGTTTTGTTCTTCTGTTGGTTTTTCTCCTCTATCCGGCACACAAGGGGAAGATTCATATGGTCACTATCGCAGATATGCTTATAGCTGCAGCTGGGGTGGCATCTTCCGGTTATATTGTATGGAATTACAGAGAATTAATTGGAAGAGCAGGGGCATTCACAACAGTTGATATCATTGTCGGTGCAATAGGCATACTGGTAGTTATGGAGGCATGCCGCAGGGTTGTGGGGCTCCCTATGCTTATTATTGCTATAATTTTTATATTATATGCGTATTTCGGTGCATATATGCCCGGTTTTCTCAATCACAGGGGGTATTCAGCACAGAGGATAATTACTCATCTATGGTTTACTACAGAGGGAGTCCTCGGTGTTCCGCTTGGAGTGTGTTCTACGTTTATATTTCTTTTTATTCTTTTCGGCGCATTTATGGAACAGACCGGAATTTCTATGCTCTTCATAGACCTTGCAAACGCTGTCGCGGGATTTGCTGCCGGAGGACCTGCAAAAGTGGCTGTTTTCTCAAGCGCACTTATGGGTACTATTTCAGGCAGTTCTGTTTCCAATACAGTTGGCTCAGGGAGCTTTACAATCCCAATGATGAAAAAGATGGGATACAGCAGGGAGTTTGCAGCTGCGGTAGAAGCATCTGCATCAACAGGAGGTCAGCTTATGCCGCCGATTATGGGCGCTGCTGCATTTCTTATGGCTGAAGCTCTTGGAATGCCGTATCTTGATGTAGCTGTTGCTGCTATTATACCTGCAATGCTTTATTTTTCAGGTATCTGGATTATGGTTCACTTCGAAGCCAAAAAAAACGGGCTTAAGGGTATGAGTAGGGATGAGCTGCCAAGGCTGGGAAAGGTTTTGGTTGAAAGAGGGCATCTGCTGGTTCCACTGGTTGTAATAGTATATTTTCTGGTCTCAGGGGCGACTCCTGTAAAGGCTGCTTTTTATGGAATAATATTTTCCGTGGTTGCTTCCATGCTGCGTAAGAGCACAAGGCTTACATTTTCACAATTTATAGAAGCTCTGCAGTCAGGCGCAAAAAGTGTCCTTGGAGTTGCTGTCGCATGCGGTATTGCAGGTATTATAGTAGGAGTTGTTACACTGACAGGACTCGGTTTGAAGATGGCATCGGGTCTTCTTATTCTTTCAGGGGGAGTAAAGTACCTGACACTTTTCTTTGCTATGTTTGCCTCAATTGTGCTTGGAATGGGAGTTCCAACAACAGCGAATTATCTGATAACTTCGACAATTATGGCTCCCGCGGTTATTCAGCTTGGTGTCCCGGCAATTGCGGCTCATATGTTTGTTTTTTACTTCGGAATTGTTGCTGATATTACCCCACCTGTTGCACTTGCAGCTTATGCGGGTTCTGCGATAGCTGGGGGTAATCCTTTGAGGACGGGGATTACGGCTGTTAAGCTTGCTATTGCTGCCTTTATAATTCCTTATATTTTTGTAAACAGCCCGGTACTTCTTCTTGTTAACGCATCTGTTGCGCAGATAATATCAATAACAATAACTTCTTTAATTGGAATGGTGGGAGTTGGCGCAGCCCTTGAGGGTTTTTATTTAACAAAAATGATTGGTATTGAACGTATTGTTATCCTTGCGGGTGGGATAATGCTTATTGATCCGGGGCTTTATACTGATATTACGGGTATCGGGCTTTTTGCTGTTATAACATTGTTTCAAATGTCAAAGAGGAGAAAAGAGGCTCTTATCTGAAAGCGTAGACAACCATTGAGCTTGTAAGAGCAAAGTCGCCGAAATGGACTTTGCTCTTCATGTGATAAGATGCGATATTCAGCCACGCTTTGTAATCGGAAAGCGATTTAAAACTCCCCCTGGACTTCCGAAGTTTCGGCAAAAGTCCGAATTCAACCGGCTGAAATACTTTTACCTTGCTAAAGCCGCAATTCTTCATAAGCATCGTAAGATTTTTTTTGCTGAAATAGGATAGATGTCCCGGCATAAAATATTCGTAGTCAGCACCAAGATCTACGGCCTGTTTGCCATCCATATTCGCTGTCTGTATAAGCAGTAGCCCTCCGTCTTTCAGAAGCCTGAAGCATTCCCTGATAGCCTGCTCCGGGTCAGCAAGATGTTCAATAAGTTCAATCATGGTAATAACAGAAAAACTTTTTTCGGAGAAAGGATGATCAGAAAGAGTTCCACAATGTATATTATCACCGAAGGTATTGTTCGCATGAGCGGATGAAAATTCAGACATCTCGATACCGTATGGTGTGTAGAATCTTGATGCTGACTCGAGGAATCCCCCGAAAGAACATCCTACATCAAGAAAATTTCCTGATTTTATATATTTATGGATTACCCTGATCCGGCTGTCCCATACATAAGCAGAGAATTTTTTAATACTTCTTTCGTCAATATATGAATAATCAGCCTTTCCGGTGTAGTAATCCTCTGAATAGAAACTACGCACAATATCATCGTCAAAAAGGGGGTTCGTGAAGATGAAACCGCAGGAATTACATATATCTGTATTGAACTTAAGCTCAAATCTTTCAATCCTGTATTTATTTGCTATGTCAGTACTGCCGCATAAGGGGCAATTTTCTCTCCTTTTTTGGTACATCAGATAATATCCTCTGAAATAAAATCTCTACCTGAATTGTTGTTTTTAGCTTTTAGCTCATCTATCCAGTATTTTACCCTTTTTTTCCCGTATGTGACTTCCATTATATGCAGAATGAAATCTATGGGAATATCATGAAACTCCCCATGATAAGAAATATACTCCATAAATTTTTTATTCTCGGAATTAAATGAGTGCATGATTGCATCATCAGTGCCGTTAAAATCAAGAGGTTCAACTTTGAACAGCCTGCAAAGCCCGGCATTGAAGGCCGGCGTGGCCTTGACCCACCTCTCTCCAAGCCATAATTCTGTATAACCGTGAGGAGCAATTTGATTTGACCCGAGATATTCAAGAAGCTGTTTTGTTGCAATATGGTTTCTTACAGTTGCGAAGCCGATTCTTGACGGTATGCCGGCAGCACGTGCAGCTGCACATAACAGTCCGGCTTTGTGAATGCAGAAGCCTCTTTTTGATTCTATCACGCCGCTTGAGCGATAATGCTCCGGTTTGTAAAAAGGCAGATAAGGGTCGTATCTTATATCGTCTCTTATGTAATAGTAAAGCTTTACTGCTTTTTCTATATCATCGAGTTTTTCATCTCCAAGTATCGACCTGGTATATTCGATCACAACAGGATTCGCGCTGTCAATAATAGATCCCGGCTTGAGATATTGTTCAGTATTGTTCATATCTTTTCCTCAGGAATTATTCTTTGCTATCTTATTTACTTTAGTCAATTAAAATCGCTTTTTTTATTTACACAAAAAAATGTTTCTATGTAGTTGATAAAAGGATTCAGGATGAGTTATAGCCGAAGGCTCCTCTACGGCATTATAGAACCGGAGAAGACAGATGGACAATTTCAGACATATAATATTTGACCTGGACGGTACATTAACCGATCCCGGAACCGGTATAACAAGGTCAATACAATATGCTCTTGAAAAATACGGGATAAAAGCAGAAAAAGAATTTCTTTACAAATTTATAGGCCCCCCTCTGAGGGAGTCATTCAGCCGCTATTTCGGCTTTAGCAGTGAGGAGGCAGAAGAAGCAGTATCTTATTACCGCGAATACTTTTCAGAGACAGGAATATATGAGAATGAAGTATATCCCGGCATACCTGAGTTACTCAGGGACATTAAATCCTCGGGGGGCATGATATACGTTGCCACGACAAAACCTTCTGTTTATGCAGAGAGGATCCTCCGCCATTTTGGCCTTTACCGTTATTTTTCTGCTATAGCGGGGAGCAATCTTGATGGAACAAACGGTTCAAAAGATGAACTGATCGCCGGTCTCATTAACCGGTATAGTATCGATAAATCGGAATCCGCCGTAATGATAGGTGACAGGAAATATGATATTGAAGGTGCAAAGGCGAATGGAATACATTCGATAGGAGTTGCCTATGGCTATGGAGAGTCT
>CAZVFJ010000060.1:0-14485 GCA_964625825.1 uncultured Leptospirales bacterium | reverse complement strand
TGACCTCATATAAGTATGGCGCTTTTGATTGTCAGATATAATAATATCTTTAAGTAGAAATTTTATTATTTCATAAATTTAAAAATACGTTTATTATCAGCAAAAACAACCGGATTTTTCAGAATGCTGATGAATAGATTAATCAGGTTATTCAGCTGCAAAGGCGGATTCCCGCCTGAACATTATAACCCTTCTTATTTTCAGGAGCCACAGTTCTGCAACAGCCAGTATAATTCTTGGGAAAATAATCCACATTGCCGGGACACCTATAGCCACAAAGAGTAGAGTATCCTCAAGGAGCGAGTGGGATATGGCTATGTGGTGGTTAAGGAGATCCGCATCCCCCCTGCCGAGACGTCCGTTTTCAGATTCTTCAAGCATGACCGCGGAACCGTATGCAAGCCCTACTGTATAAGCAACAATCCAGAGAAATGTTACAGATTCCGGGAGCCCCATCAGTTTCATCATAGGGGAGAATGTTTTTGAAAGGCGTTCATTTATCCCGAATTCATCAAGTACTCTCTGCATTATCATAAGGAGTGTGACTATTATAAGTATCTCAAATATGAGAAAAAGCGAGTTTGACATCCACGCGTAGAGCAGCTCTTTAATGCCTGAGGCTTCCGCTGCGGTGGATGACACTGCGGTAATAATTTTTCCACTCCCGGCAGGCAGGAGAAAATTTAGTGATACTGCTCCGATAAAACTATATATAAATCTTATCGTTACCATTTTAACGGCAGAGGAACCTGTCTTTTTCTGGATCGGTGTTTCTATAAAATAGCTGTGTGAAATGAGACATGCAAGCGCAAGGATTGTAAGCTCCCTTTCTGTGAAAGGGATTGTGCTTATAACCGCAATAGCGCTGTAGATATTCAGTGTAATGCTTGTTAAAAAGACGATTGCCGCATCTCCGGGCATGCCGGCAAATCTGAAGAGAGGATCCATATACGAGGCTATTATTTTAAGAATACCTGCATATTGCAGCAGAGTCACCGCGAGGGATACAGGAATCATAATTGATAAGAGAAATCTCGCTGATTTTAAAGCGGCAGGTACAGCAGATGTTATGCATCTTTTAATTCTCAGGTAACTATTTATTTGCTCTGTCATAATACTCACTCAATCTAATTAGAAAATCGGGGATCTTTTTGTCAAGGCTCTTAAAATATTTTACCTGATTGGTTGCGTTCAAAACAAATAAAAGAGTTATTTATCTCTTTTTTTAATTATAAATGCAAATTCAGTAATTATTCTTTTCAACGTTTTATCCATGGTCTGATCTATGTAAACTGAAGGGCATATCGATGCCTCCGTCTCGCCCTTAACTCTTCTTATTACAAGCTTTTTCCATCTCTGGTCAAGAGTTATCTCTGCCGGGTATTTGCCGGAGTTGAACCGGATTAGATATTCATCCGCATATCTTTCAATAAGTGTATCAGGAGATGTTAAAAGGTCCTGATAATATATAACTCCGCGGTATACCTCCTCTGCCCCTTCAGTAAGTCCATAAAGGGTGTACTCCTTCAGCATACTATTAAACTCCAACTGTGAAGGGATTGCCGGTTCTGATATAACCTGGTCAAAACCGGAATACCCGGATGCTGTGATCTCCCCATCCTTCATATTATTTCTGTCTGTGTATATTTTTACCTGATAATAGTTCCTGCATAAAATTATCTGCGTTATCTCCCGGAAGGAACGGATCATTACATAATCTCCCCCCGGAAGGTTGTTCCCCGCGGCCCTGTAATCGAATAGAGGAAAGTCTCTCATGCAGTCATTGTGGTTCGCTTCACCGTGTGCTGACATAAGTATAAATGCAGCAAAAGATATATTGAAAAAAATCCGGCTCATTCTGATCATCGCCTCTTCCTTCATGGCAGGATGAGGCTTTACTTCTGTTTAATCAATAATAAAAAGCAGGTATTTGAGCATTTTGATTTATCAGGTAAATGCAGGGGAAAATAGGACTTATCAAAGATTTTTATATAAAAATAAACTTATTCAGCACATGTAATCTGCAAAATATTTCTTTTACTTGACTAAAAGAACATTCTTGTTGAAAATAATTGAAAGAGGTTAAATGTGGCAGGATTTTTTCATTTTTCGGAAGCGATATCCCTTGCCGTGCATGCCATGGAAATTATGGCAAGGGAAAAAAATACAATATTCACAGCAAGAATCCTTGCCTCAAGGCTGAACGCTAGCGAGGCACATTTAGCGAAGGTGTTTCAAAGACTCGTTAAGACTGATCTTGTTGTTTCATTCAGGGGGCCAAACGGCGGATTCAGGCTTAAAAAAGAGCCGGAGGATATTACACTTCTCGAAATATTCAATGCGATAGAGGGCCCTGTAAGGACTGATATATGCCCGATGATTAAGGAAACATGCCCTTTCAGCCAGTGTATTTTCAGCGGGATTATGTTTAAGTTTCAGAAGGAGTTCATGGATTTTATTGAAAAAAACCGGCTCAGTGATTTCATTCTTCAGCAGGAGTGATATCAGTGAACTCCCTGCCTTTGATATAATAGAGCAGGAGCGCGGGAGCAAAATCCTTTATTATTAATGAATATAAATATTTCAGAAATAATGGAATTACTATTGTTAACAGGAAAAGCAGCAATGAAAAAAATTGAAAAAAACAGAAAGCCGTTTTTCATTTTCTCCCTCCTGACTGCTCTGGCATGTTCCCCGCAAATAGTTTATCACAGCGGGGATAATATCATTAAAGGTGATGAGCCTCTCTGGGAGAGATCAAAAGACTCACTGGAATATGGAGACAGAGACAGTAGATATATAAAAAGAATATGGCCTAAAAAGGAACCTGCCGTAATAACGGCAGTTGGGGATGTGGCTGTGAATTTTGCCGTAATGAAAGAGATTCTTGACGGCAAAGCCAGAAAATACGGCAGAAAGGAGGCAATGGCATACCCCTTTTCTAAAGTTGCCCATGAAATTAAAGGGATTGGGTTCTGCAACCTGGAAGCTCCCATTACGGATCTTAATTTTAAACCATTTGATGACAAGGATGAAGTATTTTATTTTTCATCTCCTGCGGGGAGTGAAGATATAGTTCGTTATGCCGGATTTAATATAGCCTCTCTTGCTAATAATCATATAAAGGACTGTGGCGAAAAGGGGATGTTTGAAACAGTAGAAAGAATTGAAAAATTGAACATCGCTGCGGTAGGGATTGGTAAGAATATAGATGAGGCACTTAAACCTGTTTTTATGTGGCACAGGGGGACACGGATCGCTTTTTTTGCGTTTGATAATGTGGTTCCCCGAAGCATCTGGGCAGGCCCCGGCCGTGCAGGTGCTGCCGGCGGATCGGATGAACTCCTTGTCTCTGCCGTTAAAAAGGTCAGGGGGGAGGTTGACGCAATTGTAGTGAGCATCCACTGGGGGCAGGAGGTTACATCAGATATTCCTGTCGCAAAGCCTGAAGCTGAACAGGTTGCTCTTGGACGAAAACTGATTGATGCAGGCGTTGTCTGTATTCTTGGCCATCAGTCACACGGTCTCGGGCAGGTCGAAATATATAAAAACGGTATAATTTTCTATAGCCTTGGAGATTTTGTCTTTGCAGGGAGACATTCAGCTGCTCACAGAACAAGCATGCTTGCAAGGATTACTCTGAGCGAAAAAGGCCTTGTGTCATACACACTTATACCTGTAAATATAAATCCTCTGGAAGTTCGCTACTCTCCGGAAATACTTCCGGTGAAGAGCGGAACATCTGTTATTAACAGAGTACTTTCTGAAAGGGAGAGCAGATATTCCGATTATTATGAGCAGAAGGGTCTTGCCCTGAATTAAATCCCGGTTTAAATTATTTTTTATTTTTGAGAGGAAGTAATGAAATCCTGCTTTAAGATTTCCGCTGTTGTAATGCTAATATTATTTTCTGTGTTAATGACTTCATATTCAGCAACTAAAAAAGTTAAGATGCCCGACACGTCTCAAAAAACTGTGGGTGGAGTTTCATTTGTTTATATTCCCGCAGGAAGTTTTATAATGGGGCGTGATGTAAAGGGGACAGATTATACACCTTCCAGGAATGTAAAAATTACACAAGGATTCTGGATCTCAATATATGAGATTACGCAAAAGAAGTATAGTGAAATTAAAAATGAAAATCCCTGTAAAAAAAGCAGGTATGGAGAGGGAGATGCGCTTCCGGTTTTCAATGTAAGCTGGTATGACGCTGTAGAGTTCTGTAATTTATTAAGTGTAAAAAATGGATTGAAACCGTATTATCTGATATATAAAGATGAGAAAGAAGTAAGCAATATATCACCATATGATGTTCTCAGATGGAAAATTGAGACTGATGAAAAAGCAAATGGTTTCAGGCTCCCCACAGAGGCTCAGTGGGAATATGCATGCATGGGTACAAAAAGAAGCAATTTTTACTGGGGGAATAACCAGACCTGGGATGGTTCAGGAAAATATGCCTGGCATATGTTCAATGCCGGGCATAAGAATTACAGTAAGGGTAGATTCTGGTGGGTTAAATATCACAAGGTTAAAAAACCGGGGGAGAAGAAGCCCAACTCGTTCGGGATTTATGATATGAGCGGAAATGTGGGTGAGTGGTGTTATGACAGGTATGCCCCTTCATCTTATTCTTCTGCTCTGCGAGAGGATCCTTACGGAGGGGATGGTGAATTCAGGTACAGGGTTGTCAGAGGAGGCTCGATTCTTGATGCTCCAAAGGATCTTGTCTCTTATAAAAGATGGCCTGTTGAGCCTTTTGAAAAGACAGGAACAAATGGTATAAGAGTAGTGCTTCCGGAATAGAAAGGATTGTCTTGCACATAAATTTTATTTCTTTTATTCCTTAATGAATGCATTGAAATCCCTGTTTTTTAAAAGGTTCTTGGCAATTGTTTTATAACCTTCAGCAGTGGGGTGGCTTGAGTCTGCGAATTCACCCCTTTGGGGGATTTCGGGCACAACAACTGTTATACCCTCCTGTAAAAGAATATCCCTCATTTCATTTACAATTTCTGAATGCTGTTTAGCACTTTCATCTGTCAGCATATGTATGTTAAAGGGTGTAATAATGGCGAGCACGCTGTTTCCCCGGTCCTTAAGAAGTTTTAATGTCTTTAAAGTATAAGACCACTGAAGAGATTTTTCAGGAATTACCCAGTCCGCTTTCTGTGCCGCTAATTTTACAGTGTCCATAGGCGCCGGTATTTCATAGGTCCTCTTCTCCGGATGAAAGAAGGAAAGCATACTCTCTGAAGGGTTATCCATACTCCACCTGTAAAGACTTTTTTCCCGAAATTTTGTCAGTTTTAAATGATCCAGCCAGAGCAAAAAAGGTCTATTCCTTTTTATTACATGTGATAGTCTTTCCTCGAATGAAGGGGCGTATGCCGGTATAATAGTTGTAAACTGCGGTAGGAGCATCCTGTGATTGATCTCGCTGTTCTTCGCTCCTGTGAGATCGTGACGAGGTGAACTCATCCAGAGAAGATTTATGCCAACGATAATTTTTTTACCATTTAGTCTACCGCAGTAATTCTCCACGAGGCCGTACATTACGGCTGGGTGTATCCCGTCAATCCCCATATTGCAGAACTCTTCTCCCCTGGGCATGCGGTTCATTTGTGCTGTGATAGTATCACTGTCAGAAGTGTAGTGCCCCCATATAACAGAGTCTCCAATCACCGGTATTGTTTTGTATGCGGAAGCAGCCTCAACATATTTTTTATAGAGAAAGTAATCTTCACCGAGATAATATGGCAGCCTGTACTCCGGAGATAAAACCTGATCTCCTGTAAGAGGCACAAGTGCCGGGATAACCGCGCACAAAATAATTGCCGCTATTGTTGTATATATCATATATCTGAGTTTATTCATAAACAGGTCATCCCTAAAACTGGAAGTATATAAAATCGCTCGCGTCTGAAGAAGCAAAGATAATTATCCATGCAAGCATAAATAAAATCATAAAACTTCTGATAAAAGGTGATTCCACGAACTTTATTAAACCATACTCTTTGAACCATTCGTATATGTAGCATAATAGCATAAGAATGAACATGAGTATTGGCATTGAAGGAGCCGTGAAACCTGAAGTAAAAATTCCTCCGATGTAACTGAACGCGTCAGGACCGCTCTCCGCCCTGAAAAATATCCATGCAAAAGCTACCAATATAAAGATGATTATACGCCTTATGAATACCGGAATTTTTTTTATAATCCAGAACTTTCCTATTAATTTGCCAGTCACGTGAAGAGTGCCGTGAATAAATCCCCAGAGAACAAAGTTCCACGCGGCTCCGTGCCATAAACCTGAAAGAAGCATTGTAATCATTATGTTTCGGGATTCAATATGTTTTCCCCGCCTGTTGCCGCCAAGAGGAATATAAAGATAGTCTCTGAACCATGATGATAGGCTGATATGCCATCTTCCCCAGAAATCCCCGGTACTTACGGCCATATATGGGAGCCTGAAATTTTCCATAAGCTCAATACCGAAACAGCGTGCAATCCCCCGCGCCATGTCTGTGTAACCGCTGAAGTCGAAGTATATCTGCCATGTGAATGCGAATGCGCCGAAGAGCAAATCCGCTGAACCGAACTGCGCCGGGTTGCCGAAAATTTTATCAGCGTATAACGCGAAGAAATCGGCAAGGGCAATCTTTTTAAAAAGTCCGCATGTGAAAATATAAATTCCCTGCGCGAGCTCGGAACTGCTCCCCCTGTGCCAGTCTTTTAATTGCGGGATGAGCCCCGATGCACGGGCAATCGGCCCCGCGGATATTTGCGGGAAAAAAGAAACAAAGAGGGCGTGTCGCCCGAAATTTCTTTCCCTGTCAACCCTGCCGAAGTAGAAATCGAGAACGTATCCCATTGAGATAAAAATAAAGAATGAAATACCTACAGGGAGAAGTATATCCGGTTGAGGGACTCTGTATGAAATTCCTGAAATGCTCAGTATCTCATTAATGTTTACCGTTATAAAGCCGGCGTATTTGAATGAGCCAAGAAGAATAAGGCTGTTTGAAATGCTTAATATAAGGAAGAGCTTTCTTTTCCCTGTCCTCTCCATCAGCATGATGAAGATATAATCGGCTGCAATGACCCATAAAAGGATGAGCGGATAGAGAGGGTTCCACCATCCGTAAAAGATGAATGATGCAATTAGTATGAGGTATTGTCTACCCGCGCTGCTTTTAATACTCCTGAAGAGTAAATAAACTATAGAGAAGAAAAATAGAAAAGTCCATGTCTGGAAGAGCATTCAGTTAATCAGCCCTCCTGACACATCTGAAACCGATAGTATCGCGCAGAATGCATGCGTCGCTTATTGAGCCATCCATGCTCCTTGCTGTTGAATTTGTAAGCTCCTCCGTGTCATTCCATGAGCCTCCGCGTATTACACGCTCTTTACCGTTTGCCGGTCCAGAAGGATTTTCGGCAGCCGATTTTTCGTAGTAACTCGCAGAATGGAAATCGTTGCACCATTCGGCAACATTTCCGTACATGTCAAAGAGCCCGAACTGATTCGGTTTTCTTGAACCGGCTGTCTGTGGCTTTCCCGATGAGTTTTTTCGATATATCGCGTAATTTTTAAGATTCTTTGAGTCAGAGCCGAAGAAGTATTTACTGTCGGTGCCGGCTTTTGCGGCATATTCCCACTCAGCCTCAGTGGGGAGCCTGTATCCATTTGCACCAAAATTGCATTCCCATGTTTTTTCGTCGTAACATGGAGTGAGCCCTTCTTCAATTGACCTCTCGTTACAGTAAATCGCCGCATTCACCCACGCAACCATTTCGGTGGGGCTTTTTTCATTCTTAAAGTGTGAAGGGTTCGGGAGGTCGAGTTTTTTATACATTTCCTGTGTCACTTCGTATTTATCAATATAGAAGGGGGAGAGCTTTACCCTGTGTGCTGGTGATTCACCGGCGTTACTGCTACCCATAGTGAATTCACCGCCGGGGAGGTAGACCATCTCTATCCCCGATTTTGTTGTTATGTTTTTTACTGTTGTATCGGTTTTCTTCCCGCATGACGCGAAGAATGTTATAAGAGATAATATGGTTGCTGCTGTCGTAATTTTTTTCATTTTTATTTTCCTCACGGGACCCAGTCCGGTTCTTTATTCTGATTTCCATCAAATGTTATCATCTGCCATTTTCCTGTGGAAACCTCCGCAATACAGATATTCCATCCTATGGCCGTTCCACCCACATTCTGTTCTCCATCCGGCCCGAAAGCAAAAGCAATGTATTTGCCATCCGGGGACCAGTCGAGGTGATATACTTCGTAGCCTTTGGTTACTTGCAAAAAACTGAATTTATCTTTTTCTGCGACCGGTACTGCTTTTCCTATGTTTATCTTTGCCAGATGAAATTCTCTGTCGCTTCTCCCCCATCCGATCATTTTTCCATCAGGGGAGAATTCCGGCCGGCAACCGACTACATTGAGCCTGAAGTATCTTGTACCGTTGACATCAATGCCGATATTAGTGTGTCTGTATCCCATTCCCCCAAGTACTGTTGCGGTGATATGCCTGCCGTCAGGTGACCAGCATAGATTGTAGAGATGCACAAGAGTTTTATTTGCGTGCTCCCTTGTCTCTCCTGTCACTGTATCATAAATAAACAGGCCCTTCGTTGACCAGCTTTCAAGTGAAAATCTCCTGGTAGATTCGGATTTAACATATGCTATGTATCTCCCGTCAGGTGACCAGCATGGTTGCCTCCCATGCTCGGAGATAAGTTTTTTCCCTGAACCATCAAGATTCATCATGTAAAGATCGCGTTTACGTTCTCTCCCGTCACCTTTATCCGATACAAATACAAATTTTTTACCATCAGGGGAAACTTTGGGATATAGCTCATGAATATTTTTAGTATTGGTAATATTTCTCTTCCCTGTCCCGTCCGGATTGATTATATATATATCCCAGTTGCCATTTACATAAGATTCGTAAAGGAGCCTGTATTTTATTGATTTAAGATCAATAACGTTATTCTGCTCCGCTGATGCTGAAAGTATTATTGAAAAAAGCGCAAATAACGCGCCTGTAATCCATTTTTTCATTATTTTCCTCTAAAAATCGGATGGGGTGTATGAACGAACATTTCATTTTCTGAAAAAAATTTTTCAACCTTTTTTTATTCAGGTCTATTATGAATCCGGGTACTTTTTAATCCGTCAGTCTCCGCAGTAATGAATATAAAGCTATCTAGTTCTGTCCTATAGGGAACAGAATAAACACGGCCAGGTCCCATAATCCGTGGGAAACAATCAGTGTAACAAGATTTTTATTCCATATATAAATTAGCCCCCAGAATAGTCCGCAAACCATTGCTGCCATGATAAGCATGAAGTTAAATGACCATATATGAACCAGCGCATATATAAGAGTTGTAATAAACAGCGCCTTGTATCCTCCAAATTGTTGTGTGAATGATTTCTGAATAAGACCCCGCCAGAAAATTTCTTCAGCCGGTCCTATTAGGAGCACAAGCATTGGCCCTAAAAAAATAAGATTTTCTCCGGTTTTCATGCTGTAAATTCCCTGGACCTGGCCTCCCGCAAAATCAAAAAGGATGGATGAAAAATAATTTCCGAGAAAAAATATAATCCATAGCGCCCCTGCTGAAAGTATTCCAGCTATTATATCTCTTTTAGAAAAGATAAACTGATCTTTGAACCTTCCGCCTGATAAAAAAACACTCATTAGAATTAATATACAGCAGGAGATCGCCATGGCCTTCCAGAAATTTATAAAAGGAGCGGTCCATGGGGAGAACATGATGAACCAGAGTACGGCCGCGGTCCCTGCTGCTAAAAAGGTTTTTTTTAAGACAGTCATATTAATGCCGCAGAAAAAATTGATATTGAGAAAAGTACGCTGAAGAACATCACGGCCTTTGCAGAATCACCATCAAGATCCATGATGATCTGAGGGCTGTCAGGTTGTGCCGAGTTCATCTTTCTGATGTTTTTTACTGTGAGAGGAAGACTTAAAAAAACCAGAAGGCATATTGGCGGAAGAATGTTCATGACGATCATAATCGCAATCAAAATATACGCCATCAGTGCAAGAAACGCATATTGAATTTTTGCTCCGTTGAGTCCAATGAGCATTGCCAGGGTTTTGATTCCCGCACGTTTATCGTGAAAAATATCACGGGTATTGTTTGCGTGTACTATATTTACCACCAGGAGCCCAATCGGAGCCGCAAGCGCCAGAATTTTCAGATCAATATTCCCGGTCATTACAAAAAAAGTTCCCAGTGCAATAAGCTGGCCGTATATAATAAAGATAATGATATCCCCTAATGCCATATATTTCAGTTTATAATAAAAAATGGTGCTTAGAACTCCTATGGTTCCAATCCAGAGGAGGGGAGTCCCGCTTTGAAATGCTAAAAACAGGCCCACCAGCGAACCGATAGTCAGCAGGATAAATCCGTAACATAATATCTCCCGTGGTGTAAAAATCTTTTCAACCAGTAGCCTGCTCGACCCAAATGAGTCTTTCCTGTCAACTCCGTGTTTAAAGTCAAAATAGTCTCCGATTAGGTTGCTGGCTGCCTGAAAAATTACAGCGCCTGAAAAAGCTAAAAGGCCATAAATCCAGTTTACCTGTAGAGAGCCGTTTTTCTGAAGATAAAAAATATATGAGATTACGGCTAGAGCCGGCATCGAAGACGCCGGTAATGACCATGGGCGGATAGCTATAAGCCAGTGTTTAAGAGTCCTCTGATTCATTTTGTTCTCCGGAAAAATTTTTGAATTATATAGATTTTCTGCTTCTTTTAAAGAAAAGTAAATTAAGATCAATTGAATTTTTTTAAATATTTATAAAATAGATGATTTTATCAATCATGACAGGGTTGAGAACGGTCATACAGGGGGATAGAGTTTCAAATTTTTATTGACAGTAATCATGTCTAAATGCAAATTGTTCGCACTTGAAAAAGAGATGAATGGTCGGAGGGAGCTATGGATAAATGTACACCTGAATCTCTCCTTGCGGGGAGGAATATCAAACTCACAAGGCAGCGACAGTTCGTACTTAATGTAATAATAGATAGAGGTAAACCTTTCTCTGCATCTGATCTTTACGATGATTTAAGTAATGAAATGGACCTTGCTACAATTTACCGGAACCTGGAGATGCTCAACAATGAAGGTATAATACGCCAGGTGATGAATGAGAAGGAACGACAGTATTATGAGCTGGCCTGCGAGCATAACCCGGAACATCCTCATTTTTACTGCAATAGCTGCGGCAGGATTTACTGCATGAAAAAAGGGAAACCCCTTCATTTGAATGATAAACTATCTGAAGATTTTATTATTGAACATACAATTCTTCAGTTCAGGGGTATATGCCCGAAGTGCAGATAAAATTAATATTAACAATTCGCATTGGTTCATATTAAATCTTAACATTTTTTATAGCATTCATCTAAATGAAGATAATTTGTATTTAAATTGTAAAGGAGTTCTTAAATGAAAAAGATTATATTTTTTTCAATTCTGGCTGCTTTTATTTTTGTTGCCGGCTGCGGCAGGGTAGAGGAGAAAAAAAATTCAAAAATTAATGTTTTTACCAGTATTCTCCCTCAAAAATATTTTGTGGAAAGAATAGGGGGAGACCGCGTTAATGTCAGTGTTCTTGTCGGTCCCGGGAAAAGTCCCGCTATGTATGAACCTCTTCCTGACCAGGTAATTGCACTGAGTAAAGCTGATCTTTTTTTTACTATAGGTGTTTCCTTTGAAAATACTTTCATCCCGAAAATTGAAAAATCTCTGCGGTCTTTAAAAATTGTAGATACTTCGCAGGGTATAAAGAAAAGGACCCTCGAATTTCATGACAATGATGAGCATGGGGGGGATGGCCATAAACATCCGGAAGGTGCTATTGATCCTCATACCTGGATGTCTGTTTCGCTTGTAAAAAAGCAGGCTTTTAACATATACTCTGCTCTCGTGGAAGAGGATCCTGACGGGGGAGATGTTTATAAAAAAGGCTATGAGAGCTTTATATCAGATCTTGATAAAGTAAATACTGAATTAACAAAGGCGCTTGCCCCGTTTAAAGGGAATACTCTTTTTGTATTTCACCCTGCTTTCGGATATTTTACGGATGAATACGGATTAAAACAGGTAGCAATTGAGACTGGTGGTAAAGAACCGTCCCCCGCAGCTCTTGAGGCTGTAATAAAAAAAGCAAAGGCTGAAAATGTTAAGATAATTTTTGTTCAGCCGGAATTTTCACAAAAGAGCGCGGAGGCTGTTGCGGATGCAATCGGGGGCGCGGTTATAATACTCAACCCGTTAAGCCCGGATTATATTAACAACCTCCGGTATATTGCTGAAGAAGTAAAGAAGGCATTTTAAAGATGGTAAACAAAGCCGGAATAATAATATCGATCAGTAATCTTTATTTTTCATATAATACTTGCCCGGTGCTGGTCGATGTAAATCTTGACATTTATAAAAAAGAGATTGTCAGTATTGTCGGGCCTAACGGAGGCGGGAAAACAACCCTTCTCCGCCTGATACTAGGGTTGCTTAAACCAAAATCAGGGACTATTCTTGTTAATGGAAAACAACCTGAAGAGTCATCCAAAAAAATAGGATATGTTCCTCAGCGGGCACATCATGATAACATGTTTCCCATAACTGTTTTTGAATCTGTGCTTTCAGGAAGGGTTAAGCCCTTCGGGTTTTATTCAAAATCAGACAGGATAAAAGCGGAAGAGGCTCTCGCGGAAGTAGGCCTTATTGATTTTATAAAAGAACCGTTCCGCAACCTTTCAGGGGGGCAGATGCAGAGGGCCCTTATAGCGCGCGCGCTTGTAACAGAGGCTGAGATTCTAATGCTTGATGAACCTACCTCAAACATAGATCCTTCAGCAGGAGAGAGCCTTAACAGCCTTTTGAAAAAACTCAATGAAAAAATGACAATCATTCTTGTAACTCACGATACAGGTTTTGTCGCGAATATTACAGACAGGGTGCTCTGCATAAATAAAACCCTGGTAGAACATCCTGTTGATGGAAATTACTGTGGAACCATTGCTTCTGTTTATGATGACAGGCCACTCCTGGTGAGGCATGAAAAATTAATCTCTCCGGCGGATGCTGATAATAAAAAACATGGTGATAATAAATGAACGGTTTTTTAAACGCTTTAATAAGTCCGGAAATTCCATTTATACGTTTCGCTCTGATAGCCGGCCTGCTTTCGAGTATACCTTTTGGAGTTATAGGGTCCTTCGTCGTTGTTAAACGAATGTCATATATTGCGGGAGCGTTGAGTCACGCGGCTCTTGGCGGGATAGGAATAGCCCTGTATATAGGAGAAAAGTACCATGTAGCTTATTTTACGCCTATGATGGGTGGATTTGTCTTCTCCATGTTAGCCGGCCTGATAATCAGTATTGCAGTTCTCTCAGGAAAGGAGAGGATTGATACTATAATTGGTGTGATCTGGGCAACCGGTATGTCTGTGGGTCTTCTCTTTATATCTATAACTCCCGGGTATGTTGATCCTATGAGCTATCTTTTCGGTAATATACTGCTGCTTACTGAATCTGACCTGGGACTGATTGCGGTTTTAAACGGAGTTATTATAATATTCAGTTTCACCTTCTATAATCAGTTACTTGCCACAGCCTTTGATGAAGAATTCGCAAGAATCAGGGGAGTAAATACTCCTTTTTATCAGACAATACTTATAATCCTTATGTCGATGACTGTTATACTGATGATAAGTATTGTCGGGATTGTCATGATTATTGCTTTCCTTACAATTCCTCCTGCCGTTGCCGGATTTTTCACCCGGCGTCTTAAAAGTATGATTTTTGTATCGATAATTCTCTGCGCTTTTATTATGACTGGCGGCATCTTCTTAAGTTATATCTTTAAATTACCATCAAGCTCAGTTACAATACTTCTGGCATCGGTAATATATTGCGCCTGTTTTATATTTAAGAAAAAAAATTAAAATAAAATATGGCAGAAATTTTTTCTAAAAAATATTTGAAATTGATGGGAATACCTTCATCTCTGGTTTTTTACAGGAGTAAATTATATGCATTCAAAACTTCGCAGCTTTTTTTATGTTAATGTCGCGGGACTTATTAACCTGACGTTATGGTCGGCTCTACTGACCCTATACATCCTTATTGACAAATTTAACAGTTCCTTTAGCCGGGAACTTATTCTTACGGGTATATATCTTTTCATAACTATTATATTTTTTAACATGGTACTTTTTTTTCTACTTAAGCCAGTGCTATGTTACTTCAAAAATGGTCCGCTGATTTCATACATGGTATCAAACCTGATTGTTACTTTTATATTTATTACAAATAATATGTCTGTTGCCGTATACGGAAAGCAGCTCGGGCTTGAAGGCGTGGTTATGGCTTTCCGAGGATGGCGTGGAGGTGAAATGGGGAATTTCACGGCATCAGTTCTTCAGCTAAT
>CAZVFJ010000059.1:0-14630 GCA_964625825.1 uncultured Leptospirales bacterium | reverse complement strand
TAGTAAGATACATGAGCGATTCCAAAATCCTTGCTATATGGGAAGGAACAAACGGTATCCAGTCCATGGATCTTACAATGAGGAAGATCCTCATGAATAAAGACCAGTTCAACTACAAGGCAATGGTTAAGAGGATGAATGAAACTCTTGCTGCTGCAAAAGGTATTGTTGAAGATAAATACGTTGATGTATTTGCAGAAGGCCTCAAAGAGCTTGATGAAATTATCGAGATGCTGAAAAAACAGATGGCAGAGGGGAAATTCCTCAATCTCTTTATGCATGCTACTCCTCTTCAGGAAGCAATGTATATGATAGCTATTGCATGGACACATCTCTGGTCACTGACAAAAACTATACCGAAAATGAAAGAGCTTGTTGGTGATGTCAAGGGGGCTGACAGAGAAAAACTTCTTGCCGATAATGATGAAGCAGCATTCTACACAGGAAAAGTTCTTGCTTCACAATTCTATATTGGTTCAGAGTTCCCGAAATTTTTTGGAAGGGCGAGAGCAATCAAGTTTAATGAAGGCGCACCAGTTAAAGCCAGTGACCCGGTATTCACAGGAGCACTTGCTGAGTAGTAAATCAGATATAATGCTGGAAATAAAAAAGGGATGCTTTTGGGCATCCCTTTTTGTTTGGTTTATTGTGCACGCTTTCTGAAATTATATTTCCTGTTGAACTTTGTCAAAAAGATCTGTAATTTCCTTTGAAGGTTCATTGTCGAGAAGGCTTACAATAATTATCGCCGCAAGTGAAAGTATAAATGCAGGGACAATTTCATATAACGTAAATATTCCGCCAAGCTGAGAAAGGTTTTTCCAGACGAGAACTGTTATACCACCAAACAGGACTCCTGCTAATGCTCCTTTTATCGTTGTTCTTCTCCAGAAGAGAGCTGTAAGAATTATCGGACCGAATGTGGCACCAAGACCTGCCCATGCGAAAGAAACAACTTTGAAAACTGAGCTGTTCGGATTCAGCGAAATGGAGTAAGCAACTATTGCTATTATCATAACAGCGGCTCGTCCTGTCCAGACAAGTTCATGAGGTTGAGCATCTTTTTTAAAAATAGCTTTATAGAAGTCTTCTGAAATCGCGGAAGCCGCAACAAGGAGCTGTGAATCTGCTGTACTCATTATCGCCGCGAGTATAGCAGAAAGCATTATCCCCGCAAGGAATGTTACAAAGAGTGACTGTACCATCACCATGAATATTTTTTCAGAATCGGGTCCTGCAAGTGGAGCGCCCATTGTATAAGCTCGCCCTATAACACCGATGAAAACCGCAGATGCAAGAGATATGATTACCCATACCATTGCTATAATGCGTGCATCCCTGATATTTTCAGCATTGTTTATACCCATGAATCTTACAAGAATGTGGGGCATGCCGAAGTAGCCGAGGCCCCATGCAAGGGAGGATATTACCGCTATTGCGCTGAGGTTATTCCCTGTTATATCTTTTGTTATTGATAAGAGAGTCGGGCTGATTGTCGCTATTCTTTCTGAGGCCGTTGAAATTCCGCCAAGCTGGATAAGCGCAAATGATGGAACAGCAATAGCTGCGAAGAGCATGATGAAACCCTGTATCATATCCGTCCAGGAAACAGCAAAGAAACCACCAAGAAACGTGTAGAGAACAAGAACTCCGCCACCTATGAGTATGGCATATTCATACTGAATTCCAAATACGGTATTGAAAAGTTTACCGCCTGCGATAAAGCCGGAAGAAACATAAAGTGTAAAAAATATTACAATAAAAATTGATGAAATAATCCTGAGAAGATGAGAAGTGTCACCAAACCTGTTTTCAAAGAAATCTGAGATGGTCAACGAGTCATTGGCCATCTTTGTATAGATCCTTAACCTCTTCGCGACAAACTTCCAGTTTAGGTATGTTCCTGTGGCCAGACCCACGGCAAGCCAGAAAGCTTCGCCGAAGCCTGAAATATAAGCCAGTCCGGGAAGGCCCATGAGGAGCCATCCGCTCATATCCGAAGCCTGGGCGCTTAGTGATGTGACCCATTTCCCCAGGCTGCGACCTCCCAGTACATAGTCAGAGAGGTCATTTGATTTATTCGAGAAGAAAACTCCGATGCCGAGCATAAGGAGGAGATACAACCCGAACGCTATTATGATGCTGGTTTGTACTGACATAAAATCTCCTGTTATTAGTGTTATGCAAGTAATAGATAAGCCATTGCCTGTCATTAAAACGATTTTCGTTTTTAGTATCAATTAAAACCGGCAGTTTTTAATTTAATCGTTAGCGCGGTTTTTTATATCTTTAAACCGCCATGACAGGGAGATATCTGAATCTTGTTTAAAAAAAATAAAATGATTTGTCAAGAACAGTTGTTATGTGAATGAAAAAAGAACCGGCCTGGTATAAAAAATTAAACTCCATTTAAGAGTATTTAACTCAGGCACTGATGCTGTTTATAAAAAAGCTTGATAATTGAAGGGGATAGATTATTATGAACATTGAAACATTCTTCCATTAATAAATTTCCTGTTCACTTATTTCTGTAATGAACTGATCTATTAATTGATTTAACCTCATCAGATTTTATATTAAATTTATTGGCGCATTTTTTTATTAGCAGAAATTATCCGCGCCTGAAAAAGGAGACATTTTGAGACCAAACCCTTATAACAGCGAAAAAAGAAGAAAAGAACTTGAGAAGAAAAAAAAGAAAGAAGAGAAAATTCTGAAAAAAGCGATGCGGAAGGATCAGCCAGATGATGAATCTGATGAGAATTCTGAAAATGAAACGGAGATATCTGAATCTGAAGATTAAATTTAAGCAATAATATTCAAAATATAATATTATGTACAGACAGATTAGGATAAAGAACGGAAGAGAAAGAGCTTTTCTGAACAGGCATCCCTGGATATTTTCCGGCGCTGTTGCAGCAGTACCTGATTATTACAACGGGGAGATCGTTGAGGTTGTAACATCCGGCGGGGCAATTCTCGGGTATGGATTTTTTTCACCTCACAGTCAGATTATATGCAGGATCTTTGAATTTACAGGTGCAAGGGTCAATTGTTTTAAACCGGAATTTTTTAATTCTAAGATCGCGAGAGCATCGGCGTTACGTGAAGGATTCATAGATAAAAGCAGAACGGACTGCTGGAGGCTTATTCATGCGGAGGGGGATTTTTTCCCCGGACTAATAATTGACGTTTACCGTGACACGGCGGTTCTTCAGGTTTTGGTAAAAGGCGTTGAACTGTTGCTTGATGATATTGCCAACACACTTGAATCATCCGGCTATAAAAATGTTTTCGTTAAAAACAGCGGAGTGAGCCAGGTGGAGGGTGTACGCGCCGGTAATTATTCCGTGCGTGGAGAAGAGATTGGGAGCCTCGAGGTAACTGAAAATTCTCTTAAATTTAAAGTTGATGTTGCCGGAGGTCAGAAGACAGGCTTTTTTCTTGATCAGAGGTATAACCGTGAACTGGTGAGAGGACTTTCACGCGGCAGGCATGTTCTTAATTCGTTTTGTTATACTGGAGGATTCTCTGTCAATGCGCTTGCCGGTGGAGCCGAGTCTGTGCATAGTGTGGATATATCCGCGGCTGCAATTTCAATGACAGATGAAAATATCAGGTTGAATTCCTGTAACATGGATAAGGCAGTTTTGATAAAAGAGGACTGCTTTGACTATCTGCGTACTATGGATGAAGATTTTTTCGATATGATAATCCTTGACCCTCCGGCGTTTGTGAAACATTCATCGGGGATTGATAAGGGAGCACGTGGATACAAAGACATAAATCTTAATGCTTTGCGGAGAATAAAAAAGGATTCACTGTTGCTGACATTTTCATGCTCCCAGCATGTATCGCAGGAACTCTTCAGAAAAATTGTCTTCGGAGCTGCTGCTGATGCCGGGAGAAATGTGAGAGTTCTGAAACAGTTGTCTCAGGGAGAAGATCACCCCGTAAGCATATTTCATCCTGAAGGGGAGTACCTGAAAGGTTTACTGCTGCACGTAGAATAAAATTATTTTATCGATTTTAGAATTTCTCCTGTCTCATCCAGCATATTCTCTGTAAAATCAAGATGCGTGACAAACCTTATTACCTGACGCCCGAAAGCGGTGGCAAGAATCCCTTTTTCTTTGATTTTAACAAGAAATTCATTTTCATTCATTGAAGCGGTAATTTTGAATATCAGTATGTTTGTATCAACAGGTATAACCTCCTCCACAAATGGGAGAGTATTCAGAATTTTCCCGATTTCTCTTGCCCGTCTGTGGTCGTCCTTCAGACGTTCGATATTATTTTCCAGCGCGTAAATTCCAGCTGCGGCGAGAAATCCCGCCTGTCTCATCCCTCCGCCCATAACTTTTCTTATTCGGCGCGCGCTTTATAAATTCATTACTCCCGAGAAGTAATGAACCTACCGGCGCACCGAGTCCTTTTGATAAACATATCGAGATCGAATCAAAGAGCGGGCCGTATTGTTTGGGCGTCTCACCCGTTTCGGTAATCGCGTTAAAGAATCTCGCTCCATCCATGTGAAATGAAATTCTGCGTTCACGGCAGAGTGAACTTATTTTCTGAAGCTCATTAAAGTCCCAGTAGGCCCCTCCTCCTTTATTTACAGTATCTTCAACAGCAACGAGAGATGTCACCGGCCTGTGTATGTCGTCAGGGCAGATGGCAGCTTCTACGTCAGCTGCTGTGAATCTCCCCCTGTTTCCCGAGAGGAGTGCAACCGAAGAGCCTGAATTTTTAGCAATTCCCCCACCCTCATAGAAATAAATGTGTGCAAGCCTGTCGCATATAACTTCATCGCCGGGGCGGGTATGCGCATTGATTGCAATCTGGTTTGTCATTGTTCCGGATGAGCAGAAAAGCGAAGCTTCCATACCGAACATTTCGGCTGCTATTGACTCAAGTCTGTTTATCGTGGGATCTTCCCTGTATACATCGTCTCCGACCTCAGCCTTCATCATGGCTTCTAGCATTTCTTTGCCGGGTTTTGTTACGGTATCACTTCTAAGGTCTATCATGGCTCACTCCTGGAATTAAAATAGGTATTAATTTTGTGTAAAATGATTTTTTGTCACCATGTTTTTTAAAATAAAATTTGCCGGTTATAGTGTAAAAGTTTAAAATAGAATATATAATAATCTAAGGAGAAATATAATGAAAGGGAATCAGAAACTGATCGATATGTTGAATTATCTTCTTGCAGATGAGCTTACAGCCATAAACCAGTATATGGTACATTCTGAAATGTGCGCTAACTGGGGTTATCAGAAACTGCATGAAGGTTTTGAGAAAAGGGCAATTGATGAGATGAAACATGCCGAACAGCTTATAGGCAGAATTCTTTTCCTTGAGGGTACACCGGTTGTAACCAGTCTCAATAAAATAAATATCGGGGCTGATGTTCCTAAGCAGATCACTAACGATATAGCGGCTGAAGAGGGTGCAATTAAAGCATATAATGAAGCGATTAAACTTGCTGTTGAAGTTGGCGATAACGCGACTAAAGAAGTACTTGATCATATACTTATGGATGAAGATGCTCATATAGATAAGCTTGAAGAGATCATGGACCAGATAGGGCAGATGGGTATCCAGATATTCCTTACTACACAGGTTAAAGAATAATCTGTTACACCCGCGGGCCCTGAATTGTCGGGGTCTGCTTCTCCTTCATGCCTGTAATATTCTGTGTGTGAAAAAATTGCTTGTATAAATCGAATATCTGATAAATTATGTCTCATCTATAATTCCTCCAGGGACAATTTCTGATATTGACGTATAATACTGATAACTTGAATGAAGTTAAACTTATGCAGGGCATGAGATTATCTGAACTATGAGCGCCGAAACAGATCTGATTCAGCCGGATCTTTTTACGTATAAACCGGATGGAAATACTCCGGAGGGTGAACTACGCATAAAAAATGAGGACCACATCCGGGGACTCTTCGGCAATACACCGCTCCCGGACGGGAGAAGGTTTATCCTTAAAACTGAGTCTTTCATTTTGAAGCTTGCCTATGCGTATAACAAAATACTCTCACTTTCAAATTCAAGAACGAGGATACTTGCCCACCAGGTAGAAAGCACGCATAGAATAGTAAATTCTTTCAAACAGAGATTTCTCATCGCTGACGAAGTGGGGCTCGGCAAAACTATTGAGGCCGGACTTGTGATTAAGGAGATGATCTACAGGCAGGGGTATAAAAGAATTATTATAATCTGCCCGGCGTCTCTTCTCTTCCAGTGGCAGAACGAGATGGAGAGCAAATTCAACGAGAAGTTTCTGATTATGGATAGAAAGCTGTTAAAGAAGGCTTCACAGGTTGCGGGCGAGGGTGGGAATCCCTGGAAAGTGTATGACAGGGTTATATGCTCACTGGACTTTATTAAAGGGAAGGGTTTTCTTGAGGACCTTCAGAACTGTTCATGGGACTTTGTAATATTTGATGAGGCTCACAGGCTCCGGAGGGATGCCGGGAGTTCAACCATGGCGTATAACATGGCTGAATATGTGGCATCAAAGACAAATTCGCTCCTTCTTCTTTCTGCTACTCCATTCAGGGGCAAACTTGAGGAACTTTACTATCTCATCGCGTTAATTGATAAAAATATCCTGGGGCCATACCAGTCTTTTTATAATCAGTTCTGTACTGAAGGAGCAGACCTCTCAGAGCTGAAAAGAAAAATCGACCAGGTGGTTATCCGCCGTACCAAGAATGAAATTGGAGGATTCACAAAGAGACACGCCCGCACAATAAGGTTTGATCTCTATGATGACGAGCGTTTTCTTTATGATGAAACAACAAAATATGTAGCTGAAGAATTTAACAGGGCGATGCAATCCGAAAACAGGGCCGTGGGATTTGTAATGACTGTATTCCAGAAGCTTCTCGATTCATCATCATACGCCCTGTTAGTTGCTTTACGTAACAGGTCTTCCAGGCTTAAGGAGCTCCTCGCAAAAGCGGAGGCATGCAATGAAGCCTATGTGGTTTTCAATAACGGAATATTTGACAGCGAAACTGTTTCGGATAATGAAGATATCGCAGAGATAGATGAACTGACTGTGCAAAAGACCATTGATGAACTGAAAGTTGAGATAGCAACCATAGACAGGCTTGTTAACTTCGCCGGGATGATTGAAGTAAACAAGAAGGGCGAGAAACTTATAAAGCTTATTAAAGATTTGAAAAAGAAAGGACACGCCAAATTTCTGATCTTTACCCAGTTCAGGACAACACAGGACTACCTGATGGAGATTCTTTCAGGCTTCAGCAGAGTTGCCTTCAACGGCTCAATGAACAGGGACGCAAAAGAAGAGGCAATACTTAAATTCAAAAATGAAGTTGAAATAATTATTGCGACAGAAGCCGGGGGAGAGGGGAGGAATATGCAGTTCTGCGATGTCCTCATTAATTATGATCTCCCCTGGTCGCCGCTTAAGATAGAACAGAGGATCGGGAGGATTCACCGGTTCGGCCAACCCAATGATGTGCATATTTATAACTTCTCCACAAGGTGTACAGTGGCAGAGAGGGTGCTTGAAGTACTTTCTGAAAAACTTAAAATTTTTGAAGAGTCGATTGGTACTCCTGATATTATGCTCGGGCAGATTGAGGATGAGGTGAATCTTAACACTCTTTTCATGGAACTTGCGACCGGTAGAAAAAAGAAGAAAGAGATTGAGTCCGAGCTTTCGGGAAGAATTGAAAATGCAAGGCATAGTTTTGAGAAACTTACGGACCTTACAGTCGCCGGCAGAATGGATTTTAATTATGATGAATACTACAGGATTACGCTTAAAGACAGGAGTTTTACAAACAGGAGGATCGAAAAATTTATCAGTGATTTTATGGATGAGGATTCATTCGCTGACGGACTGATTTCAAAAAGAAACAGCAAAACGGGACTCTACAGAATATCTGCACGGGAGTCTGAAGATGAACAGATAAAGTATGGTACATTCGATAGTGAGAAGGCTCTTGAGAATGAGAACCTTGAATTTCTTGCTTTTGGCCATGATATTGTTAACAGGATTATCGATTACTGCAATAGCGACTGTTTTGGAGGGGATACGGGTGTTGTTTTTATTAAAAGCGATTCCTCCTTTGAAGGGATGATATTTAATTACCTGGTTGAGTTTACATCTGTTTCTGTAACTCATCAGTTTTTTCCGGTGCTTGTTTTATCAGAGCCGGTTCTCCCTGATTATGAGGTCAGGAACATTGAAGAACAGTTTATGGATCAGGATTTTATCTATACAGTAGCTGGAAGTGACTTCATGCCTTCTGTCGAGAAGATAAGGGGAAATGCCGGCTCCTGTTTTGAAACGGCGAGGGGCAGGATTGTGGAGAGAATTAATGACAGGATCTTTGAACTTAACGAGAACCTTGATATTCAGATCGATCCGGAAATGGAAAAAATAAAAGAATCTTACACAAGGCAGATTAAAGAGTTGGAAGAAAAGCTCGACCTCCATGAGAGCCAGATGAAATGGTACGGAAAAGATATGAGGAGTGTCATTACCCGTATTAAAAACAGAATAGTAAAAGCCCGGACAGAAATGGAGTCACTGCTCAGGGAACACCGTGACTATTGCGGAATAAAATATAAGGTAACCCTCGTCAATGCATCTGTGTTAATTGCCAGAAATGATTTCTGATTATGCTTTTTAGATTGACCTCCCGCTAACAGTTATTATAATTCGTAACTGATAAAATCAGTTTATTTACGAATCTAAGATGTACAACTCTTTATCCGGAAGCCTGAAAAGGCTGCTTTGAAAATATTTAATATTGCAAGTCTGACATAATATAATTAACCGGTAATTTAAGAATGCGAAAGAGGCTCTTCCAGTTACTTCTTGCTGTTATAGTAATAACTGCTGCTGTAATATCAATAATTATAGGGAGATTTTCCTATGACTTTGCAAAGAATGTTTTCCGCGAAAACAGGGAAGACAAAATTCTCCGTATTGAAAAACAATTTGACCATTATCAGAGCATACTCCATTCAATTGAAGTAAAGATGGATAGCGAGGGTGGGAAGGCACTCCGGGCTATATACAGAGAGCTACCTGATCCCGGCGCGGCGGGGAGAATCAGCCCTGAAAAACTTAAATCTCTGGCAGGCAGACTCGGCGTGGATCATATCTATTTCATAGGACCCGATGGACGTGTATTCAATTCCTCTCTTAAATCAGATATAGACCTCAATCTCCTGAATGTCAGCCCTGCATTCACAAGGTATATAAATTCAATTTATGGACGCGGGGAGGTTATTTCTCAGGGTATCTCTGTCTCGATAAATGAGGGTAATATTAACCACTATATGTATTTTTCCCCGGCTGGCAGCAGGATGATTTATGAAATTTCGACGGATGTACAGAAATTTTTTAAAGACAGATACAACTTTGCTCTCTATGAATTTTTATTTGGTGATATGTTTAAAAATTTTTATAATGACTACATTATCTCCATTGATATATATTCCATTGCCGGCAGCAAGAGCTGGTCTCTTATTAATCATGGGAAGAAAACGGGCATTGATAAGGAACTGCTTTCAACAATTATAACAAAAGGTGAAGCTGTTGTTGAAAAGGATAACAGGATCAATGTCTACCGCAAAATAAAGATGAATAAATATATGTTTAACCGCACAACTACGGTTTACATTGAACTGGTTTATGACAGTACAGTACTCAGTCAATACACGAAAAGGATTATTTTATATTCCATATTTTCATGTATTATAATTACCGGAATTGTCTTTTTTATCGCGACGATGAGAATGAATGACATGATCATTGAAAGAATGCTCAACATAATCGAAAGCCTTAAGAGAGTGAAAAACGGTGACGAGATCCTGTATATAGAAGATGACGCGGGGGATGAAATTTCTGATATCTCATCTAATATTAATATCATGACAAGGACGATTAAGCAGAGAAGCGATGAGATCAGCAAAACAAACAAACAGCTCCGGGAGATGACAATTTTTATCAATGATATAATTGAATCAATGCCATCGGCACTTATTTCAATAAATGAGAAGGATAAAATTATACAGTGGAACAGGGAGGCGGAAATAATCTCCGGTATAACTGCTTCGGAGGCTGACGGTAAAGAGTTATGGGATGCAATCCCGCAGCTTTATAAATACCGGGCAAAGTGCGATGAAGTGAGGCAGAAACGGACAAGAGCTGAACTCTATGGTGAAAGTTTCATTGTCGAAAAATCAGGCATTGAAGAAGTTTTCACAAAGAATATATATATCTTCCCTTTCAGCAAAGAGCAGATAACAGGGATTATTATTAGAATTGATGATATAACTGAATTAGCCAGAAAAGAGGAACAACTGGAGAGGGCTAAGAAAGCTGAGGCCCTGGGGACTATGGCAGGAGGTCTTGCCCACGATTTTAACAATATAATTGCGGGAATCATCAGTACCGCATCTTATCTTGATGTTATTCTGAAAAGCCATGATGAAACTTTTGTCTATGAAATCCGGGAACATCTGAATATAATACGCAACTCAGGTGAAAAGGCGGCCGGCCTTGTTAAAAAGCTGATGTCATTTTCAAAGAAGAGGAGCCTTGATGTTGAAAAAATTGATCTGAGCAAAATTATAACTGATACAGCTGGAATTGCTTCCGCGTCAGCGGACAGGGGCATTGAGTTTGAAATTTTACCGGGAAGAGAAAATTCTTTTGTTTCAGGGGACCGTTCTCAGATCGAGCAGGTGCTTTTGAATCTTATCGTAAATGCCGCTGACGCTGTTACGCAGAATAATCTTGCATATGGTATCAGGGGAAGGATTTCTGTGACTCTTGAAAAAAGTGAAACAGGTGAAAGGCCGATTAACAGCACCACGGGATACCTGTGGGATATTTCAGTTTCTGATAATGGCCCCGGAATTGATAAAGAGAATCTGGATAGAATATTTGATCCGTTTTTTACGACTAAAAAAGAAGGGAACGGACTTGGCCTCGCAATTGTAAATACTATAATAACAGGACATGGCGGTTTAATAAAAGTTAATTCAGAGAAGGGTGCCGGCACTACATTCCATATTTACCTCCCCGCTGTTTAATAAATAATTATTTATAAACATCAATAATTTCTAAAAAATTAAGGAATAAATATTCATTTATAATTATATTTTTGACACTATTAGCGTTATTATTTCTTGACAGATTATGTCTCATTGGCTATTGTTTAACAATAATAGAGGTTGATTTATGAGTAAAAAAATGGTTGTGCCTGCGGAAGTATTTTCAAGAGTATCTGGCTATTTCAGGCCTGTTAACCAGTGGAATAAGGGTAAAAGAGAGGAATTTTCTCTACGTATGTATATGAATATAAGCGATATTCATATAGCAGAATCCTGCAATGCTTACATAAACCTGAAACGGGCTATCTCATAGGGAACACTTCATTAATAATAAGATCAGTCTCCACGTTGTTAGCTGAGTAGTTATCGCTGCTGTAACTATATAGAAGTGAAGAGTCATAAGTTTCATCTGTCCTGGTATTGATATAGCTGTAAACGTTATAAATAAATAGCACAAGGAAGAGTGATGCAGCTGCAAGGGAACTGACGTATCCTCTAAAAAGTGTTCTTTCTCTGCGGACATTTTTAACATTTGTGACTTTCTCTGCTATCGAGAAATTCCATGAATCGCTCTCAAGCCTTAATTTTATTTCTTCATTCATTTTACCTTTATAATCTTTCATTTGTGTCCCCCCGTACTTCCTTCCGGATAATTTTTTTCCCCCTGGATATTCTCGATTTTACTGTACCTACATTAATCCCCAGTTTCCTGGATATCTGATTTAAACTGTAACCAAGTGAAACAAGGGATAATACTCCACTATATTTTTCAGGTAGTTTCATTATCTTCTCCTGAAGAAGATGCAGGTTTTTATCATAATCCGTATCTTCAGTCTCGTCATTATCGATAAGCTTTTTCTTTTTCATTTCCTCGCGCATCAGCCTTTCGTTCATCCTGAGAGATTCATTTCTTGCAATAGAGTAAAGCCATGTTTCAATTGAGGATTCGCCCCGGAACTTTCCCTTTTCAAGGCTTCCGTAAGCGCGAATATAGGTTTCCTGCGCAACATCGTCTATTGAATGATAGAAACGTGAAGCAAGATTTTTCTGAATAGCAGTGAGAACAACTTTTTTTGTCCTACCGACTATTTCCGCGAATTCACGCTCATTCATTTCTTCCGCCGGGTCTTCTATGCATTCTTTCAAAGAACATTTTCCGTTCACTATGAAGAAGTTTTTTCTGATCGGGGGAAAGTATTCCGTCTATTTCACTCCCTTGCTTTATCCTCAGAAGCTGAAGTTCAACATTCATCATAGCAATACGTTCAAGCGTTTTTTTCACTTCATTCATATCCGGTTTATCACTACGGCCGAGAATACTCCTGAGTTTATCCCTTTCAGGATCGAGCCGGATAAAAAGAGCGGAAGTTTCGCTCTCAAATTTTTTATTCAGTTTTTCAATCTTTTCAATCTGGCCGCTCGCCAGGTTCAGCCTTTCTTTCATGAAATCAGGGCCGCAGAAATTTTTTCCGAACCTGTTACCCGGCATATGGCCTTTTCCGGGCATCCCAGGCTCATCTATCATGAATTCAGCACCCGGACCAGGCATAAAAGGCGGTCTCCTGTCGGGCCTGAACATCATTAAATTTGCTGCAACGAGGATTACAATTACTGAAGAGAGAATTATAATTATTATCCTGCTGTTCATTGTTCTATTCTCCATTTATCCTGTTTATTTACCACATCCAGCCGAATCCCGGACCAAATCCCTTTTCGCGATGATTTTTCTGAAAATTTTTCAGATTGTCCAGCTGATCTTTTGTAAGAATTTTTTCAAAATCTTTTCTGTGATTTTCTCTCAATTTTTCAATCTCATCCGGATTATTTCTGTTCTGAAATAATTTATTCTGATAATCCATGTTCAGGTTATGAATTTTTTCAGCCTGGTCCTCTGTAATATTCAGTAAATCGTGCATCCTCCCGGGTTTATGAATACCCTTGTACATCCTTTTATTATCGCCGCGTACGGGCCTGGAGAAGTCTTTTGCTTTTTCAATTTGTTCTTTTGTGAGAACTTTTTCAAGGTCCTTTATATAGCTCTCCCTCACTTTATCCATAGCTTTTTTTGTTTCAAAAAATTTATCTGCATAATTCTTATTTATAGTATGTATCTTCTCTTCCTGCTCATCTGTGAGATTCAGTTCATCATACATCATGCCATGATAGCCAGGACCTCCGCCAAAATTCATTCCATAGCCCTGACATCCTTTATTGTAGTGAGCTCCGTGATAGCCATTCAGCCCCCTCGCCATGAGTACTGATCCTGTTCCTGTAACTAAAAGCAGAGTTAATATTGAAAGTATTATACGTCTCATTTAAACTATCCTCCATTTGATTTATAAAAGTTAGACCTCCGGAATACCGAAAAGGTTCCATGAAATTATTGAATTTTAGAAATATAAATAATGGGAATATATTAAAAATTCAGCCAACATCGATAAAAGCGAGATTGTGGAGGATGAAGGAAAAATAAATTTATATAACGTAAAGGTTTTAAATGCCAGAGAGAAAAAATTTTTTCAGGAGCACAAGCACTGATAGCATCAAAGTAAGGATCAGGAATACGGCTCCTTTTTTTCTGTCATCTATGGTAAGCCCTCTTTCCATTACTATGTATATATGGGTTGATACTGTTGCTGTTATTGAAACCGCAATTGACAGGAGAATTACGGTAAGAAATATCATGGTTATTCCCAGTATGAATCCCCCTATGTGTTGAGTCATTTCAAGATTGACTGCAAGCTGTGAAAAAAGTCCATTCCCGAAACCTGTAAGGGTAGCTTCTGATGCTTTGACAAATGATGCCGGGATAGAAGCGAAAACTCCGCCGGCATCTCCGCTGATGAGCCATTGAGAGAGTGAGATGGTCAGTGAAAAAGCAGTTGTGTGGATGAGAAATATGGCAGAGAATGTTATAATAGAAACAAGGATGATTACAGGTATCATATAAAGAAGGCCGAGATTATATTTTTTGATAAAGAGTAAAAGATTTTTCATATTGCCTGAAATATCTCCCTCTCTATGGGCAGATATCGGCGGGTAGAACCAGAGTCCGATAAATAATAAAAGAGAAATCGCGATGCTGATCAGATAAACAGGAAGAAAAAATATTGAAAAGAAAACCGGCCCGAGGAGCGGTATCTTCCCGAACATAACCAGAAGGGCGCTTATTATGAGGAGGAGCGCAATATTCCCTGCGAAAACAGAAGTCCCGGTTTTGATAGAAAATTTAACCAGGTCATCTATTCCACCGGTTTTACCGTGGAAAAGCATATCAAGTGTTATGTGTGAAATAATTGCAGCAGTTGCCGTATAAAGTGAAAAAATTATAGCAAGCGGGAAGAGTGCGATGACAGAACCGGCAAACGGGTGTATGGTGAAGCCTGCGCCCGGAAGCATGGTTTCAACAAGGTTGAAAAGCCACATAAATATAAGCATAATGGTTACACCGATAGAGGCCGCTGTTATCCTGTTAAGGGATAAGGCACCGGCTGCGGCAGAGA
>CAZVFJ010000058.1:3095-14959 GCA_964625825.1 uncultured Leptospirales bacterium | reverse complement strand
GCCGGCATCCTTTCTTATTTTTAACCATAGCAAAATTCTGTTTTTATTTTATATTTATGATGCTATATAAAATAAAAAGTATAATTACTAATATAACAGACCCCTTTTCCTTAAAGGATGTTGATTAAATCCTTATCTTTTATTACATTTAATATATAAAAATTCTTATTTAAATAACAACCAAGACAGGATAATATGTATCTCACTTTTTATAAGACTATAATTGAGAATCTTTTTGACGGGATTTTCTTTGTTGTTACCTGTAATAGAATAAACTTCCGGCATAGAGGGAGAAACCGTGTTATAGCCGGTTAGATTTACCAACATGACTAAAATAATCCGCTTTATAAAAATTTTTTCCATTATTATTTGTGCGCTGACATTTAATACAGGCTGTGCCAACTCATTGCCGGACGGAGTACAACTAGTACCTCTGAATATTCAGATTCTTGAAGATAAAAATAATAACATTCGGTTTGAGGATATAATCCCGGAGAAATACTCATTCAGCCAGTCCTTGCCAGACAATTATAATATTGGTTTTTCATATTCCACGTGGTGGATAAGACTCTCATTGAAGGAGAAAAATATTTCTGATGGAGAATATGTTCTTTTATACAATAGTGCCAGGACAAAAACTTTGGATGCTTATATCAATTCTCCAAAAGGGTATTCAATATACAGGGCAGGAAATGAACATGGTTTTGCAGCAAGACCAATTCCTGACAGGATATTTGCATTCCCCGTTACAGTAAAAAACGGGAATGTTGATATATTTCTGAAAATTAAAAATAACTACCGGATTGCTCTCGATTTAAAAATTATTAATCAAAAAACTTATTTGAAGAAGAGATCTTTTTTTGATCCTTTTTATGGCATCCTGCTTGTATTTTTTCTTTATAATTTAATCCTTTTTATTTTTATCAGGGGGACAGAGTATCTCTATTACTCTGGTTTTCTTGCTACCTGCCTTTTTTTTCTTATCGCTTTTGATGGAACAGGATTTATGTTTTTATGGCAGAACTCACCCTCCTGGGATGATTTTGCTCTTACAGGCATGCTAATACTGCAGAGCTTCTGGATGATATTTTTTTTCATTAAATTTACAAATTCTGCTGACCTCTTGCCGCGGGCTACAAAATTTCTCCGTTTCCTTGCGATAATGACAATTCCTGCCGCGTCACTTAAAATACTCTTCCCGGAGCATAACATTATCCTGTGGACTCTTCCGTTCCTGCAATTAATCGTATTCACTTTGATATCAATATCGCTATATATGGTCATAAGAGGTTCAAAGAGCGCCATCTATTTTTTCAGCTCTCTCATAATACTCCTGTGCTTCAGTATTACTACTCCTCTGTCATCATACGGAATTATTAATAACAGCTATATTGTTCACCTGGGTATGCATATCGGCGCATCTATAAACGCTATAATTTTATCTCTTGGTATGGCTGAAAGGAATAACAATATAAAAACAGTCAGGGAAGTCTCCGAAAAAAATGTAAAAGATCAGAACCTGAATCTTGAAAAAAAGAATGAAGAACTTGAAGAAAAAAATTATAAACTTCAGACAGCTATGGCTGAATTGGAGGCTACGCATGAAAAAACTCAGTCAATAATGGAGGAACTCCGGATTTCCAACCGGCTTTTATGGGACAACAAACAGCGTTTATCCGGGATTGTCAGCAATGCTCCTATAGGTATCTCTATAACAGATATAGAGGGGCATTTGCTTCAGATAAATGACTATGCCCTCAGAATGATCGGCTACACCAGAGAGGAAATTATCGGGAGATCATTTGAAGATTTTACTCATCCTGATGATCTCGCAAAGGGGAAGAAACTCTATTCAATGCTAACTGCCGGTGAAATAAACAGCTACAGGCTTGACAAGCGCTTCATCCGTAAAGATAATACAGAGTGGTGCGCGGATGTTTCAGCTTCTCCCATAAAATCTGACAAAGGTGAGATTACTGAAATAATAGGGCTCGCTCTCGATATCAATGAAAAAATCAAAGCCCAGGCTGAATATGAAAAGATAGAGAAACAGCTCTGGCAGGCACAGAAACTTGACGCAGTGGGCACGCTCGCGGGAGGAATTGCCCATGATTTTAACAACATCCTCACAGCTATTATAGGATATACTGAGCTGGCAATTTCTGAAATAAAACATGGAGTGCTTAATGAAAATAATCTTCAGCAGATTTTAAACGCATCAAAAAGAGCAAGGGATCTTATAAAACAGATACTCACCTTCAACAGGCAGGGAAATAATTTAAAAGTCCCTCAAAGAATTGTGCCTGTTATAGAAGAGACAATTAAGCTTATACGGGCAACCACCCCTACAATGGTGGATATAAAGTTCATCGATAATACTGAAAGAGATATAGCGATTTGCGATACTACCCAGATTCAGCAGGTTTTACTAAACCTCTGCACAAATGCCAACCACGCAATGATGGAAAACGGTGGGATTCTCACAATATCGATCAGCAATCTTGAAATTAAGGACGAAGATGCATCAGTCCATCGGGTAAAGGGTGGAGACTTTATCCTGATAACTGTATCTGATACAGGAACCGGAATGCATCGTGAAATTCTCGAAAGGATATTTGACCCGTTTTTTACAACAAAAGATGATGAAATTGGCAGCGGACTGGGGCTCTCTGTGGCAAGAGGGATTATGCTGGACCACGGAGGATTCATCAACGCAGAGAGTGAAGAGGATAAGGGTTCCAGATTTTCACTCTATATCCCACTCTCAACTGAACCTGAAAGCTTAAATGAGGCGAAAGATCAGACTGAAAGTCTCACAGGCGGAAATGAAAGACTGCTTATAGTTGATGATGAGCTTATTATTGCAGAAATAACAAAACTTATTATTCAAAAGCTCGGTTACAGTGTGAAGACAGTCGCTGACAGTCTTGAAGCCTTAAATATATTTCAATCCTCACCCGGTGAGTTTGATCTTGTAATTACAGATCAGACCATGCCAAGGATGTCCGGTATTTCACTTGCAAAGGAAATAAAAAAAATCAGGCCCGATATTCCTGTAATTCTATGCACAGGTTATAGCGAAACTACTGATTCTGAGAAAGCAAAAGAGCAGGGTATCACTGAATTTTTATATAAGCCTGTGCTTGCAGAAGATCTTGCAATGGCAATAAGAAGAGCTCTCAATTTGAAAAAATAAGTTTTATTGTAATTTCCATTTCTTATATTATTTTTATTACACCAGAAAAAAAAAGAAATGAAGAAGAGAAAAACATGGCTCCACTTTATTGTCAACCTGAGTATTGCGATAATCATTCTATGTATTACAGGTATAGCTTCCTTATTTTTTATTACCGGGTCTTATGTTGAAGAGGAGATTAAATCCAAGGCAAGATCATATTTTAACAGCATACTTATAACAAGTAAATGGAACGCTCAGTATGGCGGAGTTTATGTTTTTAAAAAAAACCATATCCAACCAACCTCATATATTAAAGAATCCAATATCAAATCTGTTGATGGGAAAATCTATACTGCCAAAAATTCTTCTGTTATGACAATAGAGATATCCAGGCTTGCTGAGAATGAAGGCCCATTCTCCTATAAAATGAGGAGCCTTAAACCGCTCAATCCATCCAATACCCCTGACGAATTTGAGACTATTTCCCTTGCAGCATTTGAACATGGAGAGGCAGAGAGCTTCCAGAAGACAGATTCCGGTGAAAAGATAAAATTCAGATACATGGCTCCTTTATATGTAACAGATGAATGTATGAAGTGCCACGGAATTCAGGGATATAAGCCCGGGGAAATAAGGGGTGGTATAAGTATAACTTTTGATATCACATCAATAGAAAAAAATCTTAGCTTCACAAAAACTGCAATAATAATACTGGGATTACTCTCTCTTCTTATTTCGGGAGGAATATTTTTTTTATCAGTACGCAAATTAAAAAGAAAGATAGATGATTCCAGGAAGGAAATTGAAGAACTAACTTCAACTGATGATCTAACCTCCATTTATAACAGGCATTATTTCTTTAAAAAACTTGATGAGGAGTTCGAGAGGACCAGAAGGTATGGTCAGACACTCTCCCTTTTAATCGCGGATATTGACCACTTTAAAACATTCAACGCCCGTTACGGACAACAGGCAGGCGATAAAGTGATCAGGGAAGTGGCACAGATATTAAAAAACAGCTGCCGGTCAAATGATACTACTGCAAGATATGGTGGAAAAAAATTTGCCATCATATTACCTTCAACCACCAGAGAAGGGGCTGCCGCGATGGCTGAAAAACTTCAGAAAATAGTATCAGAGTACCGGACAGATAACAGTGATTTTACATTTACAATAAGTATCGGAATATCTATACTTACACCAGAATGTGCATACTCTCCAACTACACTGTTCTATGACGCGGATTCCGCCCTCTACAGGGCGAAGGAGGGAGAGAGAAACAGGTATGTAATAGCCTGAACTATTGGCTTATCAAATTTAATATCATGCAGTTCAATCCATCAATTGTATATGGTTTCTGAATGAACCCGTCATTGGATGCTTTAAGCATCTGTTCCATATTTTCATCCTCACGGTAACCGGAGGTGATTAAAATTTTCATTGAAGGGAACAAATCTTTTATTTCATGATAAAGGTCAACGCCTGATTTTCCCGGCATTAACATATCGAGAATGACCAGTGAGATGGAATTATGTTTATCTCTAAGGATATCCATCCCTTCATCTCCAGTTGAGGCGCATTCTACATCATAGCCCAGTTCATTCAGAATTTCACTCAAAGTCATTCTTATAATTTCTTCATCATCAACAATAAGAATAAGTCCCGGCATAGATACCCTCCACTCTGGGTTTAATTCTATATAATATAACTCCAAAGAATAATTTTTTCAACACTCTTTAAGATAAATGACATGGCTTTATAATAATGTCGCGGCATTTATTATTGTTTCTTATTAATTATATCAGATTCGTGAACAATGTATGTTATATTTATGAAGAATTTTAGCAGGCATCCATGACATCTTGGCATCTCTCAGAGTTTCAATTCCCAGGTCTTCACACCTGTTAATATAAAGCGCTTCAGGAAATTCATTTTTCACAAATTCTTTTATTGCATGTAAATAAAGGCCATGAATATGCATATCCGCTTTACCCACAATAATATACCCGGTCATGCCGTAAACTTCACCGGCGAAAAAGGACTTTATTTCACCTCCCACTCTTATCGCGCCGCCTCGTAGCCCAAGCGCTTCATAATTAGCGAGAAGTATTCCTGTCTCGTTAGCATCAGCGTCATAACCTTTCTGTTTTCTCCATAATTCAACCAGTTCAAGACATTCCGGGATATCTTCTTTATTTAATCTGGAGTATGTATGATCAGGGTAATGTCGTTTAAAAGAACTGATTTTCTGCCGGTTAGACCTGTATCCGGAGCCGTTCATGGTGATAAAACTTTCCCTGTCGTAAATATAATCCGAATAATCCCTGTTATATGTTACCTCGTATTTATACCCCTCAACTGATTTTATTAGCGGAATAAATCTCTCTTCTACATGTGATATGTAGAAGTCAAGCCCACGCTCCGCAAACAGGTCGTAATAATAATCAATAAGTCTTTTGAGATCATTCCCGTAGTTCCCTACAGGCATAAGCAGCGACGGGAGAAAATCTCCGCCGGTACAGATAATGCATGAAAGATTGTGAAAACATGAGAGTCTTAACGAGTAAAAATCAGCCCACATAAAAAGGGAACTGAAAGTGAAATCAGATATACCGGGGAGCAGTGCGCAATAATTATTGAGATACGCCTCCCTCTCCCCGATTGTAAAACTTTTTAATTCAGGAGCTATCATACAATCAGGCATTTTTTATACCTGTATAGAAAGCGTGCATGATAAAATAAATCACTGCCAGAACAACCATGGATATAGAGATTAGGAGCATCCCGGGCCGCTGCCCCAGCAGCATAGCCGCACCGAAGATCAGCGGGCCGGCAGCCATACCGACATTAGTCATAAACTCGTTCACGGCAATAGCCTTTTCTACTCCGTACTCATTAACCTCTTTTATTTTATCAGTGTAGAAAATATAAACCGCACCATTACCATAACCTTCGCTTATCCCCATTATAAAAATAGTAATAATTGCCCCTGTTATATTCCCTGTTACGGCAAAAATCAGAAGGCTGAAGGACCACATGAAGATACTCGTTATCATGGTCCACTTAAGGCCGATCTTTTTCACGCTTATTGAATAGAGCATAGGTCCAAGATAGAACATCGCCATACCATTTAAAATGAACGCACGCCCTACGTCTGTTGTACTGAACCCCGCGCCTTCCGCCACGATGAGGAATGTATACTGGAGGAACATATAAGCCACCGCGTTAGGCACACAAATAAGGAGGAAAAAGCCCCAGACCATAGGTTTTGACAGGAAAGAGAGAAGAGACATTTTTCCCGTACTCTGCGCCCTGTCTGCCGTTACTGCTGTTTTAAGTACCCGGTCACTCCCGGTTCTCTCAATAACAAAAAGTATAAACAATATTACAAGAGGAATAACCAAAGCTGCTGTGAAGAAAACCGCACGGTATGAAACATGATCGGCAATCTGTCCACCGACAACAACACCGACGTTTATCCCCACAACGACTCCCGCAATCAGATTAGAGAAAGCAAACCCGCGCTTTTCCGGATTATCTTCTGTATTAATAAATCCCCTTGCTGCCATCTGAAGAAGCCCGCGCCCTATTCCTGTTAGAAACATCATCAGCGTAAACATTATAAATGTAGTTGTAAGGCCTGTAAGGAAAAGTCCGGCAGCAGCCATAGTAAGCCCGATAACAAAAAGTTTTCTCCACCGGAGTTTAGGCATAATAAATCCTGCGATAACCGTGCCTAACACTATCCCTGAAGTTGACAGTGTTATCGGGAACGCGCTTGCCAGCTCAGCGTTCATCCCGAAGATACTTTTCCCATCAAGCAGTTTAATCGCATAAACAGGTATAAAGCCCAGAGGAAGACTGAATGTAAATTCATAAAGAAATCCTAAAAATCTTGAAAAGTCTACTCTGTCATATGGTGATTTACTATTCGCAAGGTGACGCTTTTTACTCCACAAAACATTTGAGAGAAGAGATATCTCTATAAAAATCATCAGAACAAGTATAATCGCAGTAATAACTTCTATTATTACATTCTTTCTTACCGCGCGATTTTCCATGTTGAAGGCATAAAAATTTTTACCAATTTCAATAACAGCCGTAATCTTCCCGGTGGAATCCCTGATAGGGCCTATGGCATATATCCAGTCACCTGTTGAATCCTGGTACTTTTCTGTGTATATCTCGCCGGTTTTTAATGATTTAAGGTAGAGGTTGTCTTCTTCACTTTTCAGCCAGTCCCAGGTCTGAAATGGAGTGTATGAGTCATTCTGCGTCATAAGCGTAGCAAGCTCGCCATTGTAATTCTTGTAGATTACAAAATAAAACTCAGACTTCTCGGTTTTGTTATAACCTCCGAAGACATCAACCATCTGTTTTCTGAATTTTTTGTATTGTTCATTATAGTAATCACTCTGACGGTTAACAAGTGTGTTGATCACATCCCCATTTATTGTCTGGCAGAGCCCCTGTGTCAGGCCGACTATCTTGCTTTCAGTCTCAGCAATATACCGTTTATCAAAATTCGGCATGAGGACATTCACTGCAATAACCATTGTTATGATCATAATTATAATTATACCGGTTATGTTCGTGAAGTTGCGAGGCATAGATCTTTTAAGGCCATAAACATAAAAATCATGAATGATGATGATAAGCGAAAAAGCCATAGCCACGGCGAGCATGACCAAAAAAATATTGCTTAGAACTGCTTTCAAAGAGAGAGCAGCACCCGTTTCTGCTGAGATTATTTTACCATTCCGGTCAGATTCAATTATATATGAACCATTAATCAGGCATATACTCTTCGCAGATAGAAAGAATTGGTAAAACATTTCGGCTTCACTGCCTGTAAATGCGGAAATATCTTTAACACTTAAAACAACGTCTCTCTCTCCTTTGTCATTAAATGAGAAAATCCGCAACTGCATAACATCAAGCATATAGAGGATTCCGCTGTCTGATAGCTGTACCCACCCCGGGACAGAGAGTTCCCCTGTTTTTTTGCCTTCTGCGAAAGTACCGGAACTGTCACCGTTGTAAACTAATGACCGCACTCCCCCTGTAACCTTGAAGAGATTACCCTGTTTAGTAATATAGGCATAATTCTTTTTATCTATTACATCTATTGATGCTATAACTGACAAAGCGTCCGGCGTTTCAAACAGTACGCTTTCAGCAGGATTTATTTCCGGGCCGTCAACCTTGAGTTCAGAATATAATACCCTTTTACCATCAAGTCTGACCCAGGAAAGGATTCCTTTATTATATTTTATCTGTGGAATAGTCCAGTTAACAACAAGCCTGCTATCAGGCTTGTCATACTTATGTCTGTAGAGTATTTTTTTATTACCGCCGGAGCTGTCATATTTTGCAATATACTCTTCAACAGTAAAAAGTCCTTTCGTGTCCTGAACATAAAAATGTATATAGAGATTACCAGATTCATCAGCAGCAAAATTCTGCATACATGCGGGCCCCATACCTCTTTCAGTATCCGGTTGAATAGAATAAACGATCTCCCATTTACTGTTAAGCTTTAAAGCCCGGTGTTTGCCGTTATCTATCACATATTTGCTGTTGTCAGCGGTTACTATAAATTTGTAAGGAGATGACAATTCAAAATCTCTATTGAAAGGATTGGAGCTGAAATTGCCGACATTGCCGGATATATAAAATAATGAAAAAAGAAGTAGTAAAACAGAAAACCAGAATTTTTTAGGCATAAATTACTCCTTACTATCAAAAATAAACATTCGTCCTGTGGTCGCATGCTCACTGAGTGCGTCACGGGTCATATCAAGGTACATTAAAGCCGCGGGGTCGCCATTGTCTGATTCAAGGACCTCCAGAAACCAGGCTTCCGCATGTTCAAAATTCCCTTTATGATATGCTTTTATTGCCGATTCAAAAGCTTCCTTTGTCTTTAAACGTTTCACTTTTTCATTATTGTCAAGCGCGTCAAGTATTTCAAAGATTCCTACAGGTTCATTTTTCCCCTTTACCTGTATATTGCCGAGGAACCTGTAACTATATTTTTCAGGATTTGTAATAGAATTCAGTGTGCTCTTGCTTATAAGAACCCCTGTACTGTATCTTTTTGTCAGAGACTCAATCCTGGACGCGATATTAACACTGTCTGAAATAACGGTGGAGGACATCCTCTCTTCCTCCCCTACAATACCGAGCATTACAGGACCTGTGAAAATTCCTATGCCTATATTAATAGGTTCGCGGCCAACGTTTAACCTCGTAGCAGGATCGATGCATGTTTTTCTATACATGGATACCGCGGCATCAAGCGCGTCATTGGCATTGGGGAAGAGAGCCATGATAGCGTCACCGATATATTTATCAATAAATCCGCCATGAGTCCGTATCTCCGGTCCCGTGAGAGAGAGAAAGCGGTTCACAAACTCAAAGTTCTCTTTCGGAGTAATAGACTCGCTGTGTGAAGTGAAAGAGCGTATGTCCGAAAACATTACACTCATGAATCCCTGGGCATGGTCTCCCAGCTTAATCTCGCTGATATTTTTTATCTTCAGGTACTCCATGAACTGATAAGGCATAAATTTAAAATATACCCGGTTTATCTCCGATATTTCATTTATATTATTCCGGATAGATTCAGCCATACTGTTAAATCCCTCTCCGAGATCCTGCACCTCATCTCTTGTACGGATCTTAACCCTGGTATCCCATGAACCTCCCGCAAAATCCTGTACTCCGTTTCGCAAGCGCCTGATTGCGGATATCATGAAGTATGAGACAATTATAATTGCAAGTGCTATAAAGGTAATCGATATTATCATTACCTTCACTATTTTGTAGAAGAACATCTTTTCGTAATTTTTATAATTGTAGAGGTCCGCGCCGATTTCGACAATGGCAACGATCTCTCCCTTCGAATTGCGGAGCGGCGCATTCCCGAAAAGCCACATCCCCTCCTGGTCCTCGGAAAAATCGGTCACTATCTCCCCGGCCATGACTTTATCGACATAACTTTCCCCGGGATTATATTCATACGGCCAGTAAATCTGCGTGGAATCATCATAGTCAATCATCAGGTACTGCCACTTCCCTATTCGCCTGTGTATTACCGCGTAGAATGGGGCGCTCCACTCTTCCCTGTTACTGTTCAGAACAGAATGAAGCCTGTCGCGGAGAATCATATATTTTTCGCTCATGTAATCATGGGGATCTGTTATAGACTCAACTATATCACCATTTAATTCACCCGGTACAAGATTAAGGAGAGCATCAAGACGGCTTACCATTTCGCGCTTAATCCTCGCGGAGTAGTCCCGCTGAATATAGAAGCTTGTTAAGAGCATCACAACGATAACAAGGGGAATATAAACCCCGATCTGTTTAATGATGAGAGGTATAGAATAATTCAGAATATATTTATAAACCTGGAATAAGATTATGGTAAGAGACACAGCGGCTGCAACTAACGCAACCCACCATAAAAAGCGCAGAGCGATATCCTCCCTGTTGTACTTAAGCTGCGTACTATATACAATGTAATCGCCCGCTTCGCGATAGATAAGAGCATCACCGAATATCTCAAGCACAGAGCCGTCATTAAAAGCCTTCATATTTTTTATACGATCTTCAAAAGGCTGGAGTGAGAGTTTCTTTAGTACAGAAGGGCTTATCCACTCGGAAACCCTCATCTCTTTATTGATTATCATAATTGATCTCTTTTCAAGATCACTGAAAATTACATCTCCTCCCGTGATATATGAAAGTTGTCCGGGAACAGATTTCTCTCCATCCGGAATCCATTTCCCATCGTAAAGGAGTATACTTTTTTTATTCCGAAAGAGCCGGATTATTTCACCTTTTTTTGTAATGTAGACAACACCGCCTGCCATATCCGAATCAATCCCTTTGATGCACATCCCTCTATTTTTACCTTTCAGAATGTTCTCCTTCTGAACGACAAGGCTTGAGGGATTAATTTTCAACAGGTCGATCCCGTCAGGGTAGGTATAGTATGCGCGGACTTCATTCTTCTCCTCAAAAAGGTTCGAAATCCTCCCCCATCTGACCGGATAGTCATCCGCATCATAAGTTTTCTGAAAAACTACCCTGTCAAATCTACCATCCGGAAAATATCGCAGTATTTCCTCTTTTTCAACGGCATACCTGTTGAGTGAATTAACAATATTCACAATGTATATAAATCCGTCACTGGCATAGTGAACACCTGAGGCGTAGAAAAATTTCCCGCTGCCCCTTTCTCCACCATTTATAATATTCTGTATAACGCCATCCCTGTTAAAAATAATTACACGGGTCTTTGAATTATCTATCACATAAAAATTACCCGCGCTGTCTTTTGTGGCAAAAAAAGGATGTTTCAATTCATCATTAAAAATAAATGGATTAACTGTCCTGTAATCAGATTTGTAGAATATAAAAAAAAGCGAAAGCGCGAATATCACTGCAGGGATAAATCTGAGAATAAAATTTAGTTTGAATTTCACTTAGTTCACCCTCTCCGGATTTTTATCAAAGGGATATATTATAGACATCGGTTTAATAAGATAAAATATTAAATAACCGGTTTAAACATCAAGCAATATATCAGATTGTTTCCTGCACCCGCTTATTTAACAAAATGCATTATATTCTATGACAATGTTTTGTGCAAAACAAAAATTCTATTATACATATT
>CAZVFJ010000058.1:0-3085 GCA_964625825.1 uncultured Leptospirales bacterium | reverse complement strand
TTTAAAAATGCTGTGAAAACTTAACATAGAGCCTGGAATGAAAATCCCGTGAGCAGGAGCGGATTCAGTAATAATATAGTTCTTGCGATCCTGATAATATTATGAATTATTGGTTAATAATAAACCTGTATCTGACCCTAAATACAGGATATAAAATATAAAAAAATTGCCGGTTTCACTTACCACTTCTTATAGAGTTGGAGGAATATATGCAGTGTAAAAATTGTGGTGGGAAGGACTTTCAGAAATCCACATATAATTATTATATATGCTCAAACTGCGGAACTCTTTATTATGAGGATAATTATCGAAAAACAAAATCGAAGCCTCTCAATGACATCTACTTTATTCTTATAGTCGGAACCGGGGTTATGATAATAACCATACTTATTTTGCTCTTTATAACCGCATCCAGTAAAAAAGAGAACGTAACCCATATCAAGAATATACCCGCAGTTTCAGAGGAGAAAAAATAATTATCCTATCCGCAGGGGTGTTTTATTCTTAACAGGACTCTGCATCATATCCTGCATTATCAAAAATCTTTACCAGCTCTGATTCTGACAGATCAGATTCAAGGGTTACTTTTTTTGACTGAAGATCCACATTAAGCCCGCTCACCTTGCCCGACTCTGCCATTGCCTTTTCAATTCTCATTTTGCAGTGGCTGCATGACATATCAGGGACTTTAAAAGTATATTTCATGGTTTATCTCCTTTTATTTTCTAATGTTCATTGAATTTATTATTACATTGACTGAGCTGAGAATCATGCATATTTCTGCAATTGCAGGATGCATGAGACCTGCCACTGCGGCAGGTACAGCTACCAGGTTATATATAAAAGCCCAGAATAAATTCTGTTTTATCTTACTGTAAGTGGCCCGGGAGATTTTTATTGCATCAGAAACTGCCGCAAGATTCCCGGAGGTAATGATTATATCAGCGCTTTCTATGGAAAGATCAGTTCCGGAACCAAGGGCAATGCCAAGTTCCGCCGCCTTAAGTGCTGCGGCGTCATTTATACCGTCCCCGACCATACCGGCATGTTTCCCTTTTTTCTGGTACTCCTGTATTGTAAAGAGTTTCTGTTCCGGGCGAACGCCGCTTATCACCTCATCAATTCCAGTCGCACGGGCAATAGCCCCGGCTGTTTTTGCGCTGTCACCTGTAAGCATAACGGGCGTTATGCCCATGCTTTTTAAATTATTGACCGCATCTTTCGAATCGCTCTTAACCGGATCAGCAATGGATATAAACCCGACAGTGGTATTATTCTTCCTGAATTCAATGACAGTTTCACCGTTTGACATATTTCCAGAATATTTTGAGGAATCAGCAGGGCGACCTATAAAAACTTTTTCTCCATCAGCAATTGCGGTAACACCCTCCCCTGCCATCTCGGTAATATCAGATACAGAGGGTGAAGCACTAATCCCACTGGACCTGCAATATTTTTTAACAGCATCCGCAACAGGATGTATCGAGCTATTTTCAAGCGAAAGTACCTGCGATAAGTATTTTTCATCGAGATCAGTAAATACAACTTCAGGTGTGCCTGAAGTTATTGTGCCTGTCTTATCAAGAAATATTATATCTATTGAACCGGCTCTCTGCATCGCCTCCCCATTTTTAATCAGGAGACCGTTTTTAGCGGCAAGTCCGCTGCCCGTTATCAATGCCATAGGCGTGGCAAGTCCCATCGCGCAGGGGCAGGCGATAACAAGAACCGCGATAAATACAAATACTCCTGTTGAGACAGCACCCGCGTCCGCGTTTATCCATGGAAGATATGAAGACATGCTCTGAAGATAGGGATGAAATACATCATAAAACAGAATCCACCCTCCCCCTGAAATAAGCGCCAGAATAAAAATCACAGGCACAAAAATTCCTGTAATCCTGTCAGCAAAAGCCTGGATCGGTACAGATGACCCCTGAGCATCCTCAACAAGTTTAATCATCCTTGAAAGAAATGTATCCTCTCCTGTACGCACGACCTCAATCTTCAGATAACCGCTCTCAAGGACAGTCCCCCCCGTAACCTCTTCCCCTGTTTTGCGGTGGACACGCATCGGCTCCCCTGTAATCATTGACTCATCGATAAATCCATCGCCTTCAATTATAATTCCATCAAGCGGAAGCCTCTCTCCCGACCTTACTGCAAGGAGAGCTCCAACCGGAACATTCTCAGCCGGGACCTCAACAACATCCTCCTCAATAACCATAAAAGCGTTGCGCGGCCTCATGGAAAGGAGAGCCCGTATCTCACCTGATGCCCTGTATTTGAGCCTTGACTCGATATAACGTCCGGTAAGATGAAGTGCTATAAGCATAACAGAGAGCGAACCGAATGAACTTATATCCATACCCGACATGTGAAGTGCAGCTGTCACCCATGATGCAAGCGCTCCTGTGGCAACAAGTGTATCCATGTTCGCGTGTGCGTGTGAGGCCGCGATATATGCGCCTTTAAATACACCCCGGCCTGGACCGAAGATAATAAACGCTCCTGCCGCAAATTCAAACGGAATAAACCACGGCATATGTAATCCGCTCATATGAAGAATCATAAGAATTGTGACAGGGATAAATACCGCAATAGAAAGAAACATTCTCCTGCGCGCGATTTTAAAATCATTCAGAACTTTCTCTGTGTCCGGCACATCAGGGAGAGCACGGTAGCCAGTTGAGTCTATCCTCTCTTTTATATTATCAAATGTAATATTACTGTCAGTAATAACATATCCCTTCTCTGTCCCGAGGTTTATCGAAACAAAATGTACACCATCCATTTTTTTCAGGCTTCGCTCAACAATCCTGACACACGACGCGCATGTCATCCCCTCTACTCCGAAGGTGAACCTGTTCTCGTTTTTATCTTTTATATCCATAATAATACCATAAATGAATTTATTTATAAGAGTCAAATAAATATCGGATGTTACAGTTATAAATTAAATGTTAAAATACTAAAAATTTATACTTCTCCACATCAAAAACGAGGGGAATTTAGAATTTTTTTTATACTAAAATATATTTTCAGAAATTTACAGTTTTTAAAGCATAACTTGAGTCCGCAACGC
>CAZVFJ010000057.1:0-15098 GCA_964625825.1 uncultured Leptospirales bacterium | reverse complement strand
ATAAAAAGACCATGTATATAAGTGAGTCTATCTATGGAGTAACGATGGAAGATCCTGGCGTTTCAAAGATTATCTCGGTAAAAATGGATAGAGCGGAGTAGACACTTTCTCTGTGCTTATTTTATTGACAAAAAATAAATATCTGTGTAATTTGTTTGCAGGAGTGTTGTACAAAAATATATAAAAAATAGGCACAATGGAAGGTGTAAAATGAAAATAACTGCTGACGGAATTCTGGGGTCAGCCCAGAAGATTAATAGTAAGAGAAAGATAGATGAGGCTGGGAATGCAGGAAATAAAAAAGACCTTAAAACTGATTCCCTGAATCTTGGAAAAGTTATAAATTCCAGGTTAGAGACTATTGAAAGAGAGATTAAGGATATTCAAACCTCGCTGACAAAATACCAGATAATAAATGAAGGTATTGATAATATTCAGAAAAATAATTCGCCGGAGAATGTAAATCAGACACTCACAAATACTACATTTGAAGGAAATAAAATTCTCAGGGATTTTCTTGGCGAAGATATGAATCCAGCCGCGCTTGAAACAAAAAAGAATGAAGTAAAGAAGCTTATAAACAATGATATCAACAATCTCACCAAAGTTCAGGTTGAAGTGGATAATATTGTTGCCTCAAATCTGACCGGGGATAGGAAAGTTGAGACACTGATGGCCGATCTCAATGATATTTTTAAAAATACTCATGCTAATCTGGATACAATATCAAATCTTGATGTTGACAAAGTAATGAAACTTGTCAGGTGATGAAATCACCTGACAGCAGTATAATGTATTAAAATCGAATTTTCAATTCCTGTAGTAATATGCCAGGTCCCTCTAAGTTGATGATAATTTATGAAATATATTAAAATTATTCTTTTATTTTTATTGTTGATATCATTTATCCCGCTATCTGCTAATGATTTAATAAAGCCTGACACTGAATCGACAATTCCGGATAAAGAAGCATTAAAAATAGATTTTGATTCAATAAGAAAGAATATTAAGCCTGATAAAAGTAAATTAGAAACCTCAAACATCAGCACAGAATCAGAGAAGAAAAAAGTTACAAAAGTTAAAACTTCCAAGACAGTAAGTAAAGAAAAGAAAAAGAAAGCTTCTGCAAAAAAAAATAAAACTGCCAGTAAAAAAGGAAAGTCTGTTTTAAAAAAAGTTAAAGTTAAAAGCAGGAAAGGTGAAACCGATACTAAAAAAGTCCAAACAGATACAAAAACAGAAAAGATTGACATTAAAGCGCTGAAAACCAATACCAAATCTCCGGATAAAGATATAATTACTTCAAATAATAATTTAAAAACAAAAGATTCGGATGTAATTATAATAAATCCCTTAAAAGCGGGCGATTCAAGAAATCGACTCTATTTTTTTAATTATAGTGAACTGATAAAATTAAGTAGACCTGATGGACTTAAAGTTTACAAGGATTCACCGCCTGTTATTGATGAACTTGCGTTTTTTACTCCTGATTATTATGCTGAATTCAGAATTGATGGTTATGACAGGAATTTGATTTATCGACTGATTATTGATTTTGTACAATACAAAGGAGATTTGAAACCGATGAATTCAATTCTTAAGATATGGGGGCGGAATATAACGGGCAAGATGTTTTTGATTTCGGAGTTGGATTACAGAATTTTAACTCAACAGAAATTATTTGAAACTTTAATTCCATATGAATTGTCATCTTATGGTAGATTTGATATTATTGTTAGAGAATATTCTGATTCACCCGGGAAATGGGGTATATGGGATATTATAGTTACAGATAAAAGAGCTAGCCAGCTCGAAATTGTCAAACCGGATGCATCAGAAAAAATAAAGGATACGAAAGTAAAAATTTTTGAATAGTTTTATAAAATATTTTGACAAATATTGACCCATTTTTTTTGGTATTCAGAGCATTACTCCGGGCGTGAAATTATTTGATGGCGGACAATGTTTTGAATGTTTAATCATTGTTGAGAAAAGGAAAGGTGTTATAATGGGTGACGATTACATCGAAAAAGATTTTGATGATGAAGTTTATGAAGACGATTACTATGAAGAACATTATAATGAAGAAGAACTGAAGGATCTTGATGAGTTTTCGGATGAGGAAGACGATTTTGACGAAGAAGATGAAGACGAAGATAATGAAGGGAAAAAGAGACGTCGCGAAAGGAAGGTTCATATCAGTTACGCCTGTGAGGATTGCGATTACAGGTGGGATGACATTATAATTAAGAAGAAGGATGAGTTTGAGGATGACATAGAAAAGGACGTAGTATGTCCTATGTGTGGTTCAATTAATATTACCCTGATATGAACGATCATAAAATTATTATCAAGGGTGCAAGAGAACATAATCTAAAAAACATTTCACTTGAAATTCCCAGGGATAAACTTGTTGTAATAACAGGACTTTCAGGCTCAGGGAAGTCTTCGCTTGCTTTTGATACGATATATGCCGAGGGGCAGAGAAGATATGTTGAGTCACTCTCTGCCTATGCAAGGCAGTTTTTAGGGCTTATGGAAAAGCCGGATGTTGATTTTATAGGTGGACTCTCCCCTGCAATATCAATTGAACAGAAAACAACTCACCGCAATCCAAGATCTACAGTCGGTACTGTAACAGAAATTTACGATTACTTCAGACTCCTTTTTGCGCGTATCGGTGTTCCTTTTTGTTACAGCTGCGGGAAAAAAATTACTTCACAGTCAGTAGACCAGATAGTCGAATCACTCATGACCATGAGAAAGGGGACTAAACTTCAGATACTGGCTCCGCTTATACGTGGAAAGAAAGGTGAACATGCCGAAAAACTTGAGAAAGCAAAGAAGAACGGTTTTGTCAGGTTGAGAATCGATGATGAATTTTATACAGTTGATGATAATATAAAGATCGAAAAAAATAAAAAACATACAATTGAGATCGTGGTGGACAGGCTTGTAGTCAAGGACGGCATTAGGCCAAGGCTAACTGATTCAGTTGAAACGTCAATAGATATAGGTGAAGGGCTTGTCTCTATTCTTGCCGATGACAAAGAATTACTTTATTCTACCAGGCTTTCATGCCCTGACTGTGGTATATCAATTCCTGAATTATCACCGAGAATGTTTTCGTTTAATACCCCGTATGGTGCCTGTCCCGAATGTGACGGCCTGGGCTTTATAATGCAGTTTGACCCTGAAAAAATAGTATCCAACCCGGACAAATCACTGAATGAAGGGGTGTTGGAAGTCTGGGGGAAAAGTACCAGTTACTGGTACCTTGAAACGGTTCAGGCTTTAGCAAAAAGTCTGAACTTTGATCCCGATACTTCATGGAAAAACCTCCCTGATAATGTAAAGGACGTTATCCTTTACGGGACAGGTGGAAACAGGCTAAAGTATGATATTAAGAAAAAAGATGCAGAATTTAAGTTTTCCAAAAAATTTGAAGGTGTACTTCCTAATCTTGAAAGGAGATACAGGGAAACAAATTCTGATGAAATGCGTATGTGGATGGAGAAGTATATGACAAACAGCCGGTGTTCCGCCTGTGATGGTTTGAGACTCCGTCCTGAAAGCCGTGCTGTAAAAGTAGCAGGTAAAACAATAAGTGATGTATCCTCCCTTTCGATAAAGGATGCATATGACTTTTTTTCAAATATAGAACTGAATCCAACAGATATTAAGATCTCCGAACAGATTATGAAGGAGATTAAAGCGAGGCTCAAATTTCTGAATGATGTCGGTATAGAGTATCTAACTCTTGACAGGGCTGCTGGTACTCTCTCCGGAGGTGAGTCGCAAAGGATCAGACTTGCTACACAGATTGGATCAAGTCTCACCGGTGTGCTGTATGTACTTGATGAACCGAGTATAGGGCTGCATCAGCGGGATAATAAAATGCTACTGAAGACGCTAAAACATCTGCGTGATATTGGCAATACTGTTATTGTTGTTGAGCATGATGAGGAAACCATCATGGAGTCTGACTATGTTGTTGACCTGGGGCCTGGCGCAGGCCTTAACGGAGGATATGTTGTTGCAACCGGTTCTCCGGATGATATATTAAATTCTGAAAAATCATTAACAGGTGATTATCTTTCCGGAAAAAAAATAATTCCCCTCCCTGAGATCAGGAGAAAACCTGAACAATTTATTACTATTAAGGGAGCTAGAGAGAACAACCTTAAAAATATTGATATAGATTTTCCCCTGAAATTATTAACAGCTGTTACCGGAGTTTCAGGTTCCGGAAAATCATCTCTGGTTATAGAAATACTTTACAGGGCTTTATCTTCTCTTGTCATGAAATCAAAGGAGTACCCGGGTGCTTTCGATGAAATAACCGGACTGGAGGCTATTGATAAGGTCATTGATATTGATCAGTCCCCTATAGGGCGAACTCCAAGATCAAATCCCGCTACATATACGGGACTTTTTACCCCCATAAGAGAACTCTTTGCAAAGCTTCCTGAATCCAAAGTAAGAGGCTACAAGACGGGGAGATTCTCCTTCAATGTCTCAGGTGGCAGATGTGAATCATGCGAAGGTGACGGTGTAAAGAAAATTGAGATGCACTTTCTTCCTGATGTTTATATAACATGCGATGTATGCAAGGGAAAGAGGTATAACCATGAAACTCTTGAGGTAAGATACAAGGGTAAAAATATATTTGAAGTTCTCGATATGACTGTTGATGAGGCTCAACCATTCTTTCAGAATATTCCCGCGGTAAATTCAAAACTTGAAACACTTAAAAGTGTCGGGCTCGGATATATAAAGCTTGGACAGCCTGCGACAACTCTTTCCGGAGGTGAAGCGCAGAGGATTAAACTTTCAACTGAGCTTTCAAGGAGAGCAACAGGGAGAACTCTTTATATTCTTGATGAACCTACAACCGGACTTCACTTTGATGATATTAAAAAACTGATTGAAGTGCTTAATTCACTTGTTGAAAAGGGAAATACTGTTATAGTCATAGAACATAATCTCGATGTAATAAAGACTGCGGACTGGATTATTGATCTCGGGCCTGAAGGTGGTGATATGGGAGGAACTCTTGTCGGTACCGGTACACCAGAAGAGCTTAGCAAAATCTCTGCATCGTATACCGGGCAGTTTCTGGCAAAAATGCTGAAGAAGAAGAAATAAGTATTAAGTAATAATTCCTGAATATATATTTTAGTTTTGAAAATAAAAGTTATATATCCCCGCCGCTTACGGCTGAGGTAATAAACTCCTATTTTATCATAATTTTTCAAAAAAACAATATCTGTAAGTAAAGAATCCCCAGTGAGAGAAGCAATGTTATCAGGGTAACAACTATCCCCGGTTTAAGAAATTCAAAAAAAGATATATGCACACCAAGTTTTTCGGCTGATTCTATTACTATAAGGTTCGCCATTGCACCGAGAATGCTCGCATTTCCCGCAAGTGTTGATGCTGATGCAAGTGACAGCCAAATCATATCATTACCTGTATGTTTCAGAACAGGGATCATAAATATTGTATAAGGCACATTACTGATAATTTGGGAAAGAACCAGGCTTATGCCGTGAATGGCACTCAGGCCGGCGAGATCGTTGCTGATTGGCCATCTGCTGATGGCGTTCTGTATTATACCTGTAGTTTCAAATCCCCTCACAACAATAAAAAGTGTTGAAAAGAAGAGTATCAGTACCCAGTCAACTTTTTTAATAACCTCTGAAGGTTTAATCTTTCCCATTAGAAGTATAAGTGCTGCACCTGTAAGGGCAATTACCGGAATTGAGAGATGAAGTAATCTCCCCGCGAAGAATAAAATTATAACTACAATAAATATCGGTACGGAAAATTTCATAGACCTGTAATCATAACTATATTCAGTGGTTTCACATCGGACCGGCTTAACTCCCGTGAAATTCTCTCTGTATATGAATTTTATCACAAAGTATATAACAAGCATTGAAATTAAGGATACAGGGAGGAGGTGGAGAAGAAACATTCCGTATGATATTTCTGAATTTATTCCAATTAGCATGTTCTGCGGATTCCCTGTAATTGTCATTGCGCTTCCCGCGTTGGAAGATAATATTTCTGCGATGAGGTACGGCACAGGATTGATGTCAGAATTTTTACATATGGATATTACAATCGGCGTATAGAGAAGTACAACGGCGTCATTAACAAGAAATGCACTCGATATACCTGTCGTAAAAATTATAATAAAAAGGAGCTTTTTTTCGTTCCCTGCAAGCCTGATTGTCTGGAATGCAATGAATGAAAAAAATCCGTCAAGCTGAAGTACACTGATTATAATCATCATACCGATTAAAAGCGTTATCGTGTTAAAATCTATGGCCGCAATAGCTTCGTCAAGAGTGAGTACCCCGAATACAAGCATTGCCACTCCTCCAAAAAAGGAAGCGGAAGGTCTGTCGATATTTACCCCGGGGAGTCTTGTAAAAATGATTCCTGTGTAGGTAATAATGAATATAATGGCTGCTGCTGATAACATTTTATTCTTTTCTTATTTAATAATCTGAATGTCAATTATTATTGACAGCATAACTTTTAAAAATATAATTATGTCTTATTAAATTTTCCTCTTTGTTTATATATTTATCTCCTGTTTGACGATAAGTATAATGTGGTATAGGATAAAAAATAATCAGCAGGTAATAAACATCAATGAAGCTCAAAAAGGGATTTCTGATATTCTACATAGCGTTTTTTGTAGCAACTCCTATTCTTTCCGTTTACCCTGCTGAAATAAATTTTGTCAGGTTTGAGTCGGCAAAGGAATATTTTAAAAAGGGTACGGTTTATTTTAATAATATGCAGTATCTTGCCGCTGCGGAATTCTTCAAAAAAGCTATTCAGGAGTATCCTGATTATTATACCGCAAGGGATTATCTCGCGCGAGCTTATAGGCTCGCAGGTTTTACCGAGAGCTCAATATCTGAACTTAAAAAGATACTTGATATATACCCCGAGAATATCTCCGCTAAACAGCGTCTCGACAGCATCCTTTTTAAGAGAAGTTTTAATGAGGCCAGCGAGAATCCTGCGGATTATCTTCTTCATGCCGAGTATGATTCAGCAAAAATGAAGAGATTTTCATTTCCGGATGCGACTGACATGACTGTCGATGGAGAGAGGAATATATATATAACATCTTTTTCAAATCCACGAATTGTCAGGATCGATCTAAATGGCAAAGCCGAGGAGATTATAAGAACAGGATATTCCGGTGGAATATATGGAATAGATTTCAACTCGGGAAGAATATTATTATCAGATTTTAAAAATGATACTATTATTGTAGCCTCCACATCCGGTAAGATACTTTATAAATTTGGCGGCAAGGGGAGCGCTGATGGATTTTTCCACGGACCGAAGGGGGTATCCTTTGATAGTAATGGTTATATATATATTGTTGATGGTGGTAATTACCGGGTTCAGAAATTCGATTCAAACGGCAGGTTCAATCTTTCATTCGGTAAAATTGGTGAGTATGAGGGTGAGTTTAAAAATCCTGTAGATGTAGCCTGCCTGAAAGATATGATTTATGTTTCGGATACAGCACTCAGAAAGATTGCTGTTTTTGACCATTATGGCAATTATATTAAAGATATAATGATGGATGAGATGGTATCTCCGCGGGGACTGAATGTCAATGGTGATAACCTGATTATTTCTGACGAGAAAAACGGTGTAATAATATATAATGTTGAAACAGGCGCAAAGAGAATTTTTTCAGAGTGGAATGACGGTAAAATTGTAAGGGCAAGCTCCTCAATGTTTGATCAAGATGGTTTTTTCTATGTTCTTGACACTGTCCCAAACAGGGTTTACTGCTTTTCGCCGGCAGAAAAACAGTATTCAAATCTTGAGATGGAGATAACATCTGTTGATTCGGCAAATTTTCCTGTCATTGCATATTATGTAAATGTAAGAGGGAGAGATGGCAAGCCTGTATATGGCCTTAAACCTTCAAATTTTACAATAGTAGAAGATAATTCTCATATAAATAATATTTATACTGATTATCTTAAAAACAGGGTAACGTCCGCGTCCTTTGCTCTTACTGTAGACAGGTCATCTGAAATGAGCGGCAGACATGGAGATCTGCCATGGCTCGCTGATTTTATTCTCAAGTCTATGAGGACTAATGACAGTATAGAGCTTATAAATTTTAATGATCAAGTCTGGGTTGGGAGCGGTTTTGACTGGAGCAGGAGGAGAACGCTCGCCGCTCTTGGAAAGCAGGAGTACAGGAATGGGAAGCAGACTGGTGCAGCTCTTTATCAGTCTATAACAAGCCTGATCCCCCGGCCCGACAGGAGAGGTGTTGTTCTAATCACTGATGGGAACATTAGCCCCGATTCTTTTACACAGTACACTCCTGATGCAATTATAGATTATGCAAGGGAACATTACATTCCAATTATGATAATATCACTTAAACAATGTGATCCGGAACTGGTGCGGATAGCTTTAGAAACAGGTGGGAAAGTTATAAGCCCTTCACAAATTGATTCTTTAAGAAGTATATATCCTACAGTAAAAAATGGTGAAGAGTACAGATATGTACTTGTTTATAACACGTTCAAACTTCCGTCATTTAAAGCCTGGTGGGTTGATGTTAAACTTGAAGTGAATTACAAGGGGCAGACCGGGATAGAATGGGGAGGTTATTTTGTACCTTAGTGATGACAGAATGATAAATGCCAGGAGAAATATGGTAATAAAACTTGAGCAGAGAGGTATTTCTTCCGGCTCTGTTCTTGATGCGATGTTCAGGGTCCCTCGTCATATGTTTGTATCTGAAGCGCTTTGTTATAGGGCTTATGATGATACGTCGCTCCCTATCGGTTTTGGCCAGACAATATCCACTCCCTCTGTTGTAGCTTCAATGGTCCAGTCTTTGAGGCTTACCGGTGATGAATCTGTGTTGGATATAGGTTCAGGTTCAGGATACCAGAGCGCGGTTCTTTCGGAGCTTGCCGGGAAAGTTATGGCTATGGAAAGGATCCCTGAACTTGCCGAGCGTTCCAGGATGGTTCTTCAACAGTTAGGTTATGGCATAAAAGTAATTAATGCTGAAAATTTTAATGAAATAGAAGGCTCTTTTGACAGGATTATTGTTGCCGCAGGTGTAAAAATATTCCCGAGCGAGTTGCTTGCAAAACTGAATGAAGGAGGTATACTTGTAATACCTGTTGATGAAAATGGCAAAAACCATCAGATAAAAAGAATAGTAAAAAAACGGGAAAATGATTTTTTTGAAGAGATAATCGGAAGGGCAACTTTTGTACCTTATATTATGGATGAAAAAATGGTCTAATATGTATCCCTGAGTATCTCGCCTGAAAGCCAGTTTATTGCTTTAATCTTCTGAGACTCACCCCCCGCTTCATTACCTTCATCCGGGTATATTTCAATTGTTTTTTCGCTCTGAATATGGTTGAAGAGCCCCATGACGCACTCAGGAGGGGAAATTTGATCCATTAGCCCTGTTATAAAAAGAGTAGGGGCTTTCAGATCATGTGAAAAGTTAATAATATCAAAATAAGAGAGGTTTCGCTTAATCTGGTTTTTTTTCCCTTTCTGAATATTGATGATATCATTTATCTCCCTGGCAGTATCGCTCTGGGAGATATTCTGACTTAAAGGAAGATTGCAAAATAGGGGAGCGTCCATAACAATTGCTCCTATCCTTCCGGAATAAACAGCAGTGAAAAAAGCTGCTGCTGCGCCGAATCCCTTTCCATAAATTCCGATTTTGTTGCAGTCAAGAAAGCTAATAAGCCTGAGAAAATCAACAGATCTGAATATATCGAGATAGACTGAGCGGGCATAATAAGTATCGATATCAATAATATTCTCCACAATAAAACCAAGAGAATGCTGCTCATCATCCTCTTTCCTGTTCTCAATAATATCATGGCCTCTTAGAATAAGTATCAGATGAGCGGTGTTATCATTCAGGTGTTTAACAATCCCTTTTTCCGGGTAGCGGTTATAATCATGGATATGGATAATTACCCTGGGCTTATCAGTTTTTTTGGGGACGTAGAGAGTGCCTTTTATCCTTGTTTTAAGAAAACCGTTATATGAGACATCATAGACTTTAAATTTAGCAGATGATTTTTTTCCACTTTCGTGAACTTCCGGTTCAAGTGGAATTTTTCTTATATCAGCAATAGACTTCTCCCAGAATTTCAGGAAATCAGGCTCACGATTGATCTCCGGTAGATTGTAAAAATATCTGTCAAAAGCCCTTATTGCCATTTATCATACTCCGCCGGATATTTCGTAAAGATAGTAATAATTAAGGCTAAAGAGGAGGTATAAAACAAAAATCATTAAAGCAGAAATAACAATAAATGATAAAGAAAGTCCGGCATAATAGAAGGGGCGCTTCACAAAATATAGAAGAATTTCTTTCGCTTTGAGGCCTTCATCAGCAAGTTTCCTGTATCGTATGATAAATTTGTAAATAAGAAATACCAGGATAATTATCAGTATAAAATTGTTAAATATCAGGTTAAATATATCAACATTTTTTATGGCAAAGTGTGTAAGAGGAAATACAATAATATTCGCAAGTATAATTGAAGCAATAGCAGCCGCAACAATAAAAACAGATATAGCTGCTATCTCTTTTATTTTACTCCGCATTGATCTGCTTTCAAGTGTCTTCTGCCCGTTATTCTGTATCTTCATTCTTTTCTTCAGTTTCCGGTATATTATCTTTCTCTTTATTTTTTTCTATGAGTCCCTTTTCTTCAAGGGCTTTTTGCGCGGCTTTTCTAACTCTACCACTGGGATCATATTTCATTTTGTATTTTAATATGTCAATAGTTCTTTCATCATCGAATTCTTTTATTAAATTAACAGCTTTGTACCTGACATCAGCATTATCACTCCTGATAGAATTCATAAGAAGCGGGATTGAATCAGCATCCCCGAGTTCAACAAGAGCTGTTACTGACTGCATGTAAAGATCATAGAATTTTTTTTTCTTATTAAAGCTATAAGAGTCTATGTCATTGATAACTTCTTTGATTGATGGAGATGCATCCTTCAGCTTAAGCTTCGCTATGCTTTTAACCGCGTATGATCTTATGTTCATATCCTCTTCATTATCTTTATAGAGTTCTATTAAAAAATCCTTCTGGGCTGCTGATCCGCATTTTCCAATGAAGAGTATGAGCCTCTCGCGCAGCATCCTGCTATTTTTTATATTTTTTGAATTTTCTACCGCGAATTCAATTATCTCTTGCGAGTTAAGATCTCCGAGAGCTATTATGATCGCATCAGTGAGATTCGATGGATTAGTCATATCCTGCTTTTTTAGAATTTCAATCAGCTTTGTTTTGGCTTCCGGAATCTTTATTTTTCCGATGGCGTAACATGCTGCAATTCTTACATCATCATTAGTGTCATCAAGGGCTTTAATAACAGCTTCTGAATTTTCAGAAGATTTAAAATCTCCTAAAGCGGTAACTGCAGTTTTTCTAATTTCCATATCTGAGTCATCTGTAACAATTGTGGCAAGTTTTCTGAGGAGATCTTTTTTCATCTGCTCATCATTGATCTCTTTAATCATGTTAATGGCAATTTTTCTATCTTTCTGAATACCATAATCCAGAGTCTGCGATATCTTGTCGCTCTTCTTCCTGTCATCCAGAGGTTCTTTAGTCTGTTCTTTGGAGGGGGTTATTTTTTTATCTTCAGAAGATTTTTTATCATTTGTTGCAGGTATATTTTTATCCGTTGAAACTGTTTCACCGGAATTATTTTTCTCTTCCTCTGCTTTTATCACTGAAGAAGGGAGTTTAACCTTTTTTCCGGTAGAAGTCTGAGGGTAAAGAGGTGAGGCAAGGATATATACCATCAACGTTGTTACTATTAATTTTATTAAAATAATGCTTTTATTCATTGAACTTCCTTTAGTAAAATATTTTATCAACTGTTTCAATTATCGGTCAGTTTATCATGGGTGTGATTTTTTTTTAATATTGCGCCACACCAGATAAAATGAAATGTTTTAATTAAACTTTATTTCATTTCAAGGCATTTTACAAGCTGATACAAGGTTTCAGTAACAGGAGTTAAAATTCCATATCGGGCAGCCGTATTTATAATAGCTCCATTTATGCTGTCGATTTCAGTTCTGCGCTTATTTTTTATATCCTGAAGCATTGAACATGTGTTAATAGATGTTTTTTTACAAATATCCCTGACTTCATGGATCATTGAATTAAAATCAATTTGTATACCTGCTGCAATAGCTGAATCAATAGCTTCCCTTACCGCAGATTCCTGCAATTTTATCGCGAACTTATTTTCAAGAATTTCCCCGTTTTTTATATCAAGAATTGTAGCAATGGGATTGATCCCGGCGTTTACAACAGCTTTTTTCCAGACCGCTATTTGAGGATTAAATATTTTGTTCACGGAAATTTCTGTACTTCTGAAAAGCATGTCAACCGAGTCAACTGAATCACTGCTGCTGCTCCCAATTGTTACTATTCCTTTGCCTCCAAGGGTAACAGCAGATGCTTCCGTTTTTGTGGCACCGATGGTTGTAGTGCCTAAAACAATTCTATTCTTATCTATATGTTTCGAAATTGATTCAAAGTTTCCAATCCCATTCTGTAGAGAAACTATAATTGAATCAGGTTTTATCGATGATTTTATAGATTTAATAGCATCCTCAGTTGAGTAACTTTTAACAAAGAGAAATATTATATCAACATCACCAAGAATTCCCGGGCTTGAACTGATTGCCGGATTAATTGTTTCTTTAACCTCTCCCTCCGTGAGGGTTAGTCCCAATGAGTTTATTTCATTAACAACAGAAATATTGTTTTCATAAACGGAGAATGCAATGCCTGATTTCTGGAATATATGTGAGAAAAGTGAACCGAGTGCTCCTGCTCCCACAATACCTGCTTTCATATAATAAACCTCCGGTTAAAGAAATATATTTATTAAAAATGTTCGACAAATCGTTTATGTATATTTATCTGGAATGTATTGTTTTATGCAATTAATATTTGGAGTGGGTTTATGAGAATTAAAAAATTGAAAAAACTTCTCAAAGGGATGGAGTTGTTCCCGTACCTCATCACAGACCTTAATAATATAAAATATCTCACAGGCTATGCAGGATCAAATGCGTTTCTTTTGATAGACGAGGAAGAATCTTTTTTTATATCCGATTCAAGGTATGAAGAATATGTTAAATCGATCCTTCCAAAAGGATTCACTTTTTTTTTACAGGAGGGGTCCGCTGCTAATGCAATCAAAGTGTGTAGAGATGTTGTCCAAAAAAAACAAATTTTTGTTGAATCGCACAGTATAACTCTTTCATTTCATAATGAGCTGCAAAATGCCTTAAAGAGAGTGAAGATTACACCGGCAACAGCAGACCCCGTGTCTATGCTTAGAATGGTAAAGGATGATGGGGAGATTGCAGTATTGCGTGAGGCATGCGCAATTACAGACAGGTGTTTCAGCCATTTACTGAGTTATATAAAACCGGGGATTTCAGAATGGGATATTGCGGTTGAAATAGATTATTTTTACAAAAAAAACGGATGCACAGCCTGTTCTTTCGATCCCATTGTTGCTTCCGGTTCCGCTTCATCCATGCCTCACTATAAACCCTCAGAGGACAAAAAAATATTAAGAGGAGATGTTTTACTGATTGACATGGGGTGTTTGTATAGAGGTTATAATTCAGACTTGACAAGAACAATATTTGTAGATAAGATAGATTCAACTCTGGGGGATATATACAACATTGTTTATGAAGCTCAGAGAAAAGCTGTCAGTTCTGTAAAACCCGGGATAAACACCAGTAAACTTGATTCAGTTGCCAGGAATTATATTTCAGACAAAGGTTATGGAGAAAGTTTTGGTCATGGTCTGGGGCATGGAGTAGGAATCGAAATTCATGAGCTCCCGGCTATTAAAAAAAATAACAGCACTAAACTTAAAAAGAACATGGTTATTACTGTTGAACCCGGTATTTATATTCCAGGCAAGGGTGGAGTTAGAATAGAAGACACAGTGCTGGTAACATCTGACGGTTGTGAATTGCTTACGAAATCTTCAAAAGAATTAATAGTTATTTAAGGAGTATTTATGATTTCAGTTAATGATTTTAAAAGAGGAGTGGTTATAAAGCTTGATGGTGAACTCTACTCCGTGATTGAATATCAGCATGTTAAGCCTGCGCGCGGTGCTGCATTTGTAAGATCTAAACTCAGACATGTGAAGAAAGGTTCAGTTGTTGAAAGAACGTTCCGGGGCGGTGAGAAAGTTGAGGATGTTAAAATTATAAAAACACAGATGCAGTATCTTTATGAGGAGGGTGATTCTCTGGTTTTTATGGATACTGAAACTTATGAGCAGGAGTCTATTCCTAAAAAAGCAATTGGTGATGCTCTCAGGTTTATAAAAGAACAGGATATGGTTGACATCGCCATGTACGAAGGCGAACCTATTACTGTTGAACCTCCCATGACTGTTATACTGAAAGTTACATATGCTGAACCGGGACTTAAAGGTGATACTGCGACTAACGTGCTTAAGCCTGTTAAGGTTGAAACCGGAGCAGAAGTGAGAGTCCCTCTCTTTATCAATGAAGGTGATATGATCAAGATAAATACTGAAACAGGTGAATATCTTGAGAGGGTAAAGCAGTAACATGAGTCTCTCCCGTTATCTGTTTGAATTTATAAGTGAAAATCCGGGGAAAACGGTCGGTGCTGTTGCCGGCCTTATTCTTGGAATATTTATACTTACATTCGGAATTGCAAAAACTATTGTTATTATATTATTTATTCTGCTTGGCTTTATAATAGGAAAGATGGTCGATGACAGAATTTCTATCATTGATGAGATCCGAAAAATTTTCCGAAGATAACCAGCCATATTATGCTGATGAAAGCAAAACCTCCGGCGAAAGAGAATACCTTCAGTTTCATTAATGAAGCTTATAGGTCCTTTAAAAAGAAAAATTACGAAAACGCAGTGATTATGCTGGAAAAGGGATACTCTTCCGGTGAGAGTAATCCCTATGCAATGTTTCTGCTCGCCCT
>CAZVFJ010000056.1:5629-15138 GCA_964625825.1 uncultured Leptospirales bacterium | reverse complement strand
CTTGATCTGACAATAGCATCTCAGGGCGATGGAACTTATCTGATAACATTTAATGGAACAATTGATCTTAGCGGTATTACTATCAACAGCGGCAGTACCATCAGAGCTTATAAATACCCGTAAAAATCAGTTATAATTTCATTATCTCATCCTTCTCACTTAATCTCTTTCTGTCTTCAAGATGAATTGTTTTACCACCCGCTTCGCTGGAGACATGGAGTTCGCGGAGTTTTGAGGATGAATTTTGTCAGTAAGTCAAATCCACCCTATATCGTCTTCTTTATCTGTGAAAATCTGTGTCCATCTGTGTAAAATTGCCTCCGCCTTTCTCCGTGACCTCTGTGCCTCTGTGGTGATCATTTTTTCATTTTTTCTTCGCGTCTTAGCGCCTTTGCGAGAGATCCCCCTTAATGACACATCTTTTTAATATAATTAATAATACCCTCAATATCAGTAATCATATCCGCCGCACCAAGTTTTATCGCCTCTTTGGGCATACCAAACACCACACAGGATTCCTCATTCTGCGCGAGTGTATTCGCTCCAGACTGCTTCATCTCAAGAAGGCCGACAGCTCCATCATTCCCCATACCCGTACAAATTATGCCAACTGAGGAATCTCCGGCGAACTTACTCACTGAACGAAACAGAACATCGACTGAAGGCTTGTGTCTGTTTACAGGAGGGCCATCATTGATCTCCACCCAGTAACCGTTTCTATCAGACTTAAGCAGCATATGTTTCCCGCCAGGAGCAATGAGAGCGAGATCCGTAAGGAGCCTGTCACCGTTTTTTGCCTCTTTCACCAGAAGATTAGATTTTCCGTTAACCCTGTTAGCAAATGCCTCCGTAAACTTTTCAGGCATATGCTGTGTAATAAGAATCCCGGGGCAACCATTAGGAAGACTTGCAAGTATCTGGTCAATAACTTCGGTTCCCCCTGTAGACGCTCCGATTGCTATAACTTTCTCGGTAGGTTTGTTTTTATTAACAAAATCTGCTTTAGAGATTATTACATCAGCTGTATATTTCTGCTCCACTTTAAGGGCAGCGACCGGTCTCTTCTTTATCCTGCTCTTTGATTTTCCCGCAGCTATAACTTTTTCAATGAGATCCCTCGAAAACTCGGATGTGCTTTCTTCACTATCAAACTGGGGTTTGGCAACAACATCAAACGCTCCTATTTCAAGAGCCCTGATCGCAGCAGTAGAACCTCTCTCTGTCAGAGAGCTCACCATTATAGCGGGGACCGGATTTGCAATCATTAGCTTCTGGAGAAAAGTCAGGCCATCCATTCCCGGCATCTCAATATCAAGAGTTATTACATCGGGATTCAGCGTATTGATTTTTCGTGCGGCAATATTTGCATCTAATGCAGTTGCAACTATTTCTATTGATGGAGATTGAGAGAGGATATCAGTCAGAAATTTCCGCATCAGTGCCGAATCATCAATTATTAGAACCCTGACTTTGTTATGTTCCATAGTCTAATTCTCTATCCTATTATTAAATTCTCATCCCTTTTAAGAACAAGTTTTGTTATTTCTCTTCCTTTTATTTTTCGAAGGTAAATCCTACCGGTATCCACATCGAAGATTATCTTTCTGGTATAATCCGCTCCAACGTCCATGCTGATAATCGGTATATCCTCCATTTCAAGTATCACCTTCGCCATCCTCACATTATCAGAGGAGATCAAGCTGGGCCTTTCAGCGGTGTTCAGTGACTGAAGAATATTCCCGCCTCCGAAAATCTTTGCCGTGAGATTTTTTCTTTCAGCCCCTTTCTCAAGCATTTCGCCGATTATCTTATTCATTGAAGCCAGTCCATACCTGGTATAATCATTATCAGGGAGTATCCTTTCATGAATCTTTCCCGGCAGCATAAAATGGTTCATAGCGCCGATCTTTTTAACGTTGTCATGAAGACACACTGCAACACATGAACCGAGAAGTGTCCCTATAAGCTCATCACCGTTAGTAACATAATATTCCCCGGGGTATATTATTGTCAAATTCTTCCCGAGCTTGTGCCTCATTCTTATATACATGAAAAATTATACCACCTTTCTATAAATAGTTCTTCCAGTGAGTATAAATTTATCAGTAATACTGGTTATATTCTCAGAATGGCCTATCAGGAGATACCCGTCATCCTTAAGGTAATGATAAAATTTATCGAACAGCTTCTTTTGCGTATCCCTGTCAAAATAGATTATTACATTGCGACAGAAGATAATATCAAACTGCTTTTTCATTGGATATTCGCTCTGAAGTAAATTGAGCCTTCTAAAATAAACATTCTTTTTGAGAGAATTGCTTACGCGGTAGAAACCTTCATTCCCACCAGTCCCTTTTTCAAAATAATTCTTTATATATTTCTGTTCGACTGCCGCGAGATGTTCTTCATGGTAAATCCCGTTTTTTGCTTTTTGAATAACCTGTGTATCGATATCTGTTGCGAGTATAAGAACCTCCGGTGATTTTTTATTATTAAAATAATCACTCACAACCATAGCAATAGTATAAGCCTCTTCACCGGTTGAACAGCCTGCACTCCATATCCTGATGTCTTTCTGCCCTCTTTTCTCATACTCGGGAAGAAGTGTATTTTTTAAAAAATCGAAATGATCGCTTTCCCGGAAGAAATCAGTTTTATTTGTTGTTATAAGATTTATAAAATTAATCTTTTCATTATCATAATTTTCAAGAAGGAAATCATGATAATCAGAAAAGGAATCGAGATTGAGTTCACGAAGTCTTTTGATGAGACGCGATTGCATCAGGATCTTTTTTACATCTGCCAATTTTATCCCGGCTTCAGTATAGACTATATCCCTCAACCGGTTAAAATCTTTATCATCCAGAATATAATTATTTATCATTCCTTTTCCCTAATCAAACAAAACAATTTTACCTACCCTGTTTCTGTTCCTGAACTCATTTTCAACATATTCCTTTTCAAGCTTTATGAATTCAGAGAAGTCCTCATTGTTTTTCAATATCTGCCTGTATACAACTCCGTCGAACGGGGAAAAATAAAGTTTGCGTCTAAAATTTCCTCCAAGGTCGCTCTTCTCAACAGTTATCTTTTCAAGATCAAAATACTCTCTTACAAATCTTATATTGCTGTCAGGTAGAGATATCTTCCCGAGGGTTGAATTCTCAGTGTATCCAGCTCCGAATATCTTAACCCTCATAAAATGCCTGTCACCACCGAGCTTAACCATATCAGCCATCAAGTATTCCATATTCAGTATCCCGATTCGCGATATATCGTCATGGAGAATATCTTCAGTACCGATACTTCCTGGAACGACAAAATTAATCAGGCCTCCGATACGCTTTGAATAATCAAAAACCGAGACTGCCAGACATGACCCTACAATAGTGCCTATAAAACAGTTTTCATTTGAAGCAAAATGTTCTCCGGGATAAATGAGATAAAGAGGTTTGCCGGTTCTATTCTGCTGACTCTTGAGCATATTTAATATCTATCCTGCCAGTAGAGAATCACCGGCCAGAAACGTATCGACATCAAGCAGCACTATAAGATTATCGCCGATCCTGCCGATACCTTCAATGGATTTTGTATCAACCTTCGCGGAATAATTGATTGTGCTCTGTATATCTGATACCGGTATATTTACTACATCCGATACTGAGTCTACAATCATTCCGATAAATCTTTCACTGACCTCAACGATTAGAATCACCGTAAATGAGTCATACACCTTATCAGGGAGAAAAAACTTTTTCCTCATATCAATGACAGGTATTACCGAGCCGCGAAGATTTATTACACCCTTTATGAAAGCTCTTGCCTTTGGCACATGTGTAATCTCAACCATTTCATTAATGGATTGTACCTTTATCACTGATACACCATAGGTTTCGTCACCGACGACAAAAGTGACATACTGCCTGAACTCTTCACTTTTCTGGTCATCATTATCTTTATTATCTATTCTTTTATTATTATACATTGCTATTTCACAAACCTTTTAACAACATTCAGAAGATCCTCTGCCTGGAACGGTTTTATAATCCAGCCTGATGCTCCAGCCTCTTTACCTTTTTGAATTACATCCCTTTCGGCCTCTGTAGTAAGTACCACAACCGGAGTGAATTTATCCACTTTCCTGAATTCAGCAATAAATGCCAGACCGTCCAGGACGGGCATATTGATATCACTTATACATATTGCTATCTCGCTCCCTTCATCTTTAACCTGACTGATCTTGTCAAGGGCATCCCGGCCATTTTCAGCCTGTTTTATCGGTAATCCAAGCTGTTTAAGGGCCATCTCAACACTTACCCTGATAGTAGGTGAATCATCAATTACCATGATATACTTGCTCATTTACTCCTCCCCGATTAGAAAAATTCAGATTTCAAAGGCCTGCCAGTTTCAAGAGCTCTCTCATTTCAGGAGAAGCCCCGCTTATACTTATTTTTTTATTAAGCTCCTCCGCCTTGCTCATAGCAGAAATAATTACCTGCGCGGCTGATGAATCGATGCGGAGTGTATCTGTAAAATCGAGTTCTACCTCACTATTTTTTTCAAGCTCTTTCCTGAGAGATGAATAAAATCCCCCGATATTCTTTACATTTATTTCACTTTCAACTTTCATTAAAAACCCCTTCAATTACTTTTAATCTCTTCAACCATACCATGTATATCAATAATAAGAGCCACCCTTCCATCTCCAAGTATAGTTGCCCCGGAAATAGATCTACTTGTGGATATAAAATTATCAAGGCTTTTGATAACAATCTGCTGCTGCCCGATAAGGTCATCTATCATTATACCAATCCTCTCTCCTCCAGATTCGACAATAACAACAAGAGCTTCCCAGGGATTTATAAAATTCGCTTCAATTCCAAAAAGCTCATTAAGCCTGATAAGAGAAATATATTCACCTCTTACCAGAATAACCTCTCCCTTCCCTTCAACTGTTTTATAAGAATCCTTCTTCAACTGGATTGTTTCAACGACAGACAAAAGAGGTATAATGAGAACTGAACTCCCGACACTTACAAGCATTCCTTCAATTATAGCAAGAGTCAGAGGAAGTTTTATTCTTATGAGTGTGCCTTCTCCTTCCTTTGTCCTGACTTCCACAGAACCCCGCAGTTCCTCAATGTTTGTCTTGACGACATCCATCCCTACTCCTCTGCCGGAGAGATCACTCGCCTGTTCAGAAGTTGAAAAACCGGGGCTAAAAACTATTGTGACAAGCCGTTCCCTTGTGATCTCCTCCTCGGGCGATATAAGGCCGAGAGAGACTGCTTTTCGTTTAACCTTATCGAGATCAAACCCTCGCCCGTCATCAATAACATCAATATATACATTCCCCTCCTGGTGATATGCCTTCAGGGTAATCGTCCCATTTGCAGGCTTTCCGATTTTCCTGCGTTCATCAGATGTCTCTATACCGTGGTCTATAGCGTTTCTGATCATATGTTTGAGAGGATCACCTATCTTTTCAATTACAGTTTTATCAAGCTCGGTCTCCCCGCCTTCAATTCTCAGTTTAATATCCTTATCCATGTTATGAGCCGCATCACGGACAAATCTTCTGAACTGTTCAAAAGTAGGCCCAATTGGAACCATACGAATAGACATTATCTGTTCCTGGAATTCACGGGTAACCCTGTCAAGGCCGTAGAGAGAATTCTTCAGCCTGAAGGCTTTCTCCTCATCGATCTCATCTGAAATCCTGTGCAGTGAAGCCTGCCCTATTACGATCTCACCCAGGAGGTTCATCAGGTTGTCAAGTTTTGCGGAGTCGACACGTACAGTATTGATCTCTATCTTCTTCTTTATCTTATCCTGCTCGCTCAATGCTTCATCCACCTGTTTAGAAGAAGCGAGCCCTTTCTGGACAATAATATCACCCAGTTTATAATTTTTATCGCTCTGAAGTTTTACCAGATTTTCCAGTTCTCTGTCATTGATTATCCCCTTTTCAACAAGTATTTCTCCAATTTTTTTTTCAACAAGACGGGGATGCTCTTTTGATATTGTATACTTATCAGTAACATTTTCTATGTCAATTTCGTTGTCATCCAAAACAAAAAGGAAAACGTCCCTGATCTTCATCTCATCGAACTGGGTCTTGAGCAGGATGTTCCATGACATATAACACTTTTCAGGATCAATTTTAAAAAAATCCGGAATCCGTTTTTTATCCACGGACAGGTTTATAATATCCCCAAGGCTCGAAAGATCTTCTATAACCATAAGAGGATCAATACCATTGCTGAAAATATCCTCTTTAAATAATGCGCTTATTCTGAAATATCTCTCGTTACTCCCTACTCCCTTATAGGCACCTATAGCCTCAAGAAAGTTCTCAGATTTTTCTTTCTCCTCCGTATTACCAATAAATGAACTTATACGAAGTGTAAGATCTCCACGGATTTTATCAGCATTTTCAGGTTGATCGTCACCGAATAATTCTTCTTTAATATAATCAATACTATCGAGGAGTATATCTATTATCTCACTGTTTACAGAGATCTCCCCGGATCTCACTTTATCAAAAAGACTCTCCAGGTGATGCGTAAATTCATAAATAATCGTAAAACCTGCTATTCCTGAACTTCCCTTAAGTGTATGAAAATACCTGAAAATTCTATTTATAATTTCCTGATCGTCATTCTTCTCTTCAAGTGTTACAAGATCAGATTCAAGATTTCCTATTATTTCAGTACATTCATTTAAAAAAACCTCGGTAAGTCCACCTTCCCCCATATATTTTCTCCTCTCATCGGTTGCGGCTGACGAATTTTTATTTTATTACGGCTGAAACATAAAGGTAGTCACAATAACTCAATTTTTATAGGGACAAAGGCCGATTTTATTATCACATCCTGTGATATTCCGGCAGGCGAACTTCCTATTCGCCAGGGTTGAAGCCCATTTATTATCTCCAGAGCCCCCCGTAATTTTGAAAACGTAGTTTTTGTGATCACACATACAGTTCTGTTTACAAGATAATAAAAAATATAAGCATGATACATATTTTTTTAAACAAATAATAGAATATTTAATATAGACAAATGCCTTTGCTTCTATCATAGAGCACTACTTCCTGAAAAAATTTTCCCGGTGTGATATTCAGCATATGAGCCGGAGATAATTTCGAGAGGTATATATAGCTTTTAAAATTTCTCATTTCCGAAACCGCAGCGAGTAAGATAATCCGGATTCTGGAACTAAATTCAGTCCGGATTATCTTACAGAAAGCCCGGTATCAATTGCCGATTATTATCTCTCAAAATTTTTCAAAGCCCTGATTTTCAAGCTGATCCAAATGATCACCATCTATCTGCACTGATTTATCTTTTTTAGAAACTGAAAGGGATTTATTTACCGCCGAAAAACTTTCATTGCTTTTCATTAGTTTTTCCCCTGTTTTATATATCTCATTCCTGATCGTGAACTGAGACATCAAACCGAGAAGTTCCTGTGCCTGATTAGCCATCTCTTCACTGGCAGCAGCTGTCTCTTCAACAAGAGCGGCATTATGCTGTGTCATGGAATCGAGTTGAACAATTGCAGATGATATCTGTTCCATTCCCTGTTTCTGTTCAGAAGATGATGCCGCGATTTCAGCAATAAACTTTGCAACATTTTTAACGGATTCAATAATATTTTTAAGTGAATCCCCGCTCTTATATGTCTTTTCTGTACCATCTTCAACCTTTGCAACTGTATCGCTTATCAAATGGGCAATCTCTTTTGCTGCTTGCCCGGCCCTTTGTGCCAGGTTCCTTACTTCACCTGCAACAACAGCAAAGCCCCTACCCTGGTCTCCAGCCCTGGCCGCTTCCACAGCCGCGTTAAGAGCAAGAAGGTTTGTCTGAAACGCAATTTCGTTTATTACACTGGTGATTTCACCAATTTTTTTAGCACTGGCATTTACAGCATTTATAGAATCAACAGCCTCGGTCACAAGCTCCCCACCCTCAACAGCAACAGTTGAAGATACTTCCGCCATCTGTTTTGCGTTCATCGAATTCTCATTATTCTGATTTATAGATGAATTCGCTTCTTCTATTGTAGAAGCGACCTCTTCAAGTGCGCTTGCCTGTTCACTTGTCCTTTGTGACAGGTTCTGGTTCCCGCTTGAAATCTGTTCCACTGCCTGCGCGAGGTTGTTTGAAGCATTGATTATATCTGTTACAGTTTTTTCAAGATTATCGGCAGCATCATTAAGTGCATTTGCAAGTAGCCCGAGTTCATCCTTCTGATCTAAATCGATCCTATCTGTAAAATCTCCATTGGCAATTTTCTGCGCGAAAGCAAGCCCTTTCTTCACCGGATTTGATATGGCTTTACTTAGAACTATTGTAATTATACAGCCGAGGATAAATGAAATACCCAGAGTAATCAGCATATACATAATTATATTATTCATTACACTAAAGCCATACTCAATTTTGGCCCCGCCGGCTTTAAGAGACACTCCATGCAACCTTTCCAGTGCATCTCTTGTAATCTGGTACTGCTTAAGCCAGTCATCCATGGCATTTGAAAGTTCTTTTTTATCGTTATCCGCAAGGGCTTTATCAAACTCATTCATTATATCCCCGAGTTTCAGATAAAGAGTTTCAAATTCACCTGTAAGTTTCTTTTCCTCTTCATTCATAGAACGTTCTTTTATAACTTTCAGAATTTTCTGGTTCTCCTCCCGGATCTTTTCAGTCTCAGCCACTCTTGTTTTAATCTCTTCCACATCTCCATTAGACAGGGCTACAAATATAGCGAACATATTAATTCTACCCTGAAGAAAATTTTTACTTATACTATCCATATTAATCACGGGAACAACACTGCCCTCCCTGTAATCCTTTACTCCGGCTTCAACAGTATTCATAGAGGTAATTGAAAAACCTACGATAATTACCATCATAATAATAAAAAGAGCACAGCTGATAAGTATTTTATAAGCAACCTTAAGATTTTTAAACCATTTCATACACTTTACCTTTTTATTTTAAACTTTTTTAAGAGATAAAAAAAGACGAATTATTACATGTCTTATTTAAAATATATCTTTTGAATTTTAGTGAGTAAATACGCCGTTGGGGTGATAAACATGAAAATAGGTGCTACTTGTTACTATAAAAAAGTATGACTCAGATAAAATAAGAGGATTATTTTTAAAAAAATCTAAGTATTAATACTTATTATGACAATATAGTATTATACTTCAATCAGTTCACATCTGATTGCGTATTTGACAAGTTCAGGGATATTATGAATATCGAGTTTTTTCATTATGTTAAGCCTGTGCACCTTAACAGTACGGGGAGAAATACTGAGAAGAGAAGCTATCCCGCTACTTGAAAGTCCTTCGGCGACAAGTTTCAATATCTCTGTTTCCCTGTTTGTAAGAATTTTATTACTGTTCACTTCCATCTGACTTTTAAAATCTGATTTATTAAAAAATTCTGTCTTTACCATTAAAGTTAAAATTCTGGGGCTGAGATAAATAT
>CAZVFJ010000056.1:3012-5536 GCA_964625825.1 uncultured Leptospirales bacterium | reverse complement strand
GACTGCTTTTATCAGATCATCACCCGCGCTGTCTTTCAATATAAATCCCCTGACACCATAATTCATAGCCTGACGGACATACTCATCGTTATCATGCCGCGTAAGTATGATTATTTTTCTTTCTTTATTATGTTTAAGTAAATTCCTGGCGGCATCAAGCCCGGTCATTTTGGGCATAGATATATCAAGGATAGCAATATCGGGTTTGAGTTTTTCAATCTTTTCGACTGCTTCAATTCCATCATCAGCCTCTCCGACGATCTCTATTAAACTCTCCTCATGTAGAATATGTTTCAGCCCTTCTCGCAGTAAAAGATGATTATCCGCAAGAAACACTTTTATTTTATTCGTTTTCATCTTTTCCAACCGGCAGATCAATTATTATAGTAGTATTCCCCGGTTCGGAATTAATGTCAATAAAACCTTTGAGGTATTCCACTCTCCGACGGATATTCACAAGCCCTGCACCTGCTGATTTTTTCTCCGCTGTGACTACATTAAAACCTGAACCATTATCCGATATTATAATAGTTATCATACCCTTTTCTTCCCGCAGGAATACCGTGGCGCTATCTGCCGCTGAATGCTTTATAATATTATTAAAGAGCTCCTGTATAATTCTATAGAGATTTACAGACAGGTCATGTGAAATAGTGCGTTTTATGCTAAATTGATAATTTACATGTAATCCGGAAGGTTCAAGGTAATTGCGTATATACCAGTTTATGGTGTCATTCAGCCCGAGATCACTTAGCATTGCCGGGTAAAGTCCTGAATATATCTCCCGCAGTTCCTGGCTGGCCAAACCTATAAGCTGCATCCCACGGTTAAAAAAACTTTCATCCCTGAATTGATCATGTGCAAAACTGTTAAAAGCATATTTTGCCGCAAGAATTGTCTGCCCCACTCCATCATGCAGGTCCCTGGCAATTCTCTGTCTCTCGTTTTCCTGTGAATTAATGACTTTCAGGTTCATCTTTTCAATCTCATCTTTTCTTAAAGATATAACGGTTTCAAGCTCATCATGAACCCTTTTTATTTCACTTTCAGCTTTTATACGATCTGAAATATCAGTATAAGCGCCGATAACATAAGTTTCTGTTGTTGCAGGGTCTTCGAAAAGCCGTGTGGTAAGTCTGCACCAGAATTCGGTTCCATCTTTCTTTCTGAAAGCCCTTTCAATCCTATAACTTTCCATTTCATTATTAAAGAGAGCTTTAAGCAGTTTTCTGTCTGCTGTTTGATCATGTTCATTTCTTAAATCATTAATATGCAGACGGGTTATATCAGAGCTGAAATATCCGAACATCTCTTTCCATATATTATTTACCCTGATAAAGAAACCATTCCTGTCCGCAATGGCAATCCCCTGTGGAGTATTTTCAAACAGGTTTACGAATTTACTCTCATCAATTTCTTTTGATATATTCGTATTTTTTTGATTAGTAATATCCCTGGCAATTCCTCTATAACCACACCTCATATTCTTTCCATTAAAAAAAGGAATCCCAGTTAAAGTATATAATCTTTGTTTGCCATTTTTACTTACAAAACAAAATACTATGTCTGTTATATTACTTCTGTTTTGTGAGAGAGAGTTAAAGATACCCTGGAGTCTCTCAGCCTCATCAGGAGGGATATAATCAAAAAAAAATTTGCCGTATAATTCTTCCGGTTTAAATCCTGTGGCTGATTCAATCTGAGGGGATATAAAAGTAAACCGCCAGTCTTCATCGACTTCCCATACTATATCAGATATGAGATTTATTACATCCTGAAAATAAAAATCATTCAGCATAATTTTTTTCTATATCTTAAAAAATACATTTTTTTAACAACATGCATTGATCAGACAGAGTAGAGATTTTAAACCGTCAAGCTATAATTATAAATTCACGAAGTCAAAAAAATTATCAAGCTCCAAAGCCTCTTCTGCTCTGTGAAATCCGTTTAGCATCATGCTATTTATATATTCATGATTACACAATAATCGTGGCAGCTTTCATCTGTCACGATATAAATTTTTTAATTTTATCAGCAATCCCTGCCGGAGTAAATCCGAAGTATTCAGCAAGAGCAGCTTCAGGGGCGGAACGGCCGAACTCATCCACCGTAATAAAAAGCGCATCATTACCGGAATATCTGTCCCATCCCATTTTTATCCCTGCTTCAACAACACACTTCTTAACTCCCGGAAGAAGAACACTTTCTTTGTAATTTTCACTCTGTTCTTCAAAAAATTCCCAGCATGGAAAAGAAACAACCCGCACCCGGAGGCCATTCTCAGTGAAAAGTTTTTTCGCAGCTTCAACCGATACTCCGACTTCTGAACCGCTTGCAAGTATGACCAAATCCGGATTCGCATAATCATGTACAATATATGCCCCTTTATGAAAATTCACTACCGCAGATTTTTCGTCTCTCTCGAGAACCGGAAGATTCTGCCTTGAAAGCACAAGCATAGTCGGGCCGTCATTTCTACCTATAGCGGAGAGCCACGCCTCCCTTGTCTCATCAGCATCAC
>CAZVFJ010000056.1:0-2973 GCA_964625825.1 uncultured Leptospirales bacterium | reverse complement strand
TGGGACCGTCCTCCCCGACGAATATGGAATCATGTGTGAATACATAAATTGACTGAAGTCCGGAGAGAGCAGCCAGTCGCACTGCCGGCCTCATATAATCCATAAACACAAAAAAAGTTGCAGAAAAATTTATAAAACCGCCATAATATGCAATCCCGTTCTGAATGGAGCCCATAGCATTCTCACGAACGCCATAATGAATTATCCTCCCTACCTTACCATAACCGCTCTCCGAAATATTCTTAACATGCGTCTTATTGCTGGGTGAAAGATCGGCCGAGCCTCCGATAAAATTCGGGAGCTCTTTATAAAGGACCTCAAGCATTTTACCACCTGCGGCTCTTGTAGCTATATTTTCTCCGGCTTTAAAAGAGGGCATGAGTGATCTCATCTTTTCAATATCCGGAGCAGCAAAAAAAGTATTCCAACGGCTCTCCATCCCACCCTTCATGGCAGTATCGAATTTCTCTTTCCATGCTCTATAAATACTCTTCTTCTCTTCTTTCACCCTGTTGAATATACCATAAACTTCGGCAGGGACATCGAATAAAACATCACCACTGCATCCTATTTTTTCCTTTGACGCTTTCACCTCATCAGCGCCAAGCGGAGCCCCATGAGACTCCTCACTCCCCTCCTTGCATGAACTCCCCTTCGCTATTACTGTATGTGCAATTATAAGCGATGGTTTATCATTAACCTCCTGAGCAGCGAGAAGCGTTCTCTCAATCTCATCAAAATCATGGCCATCAATTTCAGAGACATCCCATCCATATGCTTCAAATCGTTTCCTCACATCCTCTGTGAAAGCAAGGTCTGTTGAACCTTCAATGGTAATCCTGTTTGAATCATAAATATAGATAAGATTCCCCAGTTTCATATGTCCGGCAAGAGAGGCTGCCTCTGCGCTGACACCTTCCATTATACAACCGTCCCCTGCAATAGCGTAGATATAGTGATCTATAATTTGATTTTCGGGCGTATTGAACTCATTTGCAAGAAGCCTCTCTGCGATGGCCATTCCCACCCCATTGGCAAAACCCTGACCCAGCGGACCGGTTGTAGTCTCAACGCCTGGAGTATGCCTGAATTCAGGATGACCGGGAGTAATGCTCCCCATCTGTCTGAACTGCTTCAGATCATCAAGAGAAATACCGTAACCGGAAAAATGCAGCATTGAATACAGAAGCACTGAACCATGACCCGCAGAAAGAATAAACCTGTCCCTGTTAATCCATGCAGGATCTTCACTGTTATAGTTCATAATCTTTCCCCATAAAACAGCTGCTATATCAGCGCATCCCATGGGCATACCGGGGTGTCCGGAATTAGCTTTCTGGACAGTATCCATCGCGAGAGTTCTTACTGTCCTTGCAATCAATTTCAGTTCTTCTTTGTTTACTGGCATTTTCGGCTCCTGTAATTGTATCACAGTCAGCTCAGGTGAGAGCCTGCTGCGTTTAATATTAATTTCTACATAAATGTTTAATCAAGGAAAATAGCACTATGATGTATTATACAATACTGTTTCAGTAACGGCAAATTAATCAGGAAAATTTTACAATCAAAAAGTTTATTATTATATTATACGCAATAATTATACGAAACGGAGATTAAAATCATAAAGCGAAAGGATGGAGAGTCAAGAGATAAAATATTTCAAACCCGATATTTTATTTTTTTGATTATCTTCCGGAATAATAGTTGATAATTATCCTATTACTTTAGTAGTTAAGGATAAGATTAGTCTGTACTTTATTATCTCAGTAAGACCGATGTCTTATATTTAGAACTCATGTTAGACGAGCCCGGTCCGGCCTTAACAAAATAATTATTATTACCCGGATAATTATAACAAATTCAGATATAGTTTTACCATAACAGCAGGAGTATAACGATGAAAAACCAAATTAAAAAAGCATTAATACTGAACCTTGTATTTATTGTTTTCTCCTGTTCAAACAGCGGAAGCACGGAAAAAAAAGATGGGGATACCAAAGCAGTAAAATGGTACGGAATCCAGGAAGGGATGATAAAAGCTAAAGCGGAAGGAAAGAGTATAATTATGTATTTTTATACAGACTGGTGTGTGTACTGTAAAAAGATGGATGGGCAGATATTCAGCGACCCTGATATCTCAAAATTTATGAATGATAAATATATCAGCATAAGAATAAATCCAGAGAAAGACCAGGAGACAATCGCTGTTATGGGTCAGGATCTAACACCCGCACAGTTTATGAGGGAGATAGGAGCATCAGGGTTCCCCACAACAATGTTCTGGGACAAAAAGCAGAAACCGCTGACGGTTCTCCCCGGTTATACTGAAAAGGAGACATTCCTTTCAGTGATATCCTACATTAATGATGAATGCTATACGAAAAATATTTCACTTGATGACTACATGAAAGATAAAAACGGCTGCAGTGGAGTCAAAAAATAGTTAAAGCCGCGGGATCAGCGGTTCTATAAAAGATTCAATGGGAATGCCTACATAAAGTTCAAGACACCCCTCCTTTAATCTGCCCGTCGTACCCATATCGTTATAAATATCATCATCAAGATGGAATTTTGTATAAGAGTAGTATACATTCACACCAAAATTCAAAGCGCAGAGGGCTATTTCAGCTCCAAAACCGATATCTATTTTATAACCGTTAAATTTATCATTCAAAGTCTCAAAACTTGAAACAGAAGACTTTGATAGCTTGCCTTCTTTTGCCGCTGTACTCAATAATTTAGATGCCCCCAAGGTATAGGCTCTTTGCGAAAGTTTGCTTACACGATCAGATAACTCCAGAGCTTGAATGTGCAATTTCTTTCTTTTGAAATAATCTTGTATATCTCTTTTTAGACGTTTACTTTTCAAATAATCAACAAATCCTTTCAAATTTAAGTCGAGGTTTTGATTGTCAAACCCTTCGGGAAGTTCAATAAATTTCCCCACAAAGTGTCTGGCAACTTCCAATATGT
>CAZVFJ010000055.1:0-15359 GCA_964625825.1 uncultured Leptospirales bacterium | reverse complement strand
GCGGGAAGATATATTGAATAGTAAAAAATTATTACTGAAAGATCTTTAATGTTAAATACTTGTTGAATTTAAAAACGAATAACTCTGAATTAACAGCAATTTGCAGGAAGGAGGGGTTATGACAAAAACAAAAAAAGAATACTCTGCTGAAATTTCAGAAAAAGTTGTGGGGATGATGAAACTATTCATGGGAAAAAATCTTGAGGATTTCCCAATACCATGCCTGACAAAATGGATAGGCGGCAAAATTATTGAAGTTGAAAGAGGCGCCATTGAGCTTGAGATTACAGCAAACCGTGAGATGACTAACCCACAGGGATATCTTCACGGCGGCATACAGTGCGCTATGATCGATGATGCCATGGGATGGGCATGCGCAACCCTCGGCTACGAGCACCAGTTTCTCTCCACCAATCTTAATGTAGATTACCTGGGCACAGCAAAATCAGGAGACAAAATCAGAGTAAAAGCGTACATTTACCGTGAAGGCAGCACACTTCTTCATGCCATTGGTGAAATAAAAAAGGACAATGCTGTCATTGCAAAGGCCCAGTCTAATGTTTACATCACAGGGAGGCTGGTGGATTACAAGGGAATTACAGGCAACTTTTAACTTTCTTCATCAATTTTATTGATTTGATTTAAACAGGTTTTACATATTTTATTATTATATTTTTCAATTATTCCTTTTAGCTGTTTTTCATTTACGCAAAGACCTATGTTTTTAGCATTACGATCATATTCCATATTATCACACAAAGATGAGCCTTTTAATTTGCACTTATTCTTATCTTTTGACGAAAGAAAAACATGGTATTCTCCTGTTTTTTCATTCATTTCAACTGAATAAAGTTGATCATTCATATTCGCTCCTGTAGTATTTTATTGTAATAATTTTATACCATAGTAAATTCATGCAATGAATTAATAAAAAAAATCACTATTTCTTTACTAATTTGTTTGACCTGATAAAGCTCAATAATTCCCGGTATAAACAGTGGCTGGATTATATACAGCATAGGAGGATTTTATGGGGGAAGAGAGCAGGAAAGTAAGCCGTATATACTCTCTTGATCTGCTGCGTGGTATAGCAGTGATCCTTATGGTTCAGCAGCATACAGGATACTGGTTCTGGGACGAAGGGGGTATTATGAGTTTGCTACTTCCGCGTTATCCTGTCATGGTAACAATGAATGGACTCGGTGGTCTCGCAGCGCCACTATTTATACTCCTTGCTGGTTCGGGGGCCTCACTTTCTTTTATAAACGGTAAAACAGGGAGAGAAATTTTTTTGCGCGGTATTGCACTTATTATTTTCGGATATACGCTCAATATTCTTACACCTGCATGGTTTTCTCCCATATCATGGTATGTTCTTCATCTCATCGGCCTTGGGCTATGTTTATCACCTCTTATGCGCGGATGCAGTTCAGCCCTCCTTTTCACAATTGCAGCGTTTATTACAGTGCTTTCGGTTATTCTGCTCTCAGCTTTTAACATGCCCGGTTCTTTCAGTAATGCTTATATGAGAGGAAACTCAGGCATAACAGGTATTATTAAGCTCGCGATTATAGGCGGCCATTTCCCTCTTTTCCCGTGGATAGCACTTTTTATAACAGGTTTTATTTCGGGGAGATGGATTGCGGAGGAGAAATACTCAAACCTGGCAAAAACCGCTGCTGTTGTTTTATCTGTCGGAATTGCCCTGTTCCTGATAAAACAGGGGAACTTTGAATTTCTGAATAATGCTATGGGGAGGCGGCTGATGATTATAAACCTGTATATGTATCCTGCCTATCCGATGCAGTTTCTCGCTCTCTCAGCAGTGTCTCTTTTGTCTGCTTATGCTGTGATTATCGCGGGAAATAGATTAACCATATCAGGGGGAAATATACTTGTCCTGGCAGGGAGAGTTTCGTTAACAATTTTTATTCTTCATATAGTTATTATCAGGAACTATATGGTTAAATCGGGGCTGTGGCAGACATTCCCTGAACCTGTTACTATTCTTCTTCAGGTCACGGTTATAGCAATTATAATGCTTCTTGTTTATTTCTGGAAGAGGATAAATTTCAGGTTTGGTTTTGAATGGCTGCTGAGGTTTATCCGGTAGAACGAACGGAGTTACTTCACATAATAAACTCCGCCATCCTCATTCACCAGCCCCTCTTCAAGAAGAAGCTCCAGGTTCTCTGCGATCATATGCTCTTCAAAATAATTCTGAATCTTCAGATCAAAAAATCTGTTTTTATAAAAGGGCGATGCAGCAAGAAGTTCATCCATTGTCTTACCGGAACCGATTGTTATGAGGATTTCATTTTTCTGACGATAAAAGGCAGAGAGAAAGGCCTCGAAGCGCCCCTGCGCATTACCTTCATGAGGAGACTTATGTGAGGGACAAACCCTTTTATAAGGAAGGTTCATGACTCTCCTCACACTCTCAATGAACGGTTTTATCTTTCCCTCCGGGTTCCCGTACCAGGGCCCGAAGCTGGTGAAGTCTATGTCTGTCGATAAAAGAGTCCCGCTGTTATGTTCAAAAAAACAATAGTGATCATTAAGATGACCGGGAGCATGTACAGCCTCAATGCGCGATGTGCCGTTTTCAATAATATCCCCGTTGCGGAACCTCCCGTCCGGCTCGCGGAAAGCGGTTATGCCAAGCCATTTACCGATAACCTCAACCCAGCGATGTCCCCTCTCCCCTGCGCCGACATATCGTTCGCCCAGGGTTTCTATATTAAAAACAGAATCAGGAGTTTCTTCAGGAAGGAGGAGCCGCCTGTGCGAAAGAACCTGCCACCTCCTGATATGATCAGGGTGGGAGTGAGAAATTACAAGCGTGTCAATGCCGTACTCTCTGTCTATGCGCAGCATAGTATCTTCATCAGCGCCGGCATCAATAAGAATATTCTCATCCCCTATAAAGAGAAATCCGTGACAATATGGAAAACGGCCTTTTTCTGGAGCCTCAACAAGATAAATGTTATCGCAGATCTTTTTTATATGTTCATCTTCTCTGATATTCATGTTCAGAAACTGCTGCTATAACCGGATATTACGTAATTTATAATTCTATACCTCTTCTTTTATATAACGGGACAGTACCACTCCCTGTATTATAACAAATATAAACATCAGCCCCATTATTCCGAAGAGTTTGAAATTTACCCATATATTAGTAGAATAATGATACGCCACATAGATATTAAGTACAGCGATAAAGGCGAAAAATACGGCCCAACTGTAATTGATTCCCTCCCATACAGCCTCCGGCACCTCTATCTTTTCAGCAAGCATTGCCATAACCAGGTTTTTATTAAAAAATATCCGTGATAATATAAGCGCTGAGCTAAATATCGCATAAAGAACTGTAGGCTTCCATTTAATGAATGTTTCGTTATGCAGAAAAAGCGTGGCACCGCCGAATATAATGATAATGACAAGGCTTATAATCATCGGAGTTTCGACTTTCTTATTTTTAAAATAAGCATAAGATATCTGGATAATACTTGCCGCTATCGCCACAGCGGTCGCAAAAAATATCCCCTTCAGTTTAAATGCCGTAAAAAATAATATTATAGGGAAAAACTCAAAAAGAAGCTTCATATTGTCTCCTGTATCAGAAAAGAATAATTCATGAATAAATTGTCAAGCCTTAATAGACATTATATAGACGCATATGGTCCGCCCGGGCTTTATTTTAAGTTGACATTTTTAATCTCTGAGTTAGTATTCTTTTTAAGAAATCCGAGATAACCAGACACGGGGCACATGGAAAATAAAAACAATTTTATGCCGGAACTCGCTCAGGATTTGATACAAAACATACGGCTCCTTGCGCTAAACGGAAAAAGCAGTTTCCGGAGATACCTGTTTGATCCCCTTTATAATGCCGGATGGTATAATGATACAAACAGGCAGGAGACAGAACGGCTCATTGCAAGGATGAAAGAACAGGCCTCTAATCCGTCATTTTTTCACACAATAGCTCCGCAGTGTAAAAGAATAGTATGCTATTCAATGGCCGAAGATTTTTCCGCCCTGGGCAACAGCTCCATTTTCTTTCTGGAGTACATACAGTCAAACCGGAGTGTTGCCATGAGCCCTGAATCAGTGGAATTCACAGGAATAATCCGGGAGCCGCTTAATGATTTCATCCGGATGAACAGTGAAAACAACGAAAAACTATTCCTTGAGGCAGTAACCTCGGCCCGTAAGGATGATATTCTTACTGCTTTTGAGCCTGTCAAACTCGACAGTACTGCTGAAAAAGTTAAGCTCGACAGTGAGATCAGGAGGCTCTATAATAATATCCAGATCGCAAGCAGACATCAGAATATTCCAAAATGCCGGAAATTACTTTCCACATATATAATAAAATACAGCGATAACAGGGATTACGCGAGAGATGATGTTGAAAAACTTGTAGAAGCCCTGACCAGACGAGAACCAGGGTTTGATACTGAATTAAGAAACACTATCGCTATTGATCTCTATTACAGGATCAGAAAATCAGTTCATAATGGAGATATCAAAACAACAATTCAGGCTATCAGAAAATATGGATATATATTTGAAGGCGATCCGGAAGCAAAACATTTCTATGATATAGACAAACTGGAAAGGATTCTGTATAAAATAATAAGCGAGAGGGGTCTCTGGAAAAATCTTAAACGAGATATACGGGGGGAATGATGAGTGAAGCGATACTAAAAATAAGCGAATCAGTAAATGACGGGTTCTGTATAATATCACCAGCAGGAGATATAGATGCCCACACGGCACCTCTGTTTAAAGAGGCAATTGAAAGGAATATCACATCAGGAAATATAAGGCTGGTCTTTGACTTTACCTCGCTCAACTACATTTCCTCGGCAGGTATAGGCCTCCTGAATGCAGCTCTGAATTCTCTGAAGGGGAAAGGGGGGAAGATGTCAATAGCATGCACGTCTTCTGCGGTTCTTGACACCCTTGACATCATGTATTTCACAAAAAAAGTTCCCGCTCGTAACGATATTCAGTCAGCTGTTGCAGAGGTAATTAAAGTGTGACATCGAAAAATTTCAGGATATCGATTAAGTCAAACACAGCTGAGCTTCAGGGTATAAGAAAAGCTGTAACAGAGTTTATTGCGGACTCCCTTGATAAAAACGAGGCAGCCAGGATTGTACTGGCAATTGACGAGGTGTTATCCAACATAATCATTCACGGCTACGGGAACGACTATTCCGGTGAAATAGTTATGGAAATGGAATTCGACGGGTCAAAGCTGAAGTTTATAATATCCGATAATGCTCCACTCTTCAATCCTCTTGAGTGCCCTTCTCCTGACATTGATGAATATTTCAATACCGGAAAGTCCGGTGGACTTGGAGTTGATATCTATAAAAAAATAATGGATGTGTATTATGAAAAAAATGAACCCTGTGGAAACCGGCTCATCATGGTTAAACCGGTTAAAAAACAATATAGTTAGCTTCAACGTTGCGGAGTTCATCCGCAGGAGGCCGTATCTCCGCAGGAGAATGCCTGGCATAAAGCTCAAGCTGTCTATCCTCTTCGGACTCTTTATTTCTCTTATACTCGCTTCAGCGACACTCTTTAACTACATCAATCAGAGCCGTATACTTGAAGAGAGTTTCCACAATGAAATAGAATCCTCACTGAAACACATCAACTCGGCAGCATTATCAATGGACAGCATCAGGACAAACATTCTCCTTGTTGAGGAGATGAAGATCAGGATCGCAGAGAAACAGGAGGACCTTAAAAAATACAAAAACTACGTTTACAGAAAAAAGGATTCAATAAGCAATACGCTGAAAAGCCTGGGTAAAAAACTGGGAATGAAAGTCAGCTATGATTATTACCGCAAAGGATATGATACATATTACAGTATGTATCTTTCAGAGAAGGAGATAAGCGGGATTGAAAAAAACATAGCGGAACAGCTTAAACATAAAAACGGAAGCGGTATTACTCCGGCAGAGATGAAGGCTGTACAGGAACGCGGGAAAGCTGTTGCGTACTATCAGCACCGTATTGATACAATAGAAAAGGAGATTGATTTAAATAAATCCGGGTCAGCAAAGGCTGTTAAACTGCTGAACTCGAGGCTTAAAAGAGAAAAATACAGAAAAAGAATTGCCGAGATAAAATTCAGAAAAATTCTTAAAAATTTCTATGAATACAATTTCAGAACTTCCGGCACAGCAGCTATGGAGAACAGCAGTATAAGGATTATAACATCCGGTATTAATGGCGATATTAACTTCGACACTGGTAATCTCATAAGAGACGGCATAGTAAAATTCTCGCCACTCTTAGAGGATAAAAAGTTTATCATGGACAGAAATACCTTCTTCACTTCACCCGGCCGTATGCAAACCGGAGATAAAACCAGTGAACACGATTACGGCATCAGGGAGAGTTACTATCATGTGAAGTTTCTCCCTATATTTAAAAATCCCGCCACTTACGAGAGGCTTGTTTTAATAGGGAATGAACTGGAGAAAAACGGGAAAGAATGGATACCATATCTTAAAGAGGATATAAGAATATCAGGACTCCTTGCTGGGCAGAGTTTAAAAATTAAGGAAAGGCTTGCATTTCTAAGAGAGAACAAAACCGTCCCCGGAAAAGACAGTATATTCAGGTCTCTATATGATGAATATAGCAGACTTCTTGCTGAAAGAGATGCCTGCTTCTCGAAACTCTCACCTTACACCGATGAAATAAAGAGACTGAATGATTATTATAAAAAACAGATAAACACAACATCATCAGAAATTAGCAGGCTTGAAAAACGGTTATCAGAACTTAAAGGAATTAAAACTCCGGATAACGAAGATGATATAAAGAATAAAATTGAATCGATTCAGGCTGTTATAGACGACAACAGAGAAGAGATTAAAAAACTTAAGTATGAAATGGAAAATGTGAAGGAGGATATCTGGCAGTCCGAAAAACTATCGGCAAATGATGCCATGCGTCTGATACGGGATGCTGCATTGTTCGATTTTGCCATACTCAGGCAGAAAAACAATCCCATGGCATACAGAAATTATCTCCGCTCGTCAGATATAAGGCGGGCTGATTCAGCAAGATATGACATGTTCCGCAGATGGATAATGGATGCAGGGAGTGAAACCGGGCTGCCGGAAAGCATCACCGGGATAAAAAACACAAATCTGGCCGATGACGGCATACTCGCGTATAGCAGGAGTGAAGTAGAAGAATACATGTGGCTCCTGGACAGCACACCGGTGGCTGGAAATACCGGTTTATTTTCAGTTGAAACGGACGGCGGGCTTATTGCAGACCTCAAGGAAAACAGTATTACCGGATTCAACATAGTCCTGGTTGATAAAACCGATGGTGTCAATAAAATAGCCGCCAACAGGGACAGGATGATTTTATACTCATCAATCATAGCACTTTTTTCTATTGTCCTGACCTACTTCCTCGCAGGGTTCATGGTCAGGAGGATTAAAAGCATAATAGCTCAGACATCCCTTGCCGGGCAGGGTGACTTTTCTGTTGTATTCCCGGAGAAAGGTCTCGACGAAATTGAAGACCTCGGGGTATCACTTAATACGATGATCAAAGGGCTTAGAGAAAAGGAGGAACTGAAGGGTGAGATTGCCGCAGCCGGAGAGATTCAGAAAATACTCCTCCCGGAAAAAATTCCATCAACACTTGAAGGATACTACTCAATAGGCACTTTCTACCGTTCGATGCAGGGTGTTGGCGGAGATTATTACGATATTATCGAGCTTGATGAAAACAGAATATTCTTCTGCATTGGAGATGTTTCAAACCACGGTGTAGGCCCCGCGATAGTAATGTCAATGCTCCGGGCCCATTTGCATGGAATTATCAAGCGCGGCAGCCATAACCTTATCAATATCCTCTGTGAACTGAATCAGCAGATCTACCAGGAAACTCCCCCTCATATCTTTGTAACTCTATTCACAGGAGTCATAGACCGCACCAGCAATGAAATCGAATACTGTTCGGCGGGGCACCTTAAGCCGGCTGTATACCGCTATAAAAAGGAAAACATTGAAATCCTCTCAGGCGGAGGGCTCCCGGTAGGTATGGATGATAATGACTTCTTTAAAGAGACCATAAGTATCAACCATACAAAAATTGCCCCCGGGGATATCTTTTTTCAATATACAGACGGAGCGAGTGAGGCCATGGACAGTTCAAGGCAGCTTTTCGGTGAAGAGAGAATTTTTGACGAGTTGAAGTTATACGCCCGCAAGCGCCCGGAAGTAATGATCAACCGGATAGTTGAGGCCATAGAAAGATTTACCGGCAAAAAGATAATTGATACCATGGTAAGTGAACTCAATGACGACATAGCAATGATTGTGTTTAAAAGGATCAGGTAGTCTCCGGTTCCCAGCCCAGGGCCCTGTCGCGGCCCTGCTCTTTCGCGCGGTATAGAGCTTTATCTGACCTCTCCTTAAGTTCATCCATTGTATTGGCGTGTTCGGGGAGTGCCGCAAATCCCATACTGCAAGTGAGGCGGAGTTCTTCGTGTTCAGGGAACCTCATGGCACGGATAGCCTCACATAAGGCATTACATTTACCCTGAGCTGCTGCCGCGTCAGATCCCGGAAATATAAATATGAATTCATCCCCTCCGTAACGGACAAGAATATCATTCCTGCTGAAAACTTTTCTGAAAACATCCGCCGTTTTCACAATGAGGTTATCACAGAACTCCTGCCCGTACTTTGTATTAAGTGAGCCGAACCTGTCCATATCAAACATAACAAAACTCAGTCCGCTCCCCTCTGTCTTCGCCTTTGTAACAAGTCCGTCAAAGGACTCTTCAAGATACCTGCGGTTGAAAAGGCCTGTAGCCGGATCTGTAATTGCACGCTTTCTCGATTCCTCGCCGTACTGGACCATCTGAGTGACAAATGCCCCGGTTTTCATGAGCCTTTCAACAATTATAGAAAGCATCCGGTTCATCATCTTCGCGGCAGATTCAGGCATTGAGCTGATTATCCTCGAGAAGTCATCGGCGTGGAGAGCAAGGAGAACACTATCCTCAAGGGCCCTGCATGCGGCTGACCTGTTCATCTTATCAATAATTGACATCTCCCCGAAGTAGCTCCCCGCCTTAATCTCAGTGAGGATTACCTCCTCCCCCGCCTGGTCCTTAACGAATATAGAGATAGCTCCACTTACTACAACAAACATTTCATCGCCGGGATCTCCTTCATGGAAGAGCATCTCCCCTGCCTTATACTCACACATCTTCATCTCACCGGCAAAGAGCTCAAGATGCTCATCATCCTGCCCCTCAAAGATCGCTATATTTTTTAAAATGTCCCCGTTCATCTTTATATCCATTATATTTCTACAAAACCAAAATCTGTCATTTCAAATCCGCGTTATCGGGGAAGAGTATTATGTTTCCCCCTTTCTCCCGCCCCACAAGTGGGAGCTCATGCGCCTTTAAAATAAGCTCATCCGGAATATTCGCATGTTCAGGATAGACTGCCACGCCGATACTCATGGAGAGAAAAACATCCTTAGAGCCTGTTGCTTCAGAAATGTCCAGCTCATTAAACATCTTAAGGATCTCCTCCGCGGCCTTGTAAGATTCATTCCTCCCGCAACCGGCAAGTACTACACCGAGCTCATTCCCCATATACCGGAGCGCTGTACCTCTCCCCTCCATAAAATGGTTGAGGGCCGCGGCCATTATTTTAAGCGTGTCATCTCCGGCCTCGTGACCAAAGGTATCATTTATCATTTTAAAATTGTCCGGTTTCATGAGGAGTAGCCCCACCGGGCCTGAGCGTTTTTTGAGGATGCCGGGAAGAGTCTCCTCAAGATATGTCTTGTTGTAGAGGCCCGTAAGCTTGTCGCCGTAGACCTGGCGTTTAAGCTCCTGCATGATTGCGGAATTATCCTTAACAAGAATATTTGCCTTTCTAAGCCGAATTGAAAAGACCTGGATAAACCTGTAAAGCATAACAGCCGCTATGTCCGGATATTTATCAACTATTTCGTTGAAGCTCTGCCCCTCACCCGGCACGCGGAGTAGAGTCACGTCCGTGGCAGCCCTGACAAAATTGTTAAACACAGCACCTGTAAAAAATTCAAGTTCACCGAGGATATCACCCTCAACAAGTTCAGCTATGAGAGTATCTCCTTCCCACTTATCTGTCTTTACAGCCTGAACGCTTCCTGATACAACAATATAAAGGACTCCGCCATGTTCCCCTTCGTTTATTATCATATCACCCGCTCTAAATGAACAGAAGGCGGAATAACCCTCCACAAGCTGGAGTTCCCTTTCACCGAGCGCGGCAAAAATTTCTGCCCTGCGCAGCCAGCGGTTTTTTTCACTCTGCATAAAATATTCTCTGTAACAAATATAGATTCAAAAAAACTATTGAATCCTGTATCCATAAGTACATCTTTGAATAACAATGTCTATTTAAAAATTACGGGATATAGGAGACAAAAAGAATTTACGGAATAAAAATCAGGCAATTCGAGGATGGCCTGCCAGAAGTGACAGGCAGATGGAACTGATAAAAAAACGGGCTCCCCCGGATATAATGTTTGACCTATATATATTATGGCTCATCTTCAACCCGGATTAATCTTTCTGAGGCCCGATAGAATGAAGATAAAATTTTTCAGCATCACCCTTATAGCTCTCACAATACTTATTCCGGGAAATATAAAAACTCCCGTAAATTATTCAGAGCCCCTTTACCGCGTTGAGTCAGAGCAGAGGCTCATAAGATATACAGCTGACATCGCTGATATCATATTCAATAAAATTTTCGGGGAGAAGTATTTTAGCCCGACCCTTTTTAATGATAATCATATAGTAGCATACTATGGCCACCCACAGTCAAAAATTATGGGGATCGTGGGGAGGCACCCGGTTAATGAACTCGGGGAGATGCTGAAAGAAGCCGCTGCATCATATGAGTGTATCAATGGAGATAAAGGCGTGATACCCGCAATTTATCTTATTTACGGCACATGCCAGCCCGGAGGGGAGATCAGCAGGATCAACAGGAAGCTCCTTGATATATATATTGAATACACGCTTATGAATGGTATGCTCCTTTACCTCGATCACCAGATCGGGAAGTACAGGATAGAAGAAGCAATAGGGGAGCTTCTCCCGTACCTGAAATACCCTCACATTCACCTTGCATTTGACCCGGAGTGGCATACGACAAGGCCAATGCGTGAAATCGGCCATGTAACGGCAGCCGAAGTAAACTCAGCGCAGAAACTCATGAAGGATTATATACTGAAAAACGGAATAAAGGGGAAAAGACAGCTTGTGTTCCATCAGTTTCAGAGTAAAATGCTCCGTAACAGGGAGGAGGTTTCTGTCATATTTGACCCGGTAATTCTTGTGCACGCGACTTCAGGATGGGGGCCTCCGGGAAACAAAATCAGCACACACGACCGCAATGCTCTCACAGTAAATATTCCAAACAAGGGATTCAAGCTGTGGTATTTCTATTCAAATAAAAAGGGAGTACACTACGATAAACCTCTCATGACACCAGAACAGGTACTAAGCCTCAGGCCTGAGCCGGGACTTATTATTTACCAGTAGATCCTGACAGGGGGAGAAGTGATATTCGACTCGGGAATCAATGATTCTGAAAAGATTGCAGGGATATCAAGAATATTAAAAAAAGGTTATACAACCAGGCTTATATAACTGATTGTTTTTTACTAATTCTGGATAAGCCTGTACCCCACACCCGGCTCTGTTATAAGTATCTTCGGATTGGCAGGGTCTATTTCGAGCTTCTTGCGGAGCTGGAGCATATAGACTCTCAGGTAACTTGTATCCGGCTGGGAATTAACTCCCCAGAGCTCATTTATTATCTGATTATGGGTGAGTACCCTGCCGGCGTTCTGCGCCAGGAGTTTAAGGAGAGAATATTCTGTAGGAGTAAATTTTATTTCTTCATTATTTTTCAGAACAATTCGTTTTGAAAAATCAATTGAAAGATTCCCTGTTGTAAACACACCATCATTACCATCAGGTATGCTATGACGGAGTGCTGCTCTTATTCGCGCAAGGAGTTCTCCCATGCTGAAAGGTTTTGTCAGGTAGTCATCTGCACCGGAGTCGAGTAGAGCAATTTTGTCCAGTTCTGAATTTTTAACAGAGAGAATAATTACGGGAATTTTACTCCACTCCCTGATATTTTTCAAAGTGCTTAATCCGTCTTTATCAGGTAGATTAAGATCAAGAATTATAAGATCCGGCCTTGACACAGCTGTCTGCTGAATCCCCTCCTGTGATGTGGTTGCTTCCTTAACCCTGTAACCGTGCGCTTCAAGGCTAAGACGGAGCATTCTCCTAATCTGCACCTCATCATCTACAATAAGTATTACAGGTCCCTCGCTCATACTTCACCTTCATCAGTTTCCATTGGAAGTTTTATAATAAACTCTGCACCGCCACCTTTTCTATTCTGTGCTGCAATACTCCCACTGTGTGCTTCAGCTATTGCACGGCAGATAGAAAGTCCAAGTCCGGTTCCCCCCGGTCCGGATGTGGCTCCACGCAGAAACTTATCAAACAGATAAGGCATCTCTTCAGTTTTTAATCCAGGACCGTTATCACTTACTGTTATTACATAATTATCCTCTTCAATCCTTGAGCTTATTTTTATTTCAGTGCCGGGCGGAGTGTGAATAACAGCATTGTAAATCAGGTTTATAATTGTCTGTTCTATTAAAACAAAATCACAATCTATCATCGGCATTTCTTCAGGTATGTCAATAAAAACTTTATGTTCATCCAGTTCCCCTTCAAGAGTTTTGAGTGACGCGCTTACCAGATCATTGATATCATGTTTCTGAATTTCAAGTTTCATCATACCCGCTTCCACTCGGCTCATATCAAGAAGGTTATCAACAAGCCTGTTCAGCCTTCCGCTTGCCCTGTTTATCTCTTTCAGCAGAGCATTTCTGATTTCAGGTTTTGTGACCACTACTTCGTCAAGAAGACTGCTTGAAGCACCTGTTATTGTAGTCAGAGGTGTGCGGAGCTCATGCGAAATCGAGTTAAGCAGAATTCTGTATATGCGTTCTGATTCGGTTAAAAGCCGTGTTCTACTGCTGTTCGCGGAAAGTATCTCCCGCTCAATCCGCATTGATATCTGATAGAGAATCCCGCTGAGAAAATTATTCTGCTCATAACTTAATTCCTTTTCATCATTCCTTTTTATGCACAAAACCCCGATTATATGCCCCCCGGCATTAAGGGGAATAAAAAGTCCATTAACCTGTGACAGAGTGTCAGTACCGCTGCCGGCCTCTTTTCTGTTACTGAAAACCCATTCGGCAACTCCCCTCATACTGCTGTCTACTTCAAGAGTACTGCTAATATGAACCGCCGGCAGAAGTATATCATTTTCATCAGTCAATATAAATGCTGACTTCACAATGAGTTGCTCGTCTATATATTCCGTTGATACCTTAATTACACTATCTATATCAACAGCACTTCCGAGTATCCTGGAGAACTCATAGAGCTCGGTAATGCGCCTCTCGCGTATGGCAAGAGCCCATTCCTTTTCTCTCAGTTTTGATGTCAGCCCTCCGACAATAAACGCAATTACAAAATAAGTTATAAACATAACATTATCTTCAATACGGCCTATTCTGAAAGTCAATATAGGCGGAATGAAAAGAAAATTCCATGCTATTGAGCTGAGTAATGCTGCGATAAAAACCGGAATTCTTTCTATAAACATGGCAATTATTGATATATACAGGAGATAAATTAAAGCAATAGTCCAGTATCCGGTGAACTTAACGATAAAAAGATTTATTAAAGTAATTATAATTACAGATATAAAAGAAAGAAGATATGTGTTTAAATTTTTTAGCCTATATCCTGTAAAAAGACTAATTTTCTGTGAAACCACTTCAGGCTGGGTAACTATATGAATCTCAATATCACCGCTTACCTTGAGAAGACGTTCTACAATGTTACCACCTTTGAAATAATCTGACAATCTCGGTCTTAACGGTTTACCAATTATAATCTGAGTTATGTTTCTCTCTCTTGCCACCCTGATAAGACCTTTTTCTATGTCTTCATCAGTTGTTGAAATTACCTCCGCTCCCAGTTCCCTGGCAAGGTTAAGATTCTTTTTCAGCACATAGAGGTCTTTATCTGATAGGGATTTATGCTTCTCTATATAAAGGGCAAGCCATGCTGCCTTCTGGTTAAACGCCATCCTGCGCGTCCACTTTATCAGATATTCTGAATACGGGCTCGGGCTTACAGCTACAAGGAGGCGCTCACCCGCCTTCCATGGTCCTGAGATTCTTTTTTTTCTCATATACTCCCGCATATCACTATCAACTACCCTGGCAACATAGTTAAGTGCCATTTCACGCAGCGCAGTAACATTACCTTTTCTGAAGAAACGTTTCGCCGCAACTTCAGCTCTTTCAGGGATATAAACTTTACCCTCTGAGAGGCGTTTAAGAAGTTCTTCTGGTGAAATATCAATCAATTCAATTGAATCCGCCCTGTCAATTATTGAGTCAGGTACCGTTTCATGGACTTTAATCCCTGTAATCTGCTCGACTACATCTGACTGACTTTTAATATGCTGGACGTTAACAGTAGTATAAACGCTGATCCCGCTGTCTATGAGTTCTATAACATCATTATATCTCTTTGAATGGCGCATACCTTCCGAATTTGTATGGGCGAGTTCATCCACCAGTACAACAGAAGGTTTTCTCGCCAGAACCGCATCAATATCAAAATCTTCAACAGGTATTCCATGATATTCGATCATCAGGCGTGGAACTATTTCAAGTCCTGAAAGCAGTTCATCAGTTTCATTGCGGCCATGTGTCTCCACGTATCCGGCTATAACATCAACGCCGTCTTCTTTGAGCTTATGGGCTGCTTTAAGCATGGCAAAAGTCTTTCCAACGCCGGCAGACATCCCGAAAAATATTTTCAATTTTCCTCTGCTTTCTTTATTTTCCAGATATTTAATAGCCTTAAGAAGTTCATCAGGATCAGATCTTAATTTTTCTTTCATTTTTTCACCTTCAGGCCATCAAGTTCAATATTAAGTTTAAGGACATTAACAAACTTTATTCCATAAAAACTTAACTGCCTTTCACTTAATTTTTCAACAAGTGAGCTAAGTAATTCTTTATTAATATTACGCGCTGACGCAATTCTTTCACACTGAAGCAGTGCCGCTTCAACTGATATATGAGGATCAAGGCCGCTGGCAGACGAGAAGAGAAAGTCTGAAGGAATTATTTCATTACTATTAACCCTGAACTCTCTTCGG
>CAZVFJ010000054.1:0-15597 GCA_964625825.1 uncultured Leptospirales bacterium | reverse complement strand
AGCTGAAGAGGACTATCGTAAACTGGAACATGGTTATGAAAGGGCAAAGAAAATTCTTAAAAACGCGGGAGCAAAGGACATATATAAGGGGCGGGTTTTTGCAGCTCATCCCGGTGGTACTGTAAAGATTGGAGAGCTGCTGGATTCCGATCTCCGCACTGAATATGAGAATCTCTATGTATGCGACTGTTCTGTGATTCCGGAGGCATGGGGATTACCCCCCACGTATACACTTCTGGCTCTGGGTAAACGTCTCGCGAAGATGTTATCTTCATGACATCCGGTATGTCATGAAGATAACATCCTGACAACATGCTTCCTGACTGTAAAATTTATGATTCTCTCTGATTGATCTTCAGTCGTATCTCAAACGGGTATCTTTATCAGCCATTGTCGGCTCTGTAAGAGGCTTCCATGACGCGTCTTCCCATGTCCCCAGCGAAGTGTGCATTGTCAGATATTTCTCCGGTATCGGATGCGTGCCTACAATAACTTTCACACCGTTGCGTTTTTCAAGAAATGATTTGAATGTATTGATATATGGGCAGGGGGGATAACCCACTACCATCCCTGTTGCAAGGTGAATTACCTCCGCCCCGTTTTTAACCATCTCTTCGCCGGTGTATTCAACATTGCCGCCCGGACATCCGTTGCATGATGTGTAACACACCAGCTCCACCTCGCAATCTTTATAAATACTGAATGCACCTTCCCTGTTCTTCATTGATCGCAGGCATTTCCCTCCCGCGCAGTTGCGGTAGCGGTCACATATTATTATTCCTATTTTTATTGTATTATTCATTTTTCTCCTTTAAAATAGACACCGGGTGTGTACATGTTGATGTTTTCCGCGGTGTGCTGATTTTTTTTTCTTCAGTTTTTCAATTTCCTCTTCAACTTCTTCAGTGCCTTCCTGGTAGAACTTCTCCTCTTCAGGATCGAATTCTTTCAGCAGCCTTAAAAATTCCCCTGCATGAACACGCTCCTCGTCGGCAATATCTTTTAACACTTCTATAGCGAGCTTATTGTCAGTTGATTCTGCGAGCTGCATATAGAGCTGAATTGCTTCATATTCAGCCGCAATCATGAAGCAATATTAAGAATAAAAGGCCGGCCAATATTGGAATGTGATTTTTTTTATGAGACATTTCAGTAAGTTTCATAATTATTCTCCGTTAAAATATTTTCGGATAATAGACAGCGGAGAGGCTTTTCCGATTCTTAAAAAATAACAGATACTGAAAAAATAATAAATATTCAACTATAAAAAATTTTTACAGAGGCGCAAAATGAAATATTGAGACAATTATTTCAGATGTAACAATTTTTTCCAATTTGCAGTCATAAGCGCATGGAGGATATTATGAAAAATTACCTTCCTTTTCTGATTATAATAGTTATGTTTTCCTGCAGTAAGAGGAAAACAATGGAGGAGAATATGACCTTTAATGGTAAAGATACATGTCCCGTCAGTTATAGTGACGCGGAGCTTAAAGAAAAACTTACACCTGAACAGTACCGCGTTGTAAGGGAAAATGGAACAGAAGCTGCTTTCAGGAATGAGTACTGGGATAATAAAAAACCCGGAATTTATGTTGATCTGGTTTCAGGGGAGCCGCTTTTCAGTTCAACTGAGAAGTTTGATTCAGGAACAGGGTGGCCCAGTTTCACCATACCTCTCGAACGTACAAAGATGCGTCATATAAAGGATACAAACTACGGAATGGTAAGGACAGAGGTGAGGAGCGCCTCATCTGACTCACACCTGGGGCATCTTTTTAACGACGGTCCCGGCCCTACCGGTCTCAGGTATTGTATAAACTCTGCTTCTCTTAAGTTTATTCCGGCGGAGGATATGGAGTCTAAAGGTTACGGTGAACTTATGTATCTTTTCCCCGAATTTTATACAGCGAAGCGTGGATGGGATTTTATAGTTTTCGGTGCAGGGTGTTTCTGGGGAGCAGAGGCCTACTTTGCCAGGGTTAAAGGAGTTAAAGCTACAATGACTGGGTACTCCGGCGGGGCACTCCCTTATCCGACATACGGGGAGATGGTTACAGGTAAAACCGGACATGCGGAGGTTGTTCTTGTGTATTATGACCCCGGTGAAATAAAGTTTGAGACTCTTCTCCGGCATTTTTTCAGAATACATGATCCCGCATCTCTCAATAAACAGGGGAATGATGTCGGTACGCAATACAGGTCGGCGGTATTTTACCATTCTGCTGAACAGAGGAGAGCCATTGACAGGCAGATTAAGAAAATGGTCGAGTCCGGGAAATATAGAAAGGTAGTTACAGATGTTTCACCATTTAAAGTTTTTTATAAGGCAGAGGAGTATCATCAGGGGTATCTCACAAAAAATCCAGGAGGATATTGTCATATAAATCTTAATATGCTGAATGAACCGCTTGAATAAACATCTTTTATAATGTTTTTTCTATTGTTTTGTGTCAACTTTCTGGAGTTGATATTATATAATATTAAAAAAAAAGTATAAGTGTTTTATTTTTTTTTATTACTCTATTGAATCCCGTCACTTTTATAACTAATTTTAATGTATCTGCCTCCTGTAATACAGGGAGTGTTGAAATTACCAGATAAAATTCTTTTTTAGTCTTTAGATAAAAGATGAATTTATATTCTTTATGCGTGAAAATATAATAAATTCGGGGCGAAAATATGAAATGGTTTAATAATCTTAAAGTGGCATACAAAGTTATGCTGAGTTGTACAATACTTATACTACTTACTGTTGTGGCCATATTTTTTTCCATAAGATCGATGAATAATTCCAGAGATACAGTACAGGATTACAGGGAAAACAGTGTTCTCTCTATAATTACCATGGACAGTATTTCAAAGAACCTTCTACAGGGCAGGGTAAACATGTTTGCTGCTACTATTGCGGTTACTGAGGGTAATAATAATGAAATAAAGAACCGCCTTGAAGAAACAGCTAAACTGCGTGAAGAGAATCTTAAACTTCTTGAGCATGTGAAGGGCAGGTCGAAAACAGCCGCAGAAAATGAAATTACTGAAAAGTTTCTCCCTGTTTATGCGGATCTCGGTACGAGTATGAATGCATTTAACGAAGCTGTAAATGCCGGTGACAGGGGAGGGATGGATAAACAAATGGCTAGCTGGCTGGAGCACTACAGGCTGGTCAGGGAATATATGGGACAGCTCCATGCTCTTGCACTGAAAAACGGAGCTGATAAAATAATAGATGAATTTGCCATTATGGATCAGGTAATAGTATATCTTTTTATCATCCTTGCTGCTTCTGTTGCAATAGGAATTCTAATAACAATTGTCCTTTCCAGGTCCGTTTCCGGTCCTGTCAACAAGGGTCTTGAGTTCGCGCAGAAACTCGCGGACGGCGACCTGACAGATAGAATAAACCTCAACCAGAATGATGAACTCGGAATGCTCGCAAACGCTCTCAATGCTGCCGCGGACAATCTTGAAAAATTAGTATCGGATGTTGGTGACGCTGTCCAGAACCTTACCTATGCTGTAAATGATATATCAACAGGAAACCAGAACCTGTCACAGCGTACTTCTGAGCAGGCATCCTCTCTTGAAGAGATAGCGTCAACCATTGAAGAGTCTACGGCATCTATCAATATGAATTCAGACAATGCTATTGAAGCTAATAAAATTGCAGATAATTCAACAAAGCTCGCTATCGATGGAGGGAAGATCGTTGAGAATACCGAAAAGTCGATGAGCCAGATAAGTGACTCCGGCAAGAAAATTGGTGAAATAACCGTGGTTATCAACGAGATAGCGTTTCAGACTAATCTTCTGGCACTCAATGCGGCAGTGGAAGCCGCAAGAGCAGGCGAACAGGGGAGAGGTTTTGCGGTTGTCGCAAGCGAGGTAAGAAACCTCGCCCAGAGAGCCGGTTCCTCTGCCAAAGAGATTGAAACTCTTATAAAAGACTCACAGGAAAAGATCGGGCAGGGGACCGAGTTCGTCAACCGCAGTGCCGAGGCGCTCCGTGAGATTATAACTTCTGTTAAGGAAGTTGGAAGGATAATCTCTGAAGTTACCGCATCCACAGAGGAACAGAAACAGGGGATAGGGCAGATAAATACAGCGGTAATGGAACTCGATACAATGACACAACAGAACGCCGCCCTTGTAGAAGAGACTGCATCTGCAAGTGAGGAGATGTCCGGTCAGGCGCAGGAACTTCTTGCTATGATGAAAAATTTTACAATCAGGAAGGATATGACCACGGCAACGAAAAAGACTGTACCCGGGAAAGCAGCAACAGCCTCTAAACCGGAAACAAAAGCGCAGGTAAAAAAACCTGCTGCACCGGCTGCGAAAAATGCTCCAAAAGATACCACTGGAGATTTTTTTGAACAGGATGGTTTTGAGAAGTTTTAAAATTATCCAAAGTTATATGCAAGCTTTGAAAAGGGGGGAGTCATCTCCCCTTTTTATATATCCCGGCAAGTGAGGGATGCTCACATTCAAGGGTGTCCTGATTTATTATTCTGAAAGCTATTTCACCTTTTAGCGGGTCATCCAGGTAAATTCTGTTCCATCCGGACCTGCACTCTATGAATCCCTGTGTAAAATCGAGGAATGAATATGAAAGCCTTGCCTTTCCATCTCTGAATTCAATTGATTTTATCTGCTGCTTATCCTCCGGTATAAAAATTCCTGTAACATCAGCTTTTCCGCATGAACTTACTGCAAAGAGTATTAGTAAGGTATATGTTAACGCATAAAATTGTTTCATAAAGTGATTCTCCTGTATTTCAGCACAGGTAGCGGAGAGCATAATATCTGTCAAGATGATAATCGGGAAGAGCTTTATGAAATAATTGCCACGGCGCGTACAGGGGAACCGTCGCCTCCGGAGATTTTTAGCGGGAAAACATGGAGTGTAAATTCCAGGCCGAGTAAATGGTCTGTATTTCTGAGGTTTTCGATAATTATCATATTATTTCTGAAAAAGATCAAATGGTTACAGTAATCGGTTGATTCAACAGGATCAACCGAGATCATGTCGACTCCAACACCTTTGAGTTTAAAACCTGTGAGCCATTCGGCAGCCCCGGAAGAGAGTACCGGAAATCCTTTAAAGTAGCTGTCGCTCCGGCTGTACCTGTACCATCCTGAATGGAGTATCAGAAAATCAGACCTGTCAATTAAATCTCTGTGCGGCAGAAGAGCTTCAGGAGTAATAAGACCATCGACGGGCTCTGACACATCAACAGCGCAGCCCCTTCCCGTGAAGAGTGATATATCCATCTCCTCAAGGCTTGCTCCGCCTTTTAACATATGAGAAGGTGCATCAATGTGCGTACCGGTATGTGATAGAAACGATAATCTTTTTTCGGCTGAACCATTTTTCTCTATCGTTGATTCCTGTGTGATTACAGGCGGTTCGCTGCCGGGATAGACGGGGATTGAAGTGCCGATTGTATGAGAGAGATCAATTACTTTCATGATATAACCGTATGAAATTTTAGTTCAATTTTCCAGCCGGTCAAGTTGATTTTTGCAGAAGAAATAAAAATAAGATTATTTATTGAAGAGGCCCTACTCCTCATGCCCGCTCAGTATCTCCCTGTACCGCTGTGTACTTTTTTTATGTTTACGTGAGAATTGTATTCTGAAGAGCTTCATACCTCCGACCTCTGTCTCTTCAAATTCATCATGAATAATATCAATATGGGTTATGATCAGTTTTTTAAGATGTTTCCATCTGTCAATGGAGTGCGTGTAAATAGTGAATTTTTCGTATGAGCCTTTATAGTCCTTAAGGCCGGAATACCCGTTAAGGATAGCCTTCCCGATTTTACCGCGGTATTCTTCCTCGTCAAGGTTGAATTCCTGCGTGAAGAGGGCTATTCTCATCAGCCTGTTGGAGTAAAATCCCGGTTCGATGTCATAGAAGTATGTGAGAAACTGTTCGATATCGATAAGATCAGATTCAGCCGTTACAAATTTTATGGCGTTTTCACCGTTTATTTTTTTTAAAATAATTCCCTCCCTTTTATCATGGTTCAGTTTCAGAATAATATCTTTTATCCTTTCTAAATCTCTAAGCCTGAACTTCCCGTAAGAATGTACCTGCGGGAATTGCAAATTGCTGAATATATCATATCTCTCTTCCGGTGGCATCAGCTTCCCGTCGGGCATCATAATATCAAAGCAGAAGAATGACATGCCGGGAGGAAGTGCCGGGTCCCTCTTGGAATTATACGGATTATCACCGAGAAACTCCGCGCAGATTATCCTGTCAGGGTAGAGTCCGAAGAAATCATTAAACCGGTATTTCCCCATCCAGTAATGAACCCACTCCGTAGAGAAGGGGCAGATTATCCCTCCGCGTGTGACTGCGATTATCCTTTCATTATGCTTCAGAATCCTGATGTTGTACCCGTCGAGTTTCTCCTCTGCGTAGAAATAACTGTTTCCGAAAAATCTTTTTATACCCTCCTTCAGCCTGTAGACCCTGAATATATGCGGGTAGTCATTAACCATCCTTTTATTTTTTTCATCAAAGAGAATTATTGTGCCACGGGATATATTCCCCTCTTTATCCCTGTATCTGGCATACATGGTATCATCATACTCGAGATGTTCAAGTGAACCGCTTTTCATCTGATCCGCCAGTTCCGTATTTTATCATAAAATCTTTTGATGAGAAAACTTCTATTCCGATAGAGTCGGCCATATTAAGAATCCCCTCGTCAGCTGATAGTATTGTGCCACCTATCTCTTTAGCCAGGAGCACAACGTCGAGATCCTCAACGCTGTCGATTATACCTGAACGCATTGCCGAGCGGTACTCATTCCTGATCCTCCTTATATTGTCAGCGGTTCTTGTACTTTCAATGGCCTCTTCAGCAATACGGAGCCCCTTGTTTATCCTTACCCTGATATCTGAAATGAAAGTGTGAAATATTGCTGCGGGGAAGTGCATGCTGTAAAGGTCCGGTCCGCGGATAATTGAAATTTTTCTCAGTTTAATTTGTGAACCTTCGGGAGCAAAATGAGAGAGCTCCCTGAATATTGATGAAGGAATATATACCTTTATTTCGTAGAACGTCGCAATATTTATGAATCTGTCAATAGCTGTTTCAATACTGTCTCCAAAATCAGACTGTGTAAGAGGGTTAACGAATGTGCTGGTATCAATTACAATTTTCATTGAGGACTTAACCTCCATGAAGTTATTATAACTGCCTGGAGGTTAAGATTCAAAATTAAATTCTATTTATTCCGGGAAAGTGTTTTGTTAAAAGTGGCTGCTGGGCCTGAAAATTCTTTAGCGGAGAGATTGAACTCCTCAACCCCGGCCTCGAGAGTCCGGGTGGGGAAATTATATCTGATACTGACATGGTAATCTTTTTAAGTGTAAACTTCAACCACTGAATCCCGGTGGGCTGTTATTCCCCGGAGTCTAACTCTGCTGATACCGCAATTCTTGATGATACTCCTCGAACGATGCGGATCCTGTCATTTTCTTTAAACTCACCGCAGTATTTCCCATCAATATAAATCTTTGTCCTTTCGAGCATAAGGAGCTTCAGAGTTTTTCCTCTCTTCTTTTCAGATTTGATTTTTGTTACAACTCCTGTGACAATCTGGACACGGTCTGATTCTATATCTGAAATGAGCTGGGAGCCTTTGTTAAAAGCTGATAACATAAAGGGGATCGTAAGAACAGAAAGTATTGCTACCGTTATGGTGAGATCCATGGCGCTCGATCTGCCACTTGTATACGAGGCTATTATAATCACTACGACAATGAGATCTGCAAGGACAAAAAGCCATCCTTTCCTTTTGAAATTTTTTGATGTCTGCCGGAATCTCTCAGTATAAAGAATTTTTTCTTCACCATCAGGTATATCAATACGCTCGTTCATTTATTATCTCCTGAGAAGATTGGTTTAAAGACTATGTTGTTGAATTTTATTAAACAATATGAAAAAGTATGTTCAAATCTGCTTAAAAAAGTTCACCGGAACCGGTAGTTATTATAATATAAATATAAAAAGATGTATTTGTCAAGGATTATAGTAAATGAATTTGATAAATTGTAAAGGACTGTCACAAAAACGAAGTTTTTATAACCACCGTGAGACCTTCCGGGCCAATAAAGTCTACCGTCCGGACGAACAGAATGCCGGCCTTTAATACTGTAAAATATTCACTTTTAAGATTAACTTGATTCATCCCGGGAATACTATATATTACTAAATGAAGTTGTGTGAAAGGAGGTCAGGTATGGGTTCAACCAGATCATTATCATCAGAAATGAAGGGGATCGCCAGCACTTTCAGAGAGAAGATTAATCTTTCTGAGGACAAGGTAGACCTTATGAATAACTTTTCCATGGCAGCGCTTGAGCTTTTGCGGAAGAGTATAAAAAAAGGGTCTGATGTCAGGATGGATGATATTATGCTTGATATCAATTCTCCGAAAGGGATTCAATACAGCGAAAGGCTTAATTCTCTCCCCGAATTCAGGGAACTTTTAAGTGAAACAGACATTGAAACGCAGATAACACATCTTGCCGATGCGGCAAAACACAGGTATAAACATCTCTCGAAACATCGCGAAAAAACAAATTTGAAGATCAGATAAATTAAATAGATGCCGGGACCTTTACTTTATCCCGGCTTTTTTAAAACAGCTTAACGAGCTCGCCGGGTTCGCTGATAACCTTTGCGGCTCCATTGGCGAGGAGTTCACCGGCAGTCCTGAAGCCCCAGAGGGCACCTACGGGATACATCCCCGCGTTTATTGCTGCAGTAATATCCGACCCGGAATCACCGAGGCATAAAATTTCGTTATTCCTTATTTTCATGATCTCCGCAATTTCAAATAGTGCTGCCGGGTCCGGCTTTCTCGGGACACCATCCCTTTCGCCGAAAACAGCTTCAAACTTCCACCGGCCGAAATACTTCTCAACGATAGATTGAGTTATAGCATTGACCTTGTTTGAAAGTATGGCTATTGATATTTTACGCGCGGTGAGTTCATCGAGCAGTTCTTCTATTCCTTTATAGGGATGCGTCTTTACGTCCCATCTGCTTCCGTATACTTTAAGCATCCGCGTAAAGCTGGAATTAATATTTTCTTCCGTACGGGATTCAGGCGGAAGGGCTTGTGTTACAAGATTAAGCAGGCCTTTACCCACAAAAACCTTATAGTCATTAATGGTGTGCTGAGTGAAACCCATTATTTCAAGTACAGAGTTCATGGAATCCGCGAGGTCTTCAAGTGTATCGAGAAGGGTTCCGTCAAGGTCAAATATAACAGCTTTAAATTTCATATTATCAGTCATAATCTTTATTGAATTTTTATACATCATACGGAAGTATGGCCTTATAGGGAAGAACTTTTTTCAGTAATAATTTCTGAAATTATATTTTGTGTAAAAAAATATTATATATCCCTGCCGCCTGCGGCGGCGGGGCTAATAGAGTATTTTTTATAGGTTTAATAAATTGAGAATAGCAGGATTTGACTTAAGGGAAGAATTACTGATTGTAACAGCGGCAATTGTTCTGGTTCTCTCCTGTTCCTCCGCGGATGTAAAACTTAGAGACAGCGCCGGGAATACTCCTCTTCATTATGCGGTTTTTAATCAGGATATATCTGAGGTGAAGAGACTGGTTAAAGCAGGAGCGGATATTAACGCATCCAATAATTATGGCCTTACTCCAGTAAGGTGCGCGGCGTTTTTTAATAACGCCGAAATTATCGATATCCTCATATCGGGAGGTGCATGTCTTAATTACATGCCACCGGCTGAAAAGAAACGGGCTGTGAAAGAACCGCAGAGAAACATTATCCGTTACCCCGAGGAGAGGCTTAATTTTTTTCTGACATTTGATACGGGGAGTGATGATTCAAACCTTGATTATGTACTCACTACTCTAAAAAAATACAGGATAAAAGCGACTTTTTTTACAACCGGGGAGTTTGTGGAAAAGTATCCTCAGGGGATAAAGAGGATAGTCAGGGAGGGGCATGTTGTTGGGAACCATACGTATACTCATAATATGAACTATCCTGATCCGGATCTTCTTCTTAATGAACTATATGCAACAGAGATTCTTTTTAATAAAATAACAGGGCGGGAAATGACACGCATATGGAGATCCCCCGGGCTTCAGCATATATCTAAACCATGGGTAATAAATGAGGCCGAAAAGCTCGGTTACAGGCATATTGATGTTAACCTCGGTTCAGCTGACTGGCTTGACAGGGAGAACCCGCAGTATATAAATAACGGGAAATTTCTTCAGCTCTTTAAATCTCATCTGAGCATGGCGAAAAACAGTCACGCAATAATTAACAACTCCAATTATCGGGATTATTACAAAAACAGGCCTTATTATCACGGTACCATTATGCTTATGCATGTCGGCTCTTTCAGGAATGAACATCATGATTTTGTCTATTTACTTGATGATATAATAAAATATCTTATCAGCTCAGGTTATCTTTTTGATAACTGTGAAAGGTTTGAATACAGGGATTAAAAAATATTAATACTTTTAAGCAATTAAACAGGCATGCCTGCCGTATTTCAGATAGAAAAATCTTTTGTTACTGTGAGAAAGAACTGTGCGTAACCCGCACCTGCTATGTCTGTATCCCCGGTAGTGTTCTTCATAGATGTTGCTGTGACATCAACTTTCGCGACTGCCATAACAGAGAGTCCAATATTTTCGAATGCCGCTCCGAGCCCTATTTCAAATCCTAAACCTGCTGTCTGGTCCTCGTTTACATCACTTTTAACGCCATTATTTTTTAAACTGTCCATAGGCATGTATTCATACCAGAGCCCCATCTGAAGTGCAAGAGAGAATATTTTAAGATTGAATGTACTCAGGTCACGGCATCCTGCAATCCATCCGTCGCCTTCTAATTCGTAATTGCTGATATATTCCGGAACTTCTATTCCGTTAATTGTAGCGCTATCCACATTCCTCTTTGCTTTCCACATCTTGTAGCCGCCGTAAAAGAGAGTATAGCCCATATCTCCTTCTTCAGTGAACAGTTTAAACCCGGCAATGAATTCCAGTGTCCTGAAATAGCCGTCACCTTCTGTCTTCGCTGTATCGTCATCCGCCTCAAATTCCATATCATTATAATACACTTTTGTGAAATCTGAGCCAATAGCAATTACGCTGTAATTAAACATCGCTCCAAGTGTAAAAGCTCCACCGGGGCCGATCCCCAGGTCTCCGCTGTCAGATGAATCCTGTATAACGCCGAAAAGGTTTGAACCATAACCGCCGCCGCCGTGAATACTGAGATTCATATTTGTGCTGTTAACGCCATCCTCCTCCTGCGCGAAAAGAGGTATAGCTGCGGTTATCATAATTACAGCTATTAATGATGAAACTGTAAAGTTTATAATAATTTTAAACATTGCTTTCCTCCAGGGTTGATTTTTATTTATTAAAAATATTGTAATATAACAAAGATCTGTAAGCAAAAAATTAAACCGCTTTTTTCACAATAAATCTATCTCTCTAAAAATTGACTTCGTACTTTTCTTTAGCTATTTTTCAGGTTAAATGGAACAGCAAAACATCCCGGGTGGAGGGGAATATGAAAAATATACTTGTAACAGGTGCTCTGGGGCAGATAGGGAGCGAGCTTGTACCTGAACTTAGAAAGAGATATGGTATAGATTCTGTTACAGCATCGGATATAAGAAAAGTTCCCGGAAACAGGGCAATGGAGGGGGGGCCTTTTATACTACTTGATGCTACGTCTCTCCCTGATATGACTGCAGCTGTAAAAAAATATCATGCCGGCACAATATTTAATCTTTCTGCGATACTCTCCGCCTCGGCAGAGAAGGACCCGCGTCTGGCATGGGATGTTAACATGGGGAGCCTTATGGCTTCTCTGGAAGTCGCCAGGGTGGAGGGATGTTCACTGTTTACACCGAGTTCCATCGGAGCCTTCGGCCTGTCAACTCCGAAGAAGATGACTCCGCAGGATACTGTTCAGAGGCCTGCAACGATGTACGGGATTACAAAGGTTACGGGTGAACTGTTATGCGATTATTACCATCTTAAATACGGGACGGACACAAGGGGTGTACGGTATCCGGGAATAATCTCAAGCGAGGCCCCTCCGGGCGGTGGGACAACCGATTACGCTGTTGAGATCTTTTATCATGCACTGAAATTCAGGAAATATAAATGTTTTCTTAAGGCCGATACCATGCTCGACATGATGTTTATGCCTGATTGCATAACAGCCGCTGTAATGCTTATGGAGGCTGTGCCTGAAAGGCTTATTCACAGGAATGCCTTTAATGTTACGGCAATGAGTTTTACGCCGGCAATGCTGGCATCGGAAATTAAGAAATATATACCCGACTTTGAAATTACATATGAGCCTGATCCGGTAAGGCAGGGGATTGCTGATTCATGGCCTGACAGCATGGATGACTCCTCCGCGAGGATAGAGTGGGGATGGAGCCCCCTTTACGGTTTAAGTGATATGGTATCAGCAATGCTTCACCGTCTCTCAGAGACTCTCAATATAAAAATATGACAGGGGGAATATATGTCGCTGGATAAACTTAAAAGTGTCCTGGCCTTTGAAGTGTATGACATTGAAAAGAGGGGTGCAGCAAAGAGTAATGAGAATATCATCACTGGTGTAATAAAGCCGTCCGGCAGGAAGGGCACAAGGTACCTCGTGAGCGGGAGTGACGGGGTGGAGTTTCTGCGGATGAATTCCAATTCATACCTGGGGATGGGCATCAGAGAGGATGTTATCAGGGCCGGGGAGTCCGCATCACTGGAGTTAGGGGTCGGCCCCGGGGGAGTGAGGTTTATCTGCGGCACGTATTCTGTTCACAGGGAACTCGAGGAGAGGCTTGCACGGTTTCATGGAAAAGGGGGATGTATCCTCTTCTCTTCGGCATATATGACAACGCTGGGAGTTATTACATCATTGACAACAGAGGATACTGTTATTGTCAGTGATGAATTGAACCATAACTGTATCATAAACGCGATGAAGCTTTCCAGGCCTTCGGCAAAGTTTATATATAAACACAACAGCATGACTGACCTTGAGGAGAAACTTGAGCAGGCTGCCGGCGCAGGCAAGCGGTGTCTTATAATAACAGACGGTGTATTCTCCATGAGGGGGGATTTCGCGCCGCTCGCCAAAATTAGATCTCTCTGCACACGCTTTGATGATTCATTTGATGAAGGAGTTATCACAATTGCTGATGATTCACACGGAGTCGGTATACTCGGCGAAAACGGCAGGGGGACAGAGGAGGAGACCGGAAGCACGGTTGATATACTTATCGGTACCCTGGGAAAATCATTCGGGGTTAATGGAGGTTATGCTGTTTCTTCCATGGAGGTTATTCATTATCTGCGTGAAAGTGCGCCTATGTATATATATTCAAACCCTGTTACAGCAGCAGAAGCCGCATCCGCTTTGAAAGCTCTTGATATACTTGAAAGTGATGAGGGGAAGAGTCTCATTAAAAAGATCAGGGAGCTTACAGCAAGGCTTGAAAAGGGTATTACAGGTCTTGGTTTTAAAACTATTGAGGGGCCTCACCCGGTTGTTCCTCTTTTAACCGGGGATACTGAACTTACAAAAAGAATGGTGGAGTTTCTTAAGGGGGAGGGGATCCTCGCGACAGGGATATACTACCCGGTTGTTCCACGAGGTGATGAGGAGATTCGTTTCCAGGTAAACGGTGATCATACGGAGTATGATATAGATTATCTTATTGATGCGCTAAAGAGATTCCCGCGGTGAAGGGGGTAGAACAAAAAAATAAATAAATTGCTTGAAATTACTCTGTTTAAGAGCTAAATTATCGTATTGCTCATATATTCTGTTAAAAGGGACGGACAGATATGAAAAATAACGGGAAGGTTCAGCTCTCTATGCTCATGAATACAGGGGATAGAAGTGCTGTTCTTGATGAAGTATATCGAATTTTTCTGATGAACTATGATCCGGCATATTTCGGCCAGGTTGAAAACACCTTTGCTATTATCTGTACACTCTTCGACGGTATTTTCCCCGGTTACAGACAATGCAACACAGAATATCATAACCTGACACATACCCTTGATTCACTTCTTGCTACAGTAAGGCTTATGGATGGAAGGGGAGCGTCAAAAGAAAAGCTGAATATAAGACTCGCGGTGAATCTCCTCCTTGCGGCTCTTTTCCATGATACGGGGTATATACAGGAGGATTGGGATATTTCCGGAACAGGGGCAAAATATACTATGACTCATGTTGAGAGGAGCACATTTTTTGTGGAGAGAAATGCCGCAGATTTCCATCTTTCTCCAGCTGATGTGAAACAGATATGCTCATTGATTTTCTGTACAGATATCAGGGCGGAGAGCCATAAAATGCTTACGGGTGAGGTAGCTGAAGCTGGAGCGATAATTGGCACAGCAGACCTCATCGGGCAGATGTCTGACAGGGCCTATCTTGAAAAACTTCTCTTCCTCTATCATGAATTCAGAGAAGCGGGAATCAACGGTTACAATACAACTTTTGATATATTGAGAAATACCCTTTCTTTCTACGAGTTGACTCTTGAACGGTTTGAGAAACAGTTTAACAAGGCCTATGAATACGCACTTCACCATTTCAGGATAAGGCATAATATAGATGATAATCTATATATGACAGCCATAGAAAACCAGATGAACTATCTCGAAAAAATAATAGATGATGAGACCACAAATTTCAGGAACAAACTGAAGCGGCTCGATATTGAGAAGATAGAGCTTGCCTATACGATTTCAAATGATTATGTCTGATCTTCCTGAATATTTCTTGAAACTATCCCGCAGTTTATTAAGATACTTGAGTCAGGCGAAATTTTGTTTTCAGCCCTCTTGATTTTTTATCGCTGTAGCTGTTAAGCCCCCAACCCCCAGGAGGCGGGCTTAAAAATGATTTAAGGTTAAAATGCTCAAATGAAGAAATCCGAAGATAATGTAAAAACCAGGATAAATGCTATTGAGAAGCGTATTGTTGAACTCAAGTTTATTGAGCGTGATATAATAAGGGAGAGAAATATGTTACGGTTCCCGCTGCTTGAGATGGCGGAAAGATGTGATACTGTAAAAGAACTGATAAATTCCTTCTTTATAAAAACAATGAAGTTTAACCTGAAAGATATTTCTGTTACCGCTTATCCTTCAAAATACAGCGGCAGGAATGAGGAGGAGTTTCTCTCCGAAATAAAAGTGGAGATGCGATACCGGCCTGAACCGGCGGAAAAATATAACGAGCTTGCGCTTACAGTTTTTCTCAGGGATGGATTTGAAGATGAGAAGATCCGCAGTAAGGAGTCCGGGATGATGGATAGGCTTTTTGAAACTGAGAGTGAGGTTAAAAAGCTAAGGGCGGAGAAGAAGGGGCTGAATGGGGCGTAATTTGACTATTATCCGGTTCTTTTTTTAATTATAAAATATTATGGAATAGTCACAGGAAAATCAGTATTATATTAATTCAGTAATTATTCTGAAATATATATTTAGAAATTTTTACTGATATTAATTTAGTGATTCTGAATATAAT
>CAZVFJ010000053.1:0-15646 GCA_964625825.1 uncultured Leptospirales bacterium | reverse complement strand
TCTTTGCATGAAGCACTTATGCGGGAGTTCGTTGAAGAGTTGAATATAACTGTAGACGTTGATGATGTTGTTCTTATATCTGACTCTATTGATCCAACCGGTGAAAGGCATGTTGTAAATATATGCTTTTTATGCAGTCATCTTAGCGGGGATTTAGCTCTTGGAGAGGAGAAGCGCCTTTACGATTTTAAATTTTTTGAAATGGAGGAAATTCCCGAGGTTAGGTTATTCCCTCCTATTAATAATGATCTTCTTGATTTAATGAACGGCAGAATTAAAGAAAGGTATATTGGCAAACTCTGGAGATAGAGGCTGAATATCATTATGGCTGGCACAATGAACTATTCAATGCGGGATGCTGAAGGGGTCAATATTCTTGATCTTTCCGGTAATCTTACTGTTCTTACATCGGATTATTTTAAGTCAGTTCTCCATAATCTTACAGAAAGAGAAAGTGTTATTCTTAATTTTGCCAATATCCGTTTTGTAACATCCTCTGGTTTGAATGCTCTTGTTGATGTTTCGTACTTCGCGCGTGATAAAGGGAATCGTGTAATTATAATGAGTGCTGATAATGATTTACGGGAATTGATAGACTATGCTGACTTTTTTAACCATCTCATACTCGCGGAAAGCGTTCAGGAGGGAAAAACTAAAATTGAATTTTATACCTGATTTTAGTAAATATCTATTATCTGAATTTCGGGGAGACCAGTAACAAGATTTTTTAAAATCAGAGCATTTACTCCAAACACTCGTTTCATCATCTCGGCTGTAATTATATCGACACTACCTGAATCATCGACTGAACCATTTTTAAGTATAACTATTCTGTCGCATATTTTTATTAGGAAATCAATGTCAGAAGATGCTATAATTATATTTTTGTTACCTTTAATTACATATTTTTTTATTGTGCGGATTAGTGAAAATCTCTGGCTGGGATCAATTTGATATTCCGGGGAATCGAATGCCACTATATCTGAGCCTGAATTGATGGTTCTTGCTAAAAGGGCCATTTTTATAAGGGAATCAGGAAGTGTCTTCATTCGTATTTCTGATTCAGTAGATATACCAAGCTCATCAAGGATGTTGAATGTTTCTTCCCTATCGAGAGCAGAAAATGGATTTAATATTTTTTTGAGGTAAAGTCGTCCTTTAATTGTTTCTTCAAATATAGAAGATTCAGGATTGAATTCCGGGAATACCGGGAGATATGAAATCAGCTTCGAGAGTTCTTTTTTATTGTACTGATTTATATTTCTTCCTTTTATATTTATTTTCCCTGTAGATATTTTTATCTTGCCGCATAGAGATCTCAGGAGCATACTTTTGCCACTACTGGCAGGCCCGGTTATACCGAGTATTTCACCCGCTGGTATCTGAAAATTTATATCTTTAAGAACCGGGGTTTTATTTATTATCAGAGAAAGAGATTCAATTTTTATCATGTTCAATGTTTAATTACAATCATTGTTGTTGTGCCGATGTATCAGGCGTAACATTTTGTTCCTGTTTTGCCTGCTCAGCAGCTTTCTCGATTTCTTTTATGAGAATGTTGAGCATCTTATAGCTTCTTGCCTCAGAGTATGCCTTATGATCATACTGAATATTTTTAAGGATTTCAATAGCATTCTCTTTTCTTCCTGATGCGGCGAACGAACCTGCCAGGAGAACTCTGTCAGAGTTAGATTGAAGTGAAATTTTTTTAAATGCAGCAATAGCCTCTTCATGATTACCAAGATAATGATTTGATCGTGCCGAGATCAATATTGCTTCATAATCATTCCCTCCACCCTGAATCTTTTCAGATATCACAAGAGCACGTTGGTAATTCTTATTTTCATAATAGTAATTCATCAGAAGTTTGAATGCCTTGATATACTTTATGTATTCAGGGTCATTATCTTTAACTAAATCATAAAGCCTGTCAAAATATGAAACGTATTTTAAATCATTTTTGTAATAGTAAATACTACCGATCTGGAAAAGAACAATTGGCTCCTTTGATGAAATGGACTCAGCCCTCCCCAGTATTTTCAGCGCGGCATCGAAATCTTTCTTCTTGATGTATATTGCTGAAAGTATTATGAGGGGTTCACTGTCATTTTTTACGGAATCAACTACCGAACTTATGTCTTTTTCGGCATTATCAAAATCGCCTGTATGATAATAGCATGTCCCCCTCTTGAGGAAAGAGTTGTATTCGGTTTCTTTGTCTATAAATCCATATTCGAGTACGGAGTTGAAATTTATAATTGCAGCGGAATAGTTTCGATTATTGAAATTAATATTACCCAATATCAGTTGTACTTCAGCATAAAAAGGGATTCGTTCTGCAATAACTGAAAGATAATTCATTGCTTCACCCTGCTTTCCCGATTTGTAAGCTATCATTCCCAGCTCAAATCGGGGAGCCAGAAAATTGCTGTCTATGTTTATTGCATCTCTGAAAGAGAGAATAGCGTTCTGACCCTCTCCTTTTTTTGCCAGAGCAATTCCTTCATTATACTTTTTAACTGCATTTTCATCGTCGCTCCAGAGAAGTTTATTTACAAGGGTATCCATCTTTTGCTTTGCTGAACGGTCTCCGGTTTTTAACCAGAATTCCCGGCAGTATTTTAGATAGTTCGGGTAGTCTCCTTTTTCTTCATAGAGTATAATAAGATTCCAGTAAGAATTGATAAGAAATTTTCTTGAAGTTTTTTTTGATACGGCAGCCTTAAAATAATCTATTGCAAGGTCGTAGTTTTTCTCGATTTTTTCAATTTCACCAAGAAAATAGTAGGAATCCCCATTTTCTGTTTGCTGAACATCTTTCAGAAACATTTCGCGCGCCTTCTGGTAATTCCTGTATACATAAGCGTTTCGTCCCATATAGTAATATTGGGAGGAGTATAATATTCCCTGAACTGCTATAATTATAAAAAGAGGGAGTAGTAATTTTTTAAAAAAAATAATTTTCATTTTTTTATCATTTTATATTTTGATTTTATCGAATTGAACTGTCGTATATTTTAGATTCTTCTTTATGCAGTCATTTGTCAAGTATAAAGGTGTATACAAAGATCTAATTAAACTCCACAAAAGAGGGTTGTTGATGAGTTTAATTTCAATAATTGTAGAGAACGGTTTTATAATTCAGCTATCTGTTCAGTTATAAAATTATCTATGGCTTTGACTGCCGATGCTGACCATTTATCTGCTTCAACGGCTTTATTGATATTTTCATTTTTTGACGAGGTATAATTTTTACGTTTCGTCTGATCGTTCAAGTAAACAGAAAAGTAATATTTTTTACCAGAGCATGCGGTAAATTCACCTGCAAGCGATGATGCGTAATAGATAGTCCCGGTTTTGGCATAAACCCTGAAAGCTGTTTCAGGAAAATTTAGCCTGTTTTTCATTGTGCCGTTAATCCCTGAAAGGGGGAGCATTTTATATATGGGAGTATTCATCCTGTTCAGATGCATCAGCATTGCAACAGTTTGCTCTGGAGTTGCTCTGTTGATGTCTGTCAGACCGGAATAATTAATTAGCTTTAAACCTTCCCATTTTACAGAGGGAAAAGTATTCCTGAAAAAATGTTCTACCGTGAGGTCTTTTTGAGCACATGATTTAATCATTTCAGTCATTGCGGTTGTCCCTATTATCTCCGCTACGAGATTGTCACTGGTGCTGAACATGTCCTTAATAATATGAGATAGATTTCGGCTTTTATGAACTACAAGTATTTTTTCACCGGATATGTTTTTACCTTTTACAGGTTCTGGTAAATTAATCCCATTAATCATCGAAAGTGTTCTGAAAACATAAGATGTGTAGAGTCCGGAATTTTTTACAGGTAGCTTAAACCTATTCTCCCAGTTTGCTCCTGATGGCATGCCCCAGGTTTCGGTGCCGTTATTATTTGAATATTTCGCATAAAGAAGAACTGGCTTTTCTTCATATAAAAAAATACGGTTCGCAGGAGTGGAGGGGAGGAGATCGCAGGATATTATTTTTCCCTTTTCATCTTTCCGTTTCAATGCGTAAACTATATTTTTATTGAGATTCAGAGGACCTGAACCGGTATTATATCTCGCATTTAACGGCATATCTTTATCCAGGACTTCTTTTGAGTCAAAATAATCTATATCGTAATAGAAATTACCATTAACCTTTTTTATCCCATTTTGCTTCAGCTCGGTAATCATTTCAACCAGATCATAAAATGAGAGTTCAGGATCGCCCCCTCCCCTTAGGATAATATCACCTTCGATTATTCCGTGGCGACATTTCCCGGTATAAAGAAGTTCTGTTTTGAATGTATATTCCGGTTTAAGAATTTCAAGTGCAAATACGGCTGTGAAAATCTTTGATACTGATGCTGGTATAAATGGTCCGTAAATATTATGTGCCTTTACTGTTGCCTTAGTCTCGGGGTCATATATGACATAGCCGTAATTATCTGGAGAAAATGATTCAATTTCAGATGTTTCAGAAGAGGGTGGAGCGATTGATATATTTGTATAAACAGGATTATTGCCGCAGCCTATAATATTTAGTAACAGGATGAGCAGAAATGGTATAAATAATATATTTTTCATGGTGAAGATTAAAACAAAAATCAGGTAATCCTGCAATTATTTTATATGGGATATAAAAAAATATCAGCACAGATTGTTTTCCATGCTGATATAATTGGAATATGAGCAGTTATTAAATAATCCCGAACTACATCGATAAAATTAAAAAAATTTCCCAATGTTATCATGAATACTATTTGTAATAAGGGGGTAACTTGTCAAGAATTTTTAAATAATTCAGTAAGAATAATTATGTAAAAATAATATGAAATAATATCCGGCGCAGAAAATTAAATATTGCCAATTGATAACAATGAATGAATATGTGAAAAAATTTTCAGAGATAAAAATGTCATCATTATATAAATCTGCCGGGATTGTAGCTCTCTCAACATTATGCAGCCGTATATTGGGGCTTATAAGAGATGTTCTTATGGCCGCGCATTTTGGTGCAGCAAGAACTGCCGATGTTTTTTTTGTTGCCTTTATGATCCCTAACCTTTTCAGGAGGCTTGTTGCGGAGGGGGCTCTGACAATTTCATTTATACCGGTCTATACAGAAACCAGGATAAATGATGGAGAGAGTGAGGCAGAAAAGCTTGCTGTCAAGGTGATGACTGTTCAATCAATCGTGATTTTTGTGATTATTTCTGCAGGTATTCTTTTCTCGCCACAGATAATGTATATTTTTTTTGGCAGAGGTGATTCTCCGGAAGTTTTTAATCTGTCGGTAAATCTCACAAGGATAATGTTCCCGTATCTTTTTTTTGTGGGATTTGTTGCTTTTGCAATGGGATACCTTAACTCTCAGGGAAGGTTTTTCGCTCCAGCATTTGCCCCGGTTCTTCTTAACGTGGGCATGATTTCAGGTATACTGTTTCTTACTAAATTATTTGAAGAACCGATTTACGGTGCGGCAATTGGTGTACTCATAGGGGGAATTCTTCAATTCGCGATGCAGATTCCGTATATGCTGAGGGAGGGATTTCACTTCAGAATATCTGTTGATTTCAGGCATCCGGGAATTAGAAAAATTTTCAGGATGCTCGCACCTGCTCTGTTTGGAATTGCCGTCTATCAGATTAATACCCTTGTGAGCAATATGCTCGCTTCAATGATTTCCGAGGGAAGTGTTTCATATATATATTACACTAATAGGTTAACGGAGCTGGTGCTCGGAATTTTTATTGTTTCGATAGGGAATGTTATTCTTCCTGAAATGTCAAAATTGAGTGCAATGGATGACAGAAAAAAATTCAGGAAACTTTTCGCTGACTCTGTTTCTTCAGCATTGTTCCTCGCAGTTCCGGCTACGGCAGGGCTGATATCAGCCGGAGTTCCGGTTATTTCGGTAATATTCCTTCATGGCAGGTTTACTTATAACGACGCGTTAATGACATATAATTCACTTGTCTGTGCCAGTGCAGGCATAGTTTTTATTTCGGCATTGAGAATTGCAACACCTGCTTTTTATTCGATGAAGGATACTAAAACTCCGGTTATATCTGCAACTGTTGCGCTTACACTGAATCTTGTACTCGGGTATATACTTATGCATACACCGCTTAAACATGCGGGCCTGACCCTGGCAAATTCTATCTCTTCGGTTGTTCAGACCTTTATTTTGCTGACTCAGCTTAAAAAGAAGACCGGGGGAATAAATCTCCGTAAAATTATGACCTCAATGATTAAGTTTATAACGGCGTCTCTTATTATGTCTGTAGTTGTTGTATGGCTTTCTTCGTTTACAGACTGGGGAAAAGCCGGTTTAACCACGAGAGTGATATGGCTGATGTTTATAATTTTTTCAGGTGGTGGAGTTTATTTCATTGTCTGTTATTTTATGCATGCTGATGAGGTTTTATTTCTGGTAAACAGGATTAAACGCAGACTCACGTGAGTGAGTCTGCCGCTTTTAGCGCAAGGGCCGAAATTGTCAGGCTTGGATTAACAGAACCTCCGGAGGGCATTACACTCCCGTCAATAACATAAAGATTCTCCATGCCATATACTCTGCAATTAGCATCAACAACGGATGTTTCAGGATTTTTCCCCATCCTGCAGGTGCCGAGCGCATGTGAGAAAGTCTCTATCGGCATAGAATAAAAGAATAAGGCACCTGCTTTGCGAAGTATCTTTTTAGCTTCAGCATAGAGAGCTGCCCGTGCCATGATATCTCTTTCACAATACCTGTGATAAACTAACATAGAGGGCAAACCGTATTTGTCAGTTTTATTTGTGTCAGCGTAAATTCTGTTTTCAAACTGTGGAGTATCCTCCGCAATGCAGAGCAGGTTAATCAGATAGTCCGAAACAAATGATGCCGCATTTTTCAGGCCTAATGGGGCATTTGCTTTGATAACACCTTTTCCTATGCTCGAAACATCCTGAATCATCCCCCATGCACCTTCGGGTGTGCGGTTTCCAGTCGGATCACCGTAGTAGAAGTCAGGTATTCCAATCTGTTTTTGTAGAATTTTTTCAGGATTGGCAACAGAGGGGAATATCCCTGCTACAACACCATTTATGTGTCGCATAAGGTATCTGCCGATGTTATTATTTCCGGTTAATGTGTCTATACCTGATGTCAGAAGGAGATATGGTGAAGCAAGAGCTCCTCCTGCGGATATAATATTTTCGCCTTTTACTATAATTTTTTCACCTGTTGGCTGGTGGAGGAGTTCAACTGATACAGCTTTATTTTTTATAGTATTAATTTTCAAAGCGCGTGTTTCAGAGAGTAGATGCATTCCCCTGTCTTCGAGCAGAGGGAGCACAACTGCTGCAAGATCATTTTTGGCTTCTATTTTGCAGAGGTAGTGGTCACACGTCGAACAGAGAATACATTTTTCTTTCCCGTGCTTTCCGTCAAAATTTATAGCCATGGGGAGAAAGAACGGGTGGAGGCCAAGTTCCTCTGAGGCTTTCCATAACTTTTCGGATGGTCGGGAGAGCGTTGTATTCGGTTTCTGGGGGAAATCATTTTTTACGGGAGGCTCGGTAATATCAGCTCCTCTTACCCCGGCTATCCCGAGAATTTTCTCTGCGGTTTTATAGAACGGTTCAAGCTTTTTGTAAGAGTAGGGCCATGCACATGATGAATCACGGTCACTGCTGCCGGCAACCGGTGCTCCTGTAAAATCCTCCTCTCGCATCCTGAATGATACGGCACCATATAAAGTAGACATCCCTCCAACTGTATCATCTGTCCACATCTCTTCGATTTTACCTTTTTTCTGGTCTACATAGATCGGGGTTGTGCCTCTGTACATCGGATTTTTAAGATGGAGCCTTACTTCGTCCCAGCAGGAATCGTCTCGCACAGGCCGTTTCCCTTTTTCTACCATAAGAACAGAAAAGCCTTTCGCTATTAGTGTGTGAGCAGCCATTGAGCCGCCGAAACCGCTCCCTATAATTATATAGTCATATTTTTTTTTCAGTTTCATATTGTTACCCTAGCTGAACGGCCAGAAGTTCAGTTGATAGAGCCTTACTAATAACACGACGTATGCGCCACCTTCGAGAATCCACGTCCACGCCTGTTCATAAGTCCCTTTAAAGCTGACCCATCCAAAATAACCTGTATCTGCCCAGAGGTTAAAGGTATATCTTTTGTAGGAAAATGGCATGAAAAGAGGGAGGCCGACACTGCTCGGCATGTCAGCAAGATAATGAAGGAAAATGCTCATCCAGAATATATACCCCCATGAGGGATTAATTAACCATGTGATAAGCCCTGCAAAAAATCCCACAATGAGTGAGTGTGACCATGTACAGTGAAATTTTTTCGGGGCAAGTTTTGCCATTATAATAAGACCGTCAAAGTTAGGAAATTCGTGGGCAATAAGTGCCACAAGTATACTCTCAAGAGAGAGAGCTTCAACCTGGCCTCCTGTAAGTTCAGGTGCAAATGATGCGATTGTAAGTGCTACAGCAACATGTCCAAGCTGCATTTAGTCCTCCAGTAATTTTATAAATTCATTGAAATTTTCAAGATTATTAAAATAGTAATCCGGATTTTCATTCATCAGGGCATCCGGCTCACCCCATCCCGTGCCTACCGCTACAGAGACAGCTCCTGCGTATTTTGCGCAGCGCACATCGTGGATTGTATCACCTATAATAAAAGTATTTTTAAAAGCTATATCCGTGTTAAAAATTTTGTCCATTCTGCGTTTTGCAACTTCCGGGAGAAGGTTTCTCACCGGAGCGTCATCCCCGAAGGCTCCGAATCTGAAAAATTTATTCAGATTATGGCTCTCCAGTTTAATCTTTGCGCTTTCTGTGAAATTTCCGGTAAGGAGACCCAGGGCAATGTTATCCATTACTGATAGTCGTTGAATGAGTTCAAGTATTCCCGGGAAAATTATTACTTTATAGTTGTGAATATTTTCGCTGAGATGAACAAAATATTTCTGCTTGAGAAGTTCAGTTTTATCATGGATATCCTTCTCTGAAAAACCCATCAGGTGAAGGGATTCGTTGAGGATTACAGGATCGGTTTTACCCTGAAAATCGATCTTTTCCATTCTCCCAATGGTACCGAAAACCTCCTTCGTCGCCTGGATTAGAGAGGCTCTCCCAGCTTTGTTGCAGTTGAGAATTGTACCGTCAATGTCGAAAAGTACAGCCTTAATCTTTAGCCTCCTTCTCCTCCTGCATAACTTTTGCTACCTGGTCTTCGGGATTTTCTTCCTGTATGTAGAAGTTAATTTTAAGATAGCGTTTTTTCACCATAGCAGGGTAGGGATCGAAAAGCATGGCAATACCCATTGACGGGAAAAATGAGAAGAAGTATAGCATAAAAGCCTGGCATTGTGTAAATGGCCTTGTATCATCCTGAAAGATAAAAATTATAAGAAGTGACATTATTCCCGCAATCAGGAGAGCGAGAAGAGGGGTTCTTTTCAGCATATAGTTTTCCTGTAGATAATTTTTGGATATAATAAAATATTACTGTATTGATTCAATATCTTTTTTGGGGGGATCTGCGGGATAAATGGAAAAAGTTATTATCTGTTTTTTCAGGAACATTTATTATTGCTTTACAGAAAAATGTGTGAAAAGCTATTCTGTATAAATTGTGGGTTAATCGGAAATATTGCATTAATGCGATATTATTAATATCAATTCAGGGATAACTTTATGACAAAGAGTAATTTCAGAAAAAGAAGAAGAGATATAGACAGAACAAGGATCGAACTTCTTCCCAGGGATGCTTTCCCTGATGAAGCGGTTTTTGAGGAGTACCAGGGAAGGAGGATCTCAAATTTGCTTATTGACTTTGCCTCGCCGCTTGTGGCCAATCTTGACAAGGAAAATTTTTTTCAGTTTAAAACGATGCTGTACTTTGCGGCTGTAGCCTGGAACTTCTCATACTTCAAGCATGGGGAGATACGTAAAGCGGCTCTTGACAAATTTCTCCTTAATAGTAAAATGTTTGAAGGGTCAAACAGGGATAAAATGTATAATATAGTAGATAGCCTTGCAGCAAGGAAAAATCAGTCATTCTGGCAGTACGATATAATGTTTGTTTCATTTGATATTATAAAAGGTGAGAAAGATAATACAGTAATGGCAAATGCAATCCATTCTTCTCTGATGAATATCCCGATACAATAATATAAAAAAGAAGATAAGCGAAGATGAAATAAAATATGGGGATAGTAAATTTTTATTTTCTTGTTCTTTACCTTTAAAATTTTGTGATAAACTGGCAATGACAGATAATGATTTTAAAATAGTAATGATAGGTTCCTCAACGGGAGGGCTTCCGGTTATCGAGGGGATTTTAAAGACTCTTGATAAAGAGTCTTACGCTGTTCTGATTGCTCAACACATGCCTGAAACTTATACTGGCATGTGGGCCGAACGTCTTAATAAGCGTACTCTTTTTTCTGTCTCAGAAGGAGTAGATGGTGAGGATGTAATTCCCGGCAGGGCCTATGTTGCTCCCGGGAACAGGCACATGGTACTTCATAAAGAAAAACCGTACAGGATCGGGATAAATGATGATCCCCCTGTTAACAGGTTCAGGCCGTCAGTGGATATGCTCTTTGCTTCTGCTGCGGAGCATGATTCGTCACGCATAATAGCTGTTATACTTACGGGGATGTGCGATGACGGAGTAAGATCGATGATTGATCTCCATAAACGGGGATTCCTCACAATCGCTCAGAATAAAGAAACATCAGTCGTATTTGGAATGAATAAAGAGGCTATAGACAGGGGAGCTGCGGAACTTGTGCTCTCGCCTGAAGAAATGGTCGAATACTTTAACAGGATAAAAGATGAACGAGGATCACGTAAAAAGTAAACTTATTGAGATTGAAGAACCAGCGGATGATTTTATTGTCACATTTTCAGGTAAAATGAGTAAAAAAGTAGATGGCCTCTACTACCCTGATAAAAAAGAAATACTTATACATAACAGAAATTTTATTGAGAATAACCAGCTTATTTACACGGCAATACATGAATACGCCCATCATATCCAATTCTCTAAGGCCACTGCTCCTGTATCTACAAGAGCGCATACTGTGGACTTCTGGGATATATTTCACAGGCTTCTTTTCACGGCCGAAGAGAAGGGAATATATAATAATGTTTTTGATACTATTCCTGATTTTCAGGAATTAACAGAAAAACTCAGGAGAGATTATCTTTCGCGTAATGGTGAGCTTATGAAGGAGTTCGGCAGGCTCCTTCTTGAAGCGCAGGAGTTATGCAGAAGGCATCATGCCAGTTTTGAAGACTATGTGGACAGAATACTCCGCCTTCATAGAAGTGAAGCAAAAACTATTATAAAGACTTTCACTCTGGACATAAAGCCTGAGATGGGTTATGAAAATATGAAGACAGTTGCAAAGATTAAGGATGAGGGAGTGCGTGCGGGAGTTGAAACAGCCTTCATTGAGAATTTTTATACACCTGACATGGTCAAAGCAGAACTGAGTCGAAAGGAAAATTTTGATAGCAGGCTCTCTTTTCTCGAAGCAGAGAGAGACAGGCTTGAACAGTCCCTTGAAAAACTGACGGTACGGCTTGCTAAAATTGAAAGAGATATTGATTCGATAAAAAAAAGCTGAGGATGTTTTGTTATCGACTTTATGGCTTTATTATATGGTAGCCTGATTTGTTCTTAATAATACTGCATTACAAATAAAAGAGGCTGCCTTTTTGGGACAGCCTCTTATTCACAAATGTTTGTTAAAGCTTTATTATGTCTTGAAATTGATTCTTAAAGTTTTTTTAAACAATAAGCAGCAAAAAATATTGTCAAAGGAGTCTTTTTTTATGTTAGAATCAATTTCTAACAACTTTAAATATGGTCGATTATTTGTCAATCGATAAAAATGTGTTAAAAAATTTTTATAAGTGTAAAACTTTCCCTAAACTTCTGGCATTATAAAATTTGATTTACGGGATAAATAAACTCTTAAATTATGTATTATTCTATAATTTATGACTTGTTAATCAACAGATAGAAAATGAATTTAATAAGCTTTTTGAAAGGGAAGAGCTCTTCCATTACTGATTATACATCCATGGAAATTCTTGAGATCCGTGGTGCACGTATATTTATCGGTGTAAATGCGCTGACTTCAGCAATAGGATTGCTTTTCCAGACTCTGGCAGGGCATACATACAAAGTACTCCTTCCTACTATTTTTTTATATACATTAGCTATATTCCTGTCATACAGGCTTTATAGAAGAAAGAAAAGAAGAGCTGATATTACCTTTTATGCTGTAGCCGTGGCTTTAATTATGTTTTTAATTCCGATCATTGCAAGACTTAATTACGGTATTACCATAAACTGGTATTATGCTGCTCAATCGAATCACATTAATTGGCTTCTTATGGCAAATCTTGTTGCCTTCCAGTTTTTATATAGCAAGCGCCTCTATGTTTTCATGATAGTTATTGTTGTATCAAATATTGTTTTATTTTATATTTTAGCGTGGTATAATGGCGTTCCTATGCCGTTTGATACTTATACTGATGGCAAAGTAAATTATGGAATTTTAAGCTCTCGTGAAATATATTCAATTCTTATGATTTGTATCGTTTCCTATCTTTCCTATAGAAATATTCCTGAAATTGAGAAGTTCGAGCTCGTCACTAAAAATCAGGCCGCTGTGATAAAAGAACAGGCTGAGGAAGAGTCCAGAAAGGCAGAAGAGATTCAGAGCCAGTATGAGGAACTTGAAGCCCAGTATGAGGAAATTGAAGAGATGAACGAGGAAATGTCCTCTGCCCATGCCGAGATTATGGAGATGAATAATTCCCTTAATCAGCAGAAGGAAAAACTGTTCACAACGATCAGGAGCATCGCCCAGGGCATTATAGAGATTGATACAAAGTTTGAAGTTAAAATGATTAATGCCGGGGCCTGTTCCATCCTCGGCCTTTCTAATCAGAGTGTTATTGGAAAGAATTTTAAAGATTTACTTAAAGTCACTCAGACAGGAGGGGCCCCGGTTGATCTTGCGGATCGTGATTTTTTAAATGGCGATATATATTTTGATATTTATAATTCAGTAGTTTTGCAGGCTCACGGGAGGAGTAGGGATTTGATTTTAAGGGCTGCTCCTTTGCGGATAGATGCTGGAGCTGTATATGGTTATGTTTTCATCATAGATGATGTTACTGAATTAAAGAATATGAAGGAGCATATTATTAACTCATCCAAGCTCGAATCTCTTGGAATTTTTGCCGGAGGGGTTGCCCACGATATTAACAACTTTTTTACAGGGATGCTCGGCTGCATTGCTCTTGCAAAGAAAAATCTAAGTGGTAGTGAGAGCAGTGCATTAAAATATCTTGATGATGCGGAGTTAACTGCCAGTAAAGCACGCGGTCTCGCAGAACAGCTTCTTACTTTTTCCAGGGGCGGAGAACCCGTTAAAAAGATAATTTCAGTTATAGATATTATCAATCTTTCGTCAGATTTTGTATTGAGCGGCACAAGTGTTACATGCCTGAGGGAATTTTCTCCTGATCTGAAAATGATTGAAGCTGATGAAACTCAGATTACTCAGGTAGTAAATAATATTCTTATCAATGCTCTTCAGGCTATGTCCGCTGGAGGAGAAATCCGTATCTCTGCTGTTAATTCTATTCTTCCAAAAGGAAACGTTTATGCGCTTTCTGAGGGGGAGTATGTTAAAATCACTTTTGAAGATCAGGGCCCTGGAATTGAAGTAGAGCTTCTGGGGAGGATATTCGATCCTTTCGTTACTACAAAGATTACCGGGTCAGGCCTCGGACTTTCTATTGCTTTCTCTGTCTTAAAAAAGCATGGGGGAACTATTAGCGCTTACAACAACGGCCGGGGAGCTGCTTTTCGCGTATTGATCCCTGCCTGTGAGGGGGCGGATGAATCTCCTAAAAACAGATGTATCGATGAGACCTGTTTTTCCGGAAAAGTTCTGCTTATGGATGATGATGACATGATTCGTATGGTGGGGAAGGAGTTGCTGACCTCGTTTGGATTTGAAGTATTATCAGCTGCTAACGGTAAAGAAGCGGTTGAAATTTTCAGGAGAGAGTTTTTAAAAGGAGAATCATTCAGATTTGCTATTCTTGACCTCACCATTAAAGGGGGATCCGGGGGACTTGAAACATTCAGGGAACTACATAAAATTGATCCTGATCTTAAAGGTATTGTTTCAAGTGGATATTCCCATGATCCCGTTATGGCAAGTTTCAGGGAACATGGTTTTACAGCTGTTCTTAAAAAACCTTATAACCTTGATGAACTTAAAACTGTAATTGTAAGTATCGTTAAAGATTAAATTTTTAACCAGCTGTATTCCTGTTACTATCTCTTTCTATTACTTCATAATATTCTTTCCATGTCTCTTCTATCTCTCTTGCCTGCTCTTCGTCGAGCTTTTCAATAATAAATCCCGCATGGACAAGAACTTTGTCATTTTCTTTAAGATCGGGTATCATCATATAATTTACAGCGGTTTCTACACCGTTTGCCGATGCAATTGCATAGTATTTTTCAATTTTTTTTATAGTCATTGGTATTGCAAGACACATATGGTTCTCCTTATAAATTACTTTGTATATATATTCCGTTATTTTGCCGTCGTGGGAAAATTCTGTTCGCTCAAGAACTGATGCTATAAAAACGGAATGACAGAAAATTCCTTAACATATCCTTGGAAGCTGTTCCTCCACAAGAAGAGGAAGGAGTCTCTTACCCCCGATATATGTCTCCACATAAACTTTTCCCGGATATACTGAGTCTATCTCCCCGATAATTGCCGCTTTTCTGCCATATTCAGATTTTTGCAGTTCAGAGGTAATGCCCTCTGCTGATTCAGGCGCTGCAACAATTACAATTTTACCCTCATTTGCCACATAAAGCGGATCAAGGCCAAGTAATCCGCAGATACCTTTCACCTCATCAGAGACTGGTATATTATCCTCAACAAGCTTTGCAGAAAAATCCATCCCGAATGTGATTTCGTTAAGTACAGATGCCACTCCTCCCCTTGTTGCATCTCTTATAAATCTGATACTGTCGGAAAATTTGTCAGCAACGTTACTTATCATTCTATTCAGCGGAGCACAGTCTGATTTAAGTGCGCTTGAAAAGTTCAGGTTATTGCGAAGAGACATTATTGTAATACCGTGATCCCCTGCTGTTCCACTTAGAATTATACGGTCACCCTTCTTTATCTCCTGCCTGAGGGGCTTGTTCTGAATAATTCCTATGCCGGAAGTATTTATATATACCTTATCACCTTTTCCGTTTGGAACAACTTTTGTGTCTCCAGTTACAATTTTTACGCCGGCTAAGTCAGCGGATTCTTTCATCGAAATAAGAACTTTTTCAAAATCATCAAATTCAAATCCCTCCTCCAGAATAAGTGCGCATGAGAGATATTTCGGTGTAGCTCCCATTACAGAGAGGTCGTTTACTGTTCCATTTACCGCAAGTTTCCCTATATCACCGCCGGGGAAAAATATTGGTGTCACTGTATATGTATCTGTTGTGAAGGCGATCCTGCTCCCCTGTGTATCGAGTAATGCCGAATCATCAATCTGTATTGAGTCTT
>CAZVFJ010000052.1:15014-15920 GCA_964625825.1 uncultured Leptospirales bacterium | reverse complement strand
CCGGTTCCTGTAACTGAAGAAGTATCAAATATATTATACTCTCTCTCTAAAGAAACAGTTTGCTTCTCCCACTGTGCCGAACTGCATGCTGAAAAAATACCGGCTAACGCTGCTAAAATAATAACAATTGATGACTTTACAGAAATCATGATTTTATTTATCAATTAAATCTTCAAAGGTTTTAACATTACCTTCAGTATCATCATTACTACCTTCATCACCGGCCGGTTTTTTATCCTCTTTTTCTGGATCATTACCAGACTCAACACCTTTATTTATATCCTCAAATGATCCTATTTTACCCTGGACATCATCACTGCCTGCTTTTGTGTCCTCTTTTTCTGGATCATTTCCGGGCTCAACACCTTTATTTATATCCTCAAATGATTCTATTTTATCCTTTTTATTTTCTATCACTTCAAAATCTTTTCGAGGATCAATTTTACCCTGGTTTACGTCAGTATCTCTTCCCTTTTCTTTACTGACATTTTCCGGTTTTTCACCCTCATAAACGACCTTAACCGGTTTTGGCAGACAGTATTGATTTAAAAAAGTGCTGTTAAGTTCAACATCTTTTAAAGCTTTCAAGCAACTTGGGATATTCCGATAACTGACTTCATCCAGTTTATCATAAAGTTTATTAATACAGTCGAGTGCGCCATCGTTCTGATCCCCGTAAAGATAATACCTGTTTAGCTCAAGAAAATTCTCAGGGGGATTTCCATGAAAATATTTAATAAAATCATTTAGAGAGAGATAACCCTCTTTGTCATTCTCATTAAACAGGTTATAAAAGAAGGTCCTGCTTCCATCGTATTTTCTAATTTTTTTTTCAATGATCTGTCTTATGATCATTTCATCCATAAGGGTAAACTCTTTCTTCTTCTCGGCAGGTTTGCTTCCCTG
>CAZVFJ010000052.1:0-15004 GCA_964625825.1 uncultured Leptospirales bacterium | reverse complement strand
ATTTCATCCATAAGAGTGAACTCTTTATTCTCGGCAGGCTTGCTTCCCTGTCCGAAAAGGCTTCTGTAAAGAGAGCCGTCAGATTTATCCGCATAATGATCCACGATAATTTTTTTACACATTGAGGAAACATTATATAATTCAACCTGGCTGTTGCTCTTCCTGTAGATTTCGGTTATAACTCCGGTGTTCTCTTCAATTTTCTGCTGACGGATAAACTGTTCCGCTCCCCCCTTTTCATCTTCGGAGAGAAGAATTTTACCGAACTCGGGATTTTCCACCCAGGGGACAACTTCTATCGCATTTACCAGTCCCGAATCGGGGGACTGCATCAATTTAACAGCTTCCTGTATAGTTGTTCTGAACTGTTTTATGTTTACCGGAATAAGATTTACAGGATCTCCTTTTGAAAGGCCAATTCCCTGAACATAAACCTTAAGTCCTCTGTACTTTGCATCTTCACTGAGCTTGGCATACTCCCGCGAAGGAAGTTTATCTTTTTTTACTTTTTTATCTTCCTTCTGTTCTACAGCTGCATCAGCTTCTTCATAAAAATTAAAAAGACCTTTCTCCAGATTGCCCCTGAACTCATCATCCCCCTCACCTGTGAGCCGGTATTGAAGTAGCGCATAGTAGGTGGAGAAAGTCCCGACAGACCTGACATAAAAATGCCCGCAACTGTTGAAAAAAGTGACATACTGCTTCTTTTTCAGTAATTCTTTTACACTGTCACTGAGAGTTGATTGAGTTTCATCCATTGAATAGTAGTACTGATTAATCTCCGCTCTCACTATAAGATTTTTAAGGATATAATTTTTATTTTCTGACATCTCTTCAGTGTTATAATAGTTTTTTATAAACCTGTTGAGTTTTGTATTCTGGATCCGGTCTCTACCGCTGACCAGAAGCTTATTCATATAATCATCAGTGACTTCTTCTATATCGTAGTTTAAATCAAATGTTGGCTTAAAGGTCTCAACAGATTTGAAACACATTGACTGCAGGTGATTACTATTAATCGAATAGCCACGGCCAAGAGTTGGAAACCCGTTAAGAGCTTCTATGCGATTATCATTTATAATTCTCGGGGAGGAGAACAGGCCTGTGGCGTATAAAATAATTATTATTAAAGAACACAGTTTAATCTTCATCTTTAATCCTCTCCCGGACGGATATAAAGATGATAATATATTCTGTTTATAAATTGGGCTCATAAAAATAAGGACCGAATGCTAAAAAAGCATAATCCTGTTTTCCTATTTACCGGATTCAGAAGATATAATAGGCATACAATAATCAAGAATATCTGAGTTAATGATCGACACGAAATTTTTTCTGATACCGGTACACTCGGAAAATTCTCCCCATTTTTTTCTAAACATATCTTCTCCGAACATTTTATCTATACATTTCTCCGCCCCCTGGTCGCCATACATGAAAGTATCTCTGGAGGTGAGAAGACCGTCTACATATTCAGTAGCAAGAAGTTTATCAAGCTTATCAAGAGTCATATCTCCGGTTTTACCAGTTCTGTTATTGATGAGCACCGCTGCTTCATAGCCATCAATAAATTTATCATCTTTCTTATAATTTGCGTTTATAGTCTCCTTGCAGAGCTTTGCTGTGTAATAATTATTGATCCTGTTTCTATCTGATTTTTGGATCTCTCCAAGAAATTCGGCATTCTGGTTCAAGGTATCTTTCTTCCTGTAATTAGGTACCTTTTCCTTTTCTTTAGCTTCTATTCCCCCTTCCGTTGATGCTTCGGTCTCCTCGAGTACTATAGCATCCTGAAAAGCGGTATTCTCAACCCACGGAACTACTTCCATTGAAGTAATCTTGCCGGTCATAGGGTTCTGCATTGATATAAAAGCATCTTTTACCGCTGCTTTAAAAGTCTCAATATCGTAAGAGATCAGAGTAGCTCCTTCATTTTTTCCAAGTCCCCATGCACGGGTATTTATGATAAGCTTTCTTTCGCTGGCCATGGTTTTAAATTCTGAAGAAGTACTGGCTTCAACACCACCTCCTACTGTAACTCCAGAGACCATCCCTGATAACTCAAGTTTAAGACTGGCCTCAAACTTTGCATCCCTTTCTGTACTTTTTGATGTATAGGTGAATATTGATATAAACTTCGCGTTTCTTCCCAGTGAACGGATATAATTGGAACCGCATGCATTAAAAAAACCCGGCAGGTCCTTATTTGTCAGAAGATTTTTAGCAGCGGTGCTTAGCTCTGTCTTAGCCTCATCAACAGATGCATAGTAAGTATCCATATTCAACTCTACCTTGACATGATGGCTGGTCTCATTTACATCCGAAGAAATTGCGGAATTTGCCTCTATCATTTCATTGACTTCAATACTCATATAACCGGCTTTAGCGCTTGTCCCGACTTTTGAAGCTAAATTTATTGTGTCCTTTTTTTCTTTCTCAATAGACTCGAAGGTGTATTGAAAATCATATGAAGGTTCAGTGGTTGTTAGATTATCCATACACATTGACTGGTATGTGTTAGTAACCAGAGTGTATCCTCTCCCGAGAGCAGGGGTATATGCCAGATCAGTTATTCTGTTATCACGGATTACAATAGGTCCCGCATAAGTATATTGTGTAAGTGACGATATTATTACAGAAACTAACATAATTATAAACAATAATTTTTTCATCAAGATCCTCCCGGGAAAGCCAGTATTATGTATAAATTTTAAGTATAAGTTTTATATTTATATTTCAGGAAAGTACTATATATTTTCTGTTTGTGTTAAGAAGAAAAGCAATACTTTTTTAAAGCTCTAAAGAAAATTTTTTATAATAAAATTAGTTTATTAAAAGAGTGGAGATTTTCTGAATTATGACATTTTTTCAGTATTATACAGTTATTGTTTAGAATTAAGTTCATAATGCAGATTCGTTATTTTTCAGGCCAGAGGTAAAATAAGTGATATTATTGCTAAAACATAAGATTATGACGGGGTATTGTGGAAGATCACTTTTTACACCGGATGGCGATCCTTGTATCCAACAAAAACATTTATACTGTTCAAGATAGCAAATATGAGCAACTGAAAGTATATAAACTGGCAGGTTACAAACTCATTATAATAAAATAATTTTTATTTCAATATAATTAAAACACAATTTCCGTGGAATCGATATATAGAGGTTTGATTCCGGTTTTCTTCTCAATAAGCTTCATATGCTGTTCATCTTCAGGTGAAACCAGAGTTATTGCCACACCGGGTTTGCCGGCTCTTCCGGTTCTTCCAATGCGGTGTATATAATCTACTGGTGACCTTGGAAGTTCATAGTTTACCACATAAGGAAGCTGTTTAATATCGATCCCCCTTGATACAAGATCTGTCGCAACCAGCACTCTGATTTCACCATTCTTAAAACGCGTAAGTGCTCCCGTACGAGCACCCTGGCTTTTGTCCCCATGTATCGCCTCTGCTGTTATTCCGTTACTATTCAGTTTGCGCGCTACATTGTCTGCCTTTCGTTTTGAGGATACAAACAGCAGCACCTGATTCCACTCCCCATCTTTAATAAGATGCCGGAGCAGCACTCCTTTGCTGTTCTGCTCAACGCTGTATACAATCTGCTCAACCGGTTCTGCGACCGGCCCAGGTTCTTCAAAACCAATCTTAACCGCATCATGTAAAAAATTCATACCGGGAACGTCCATTTCTCTTCTGAAAGTGGCGGAAAAAAGAAGATTCTGTCTTTTTTCAGGGAGGAGTGCGAGTACTCTGCTTATCTCATCACCAAAGCCGAGGTCGAACATTTTGTCTGCTTCATCAATCACCAGTATTTCGACAGAAGAAAGTCTGACTGCATTTTTATCTGCTAAATCGAGAAGTCTTCCCGGTGTTGCCACCAGTATTTCTCTACCCGTACCCAGCTCTTTCATCTGCAGATTAATTGAAACTCCTCCAAGCACAACAGCTGTCTTTATTCTCCTTACAAGATAGCGGCTGAAAAACTTTGAAGCTTCTACAACCTGGACGGCCAGTTCCCTTGTCGGAACAAGGATCAGGATTCTCACGGATGAACTTTTTTTAACACTGGATTCGGATATAAGCTGTAGAATCGGTAGAAGGAAAGCTGCAGTTTTACCTGAGCCTGTCTGAGCAATTACTGCAAGATCTCTTCCTGCCAGGATAAAGGGTATAACCTCCCGCTGAACAGGAAATGGTTCTCTGTAACCCAGTTCATCGGCAGCCCGGCAGAGGTTCTCTGAGAGTCCGGGAAATGAAAAGGTCATATATTGCTCCTGAGGTTGATAAGATTTTAATTTCAGACAATCTCTCCCGCAATTGTGCAGAAAACGAATTTTAATGACAATAATAATTTCATGCCTGATACTTTTCTCTTTATAAGCAGGATGTTTTAAGCAAACTCCTTTTCATTCTTCTTGTCAGCAGAAGAAAGTACAGGTATCATTGTTGACAAATAGTCAAAGGTAAATCTCTTTTAATACAGAAACCGTTTTTAAATTTCTGCTTTAACCGGAGAAGAGGAAGATATACCTTAGATATAAATAAGAGGAATAATATGCTAAATATAATTGATAAAATTTTTTCCCGTGAAGATCACACCTGCCCATGGTGGTTATGTTTTACCTTCGATAATCCCATAAGACGACTTATACAGAATCCTCTCAAATTATTAAGCACTTATGTTAAAAAGGGTGATAAGGTTCTTGATATCGGACCTGGAATGGGATATTTTTCGTTTCCTCTTTCGCAGTTAGTCGGGCCAAACGGCAAAGTCATCGCCCTTGATATACAGGCCGAGATGCTTAAACGGCTGAGTAAAAAAATTGCAAAAAATCAAATAGAGAATATTAAAGTTAAACTTTATGATGGAAATAAATTTAATCTTGAAGAAAAATTTAATTTTATTCTCCTTTTCTGGATGTACCACGAAGTCAAAAATAAACCGGTATTTATAAAAGAAATTGGATCTGTAATGGATATAAATGCCAGACTACTAATTGCAGAACCGAAAATTCATGTCGGTAGAAAAAAATTCTATGAATCAATTCAATTGTTAACTGATGCAGGTTTTAAAGTTGTTGAAGAAAAGCAAATCCCCTTAAGCCATGCCGTTGTGATGCAGAAAAAATAAAAATGACTAACAGCCTTCAGATTCCCGTAGCCTCTAATCCGTTCATTACCGGCATTTCAATATCAATTATTGTCCAACTGTTGTTCTGCTTTTTTGCGCCTGGTAATGTCATGCAGTATCCCTTCAAATCCTGATGGATTACCATATGAATCAAAGACGACATGAGAACTGGTTGATGAAAAAATAAGCCTTCCATCTTTAGTTTTTAACCGCAATTCATAATCAATAACCTTTCTTTTTTTCAGGACATTATTAACAAATTTCATTCTTTCAGAAGGATCAAAATAAACTGACTCTACAGACTTGCCAATTAAATCATCCCTTGTAAAACCTGAATAACTTTCTATAGATGGGCTTATTTCTGTAATTATTCCATTGAAATCAGTCTGGTAAAATACATCCTGAATTTGTTCAAATATTTTTCTGTACTTAATTTCGCTTAATCGAAGGCTCTCCTCAAATTTTTTTCTCTCGATAAAACCTGTTATTATTCTTGAAACGGAAAGTAGAAGTTCTATGTCCTCTTCCATCCAGGAGCGTTGTTCTAAACAGTCATCAAATCCTATGCAACCGTAATAACATCCATTTACAAAAAGCGGGACGACAAGTATTGATAAAACATTCTGAGACTTTAACAAGTTCCTGGTATTCTGTTCCGGTATCTCATCAATATCCGAAAAACAGAAATTATACCCGCTTTTCAACTGGTTAAAAAACAATGGCATATGACCAGCAGTAAAACTACTAACCTCAACTTTCAGGGGATACATACCGGGAGAGAACCATTCAAAAGTATTATTCATAGTGTCCGTTTCATAACTGTAATTATAAATATATGAACGGCTTAGTTTTAAGGTTGTACCGATTATTCTTAAAGACATATTGAGGAAATGCTCAAGGTCATCCGATGCAGATGTCATCAGGGATATGCGCGAAATCACACTTTCAATAATCAATCTTCTTGATAACTCATTTTCGGCCCTTTTACGTTCTGTTATATCCTCCATTAAACCCTGCAGCCATCCATTTTCATGGAATATCCTGACTGAAATCTGTATCCAGATAATCGGGCCATCATGCCGTCTAAAAAGGACTTCGTAATTGATAACTTCACCATGTTCTCTTAATATACCGATAATTTCTTTTCGTATATCAGGATCAACATACCATTCGTTGACAGACCGGTAACCGGATAGCAGATCATCGCGCCCGCTGAAACCGAAGATCCTGGCAAAACAATCATTTGCTTCAAGTATAAGACCGGTATCAATATCTGTCCTGAAAATTCCGACCTGCGAATTCATAAATAGATCTCTGTATGTTTCCTCGGCAACTTTAATCGCCTCTTCAGCCTCCTTCCTTTCTGTTATATCACTGATAAAATTCAATGTAGACTTTTTACTACTCCAGTGAATAAATATAGATTTTGTGCCAACCCACTTTATTCTGCCTGCTGCCTTAATTCTAAGGGGGCTGTTTGCTTCAATTTCACCTTTTTTAATTATTCTATTATAATGTTCTATAACCAGCTCAATATCATCAGGATGAAAAAATGACACAATAGACTTATTCATTAATTCATCTTCTGAATAGCCTGTAATGTCGATTACAGCGTGATTAAACATGGTGATCTTGCCGTTTGATACTATAAAAATACCGGATGTTGAAGATTCAAAAAGCATGCGATACTCATTTTCTTTTTCATTCAACTGGTTAATTGTCTGGATCAATTCTTCATTGGCGGCTTCATATTCCTCATTCATCGCAGCCAGTTCCTGGTTTTTCTCTTTGATTATCTCCTCAGCTTTTTTCTGTTCAGTAAGATCTGTCATTGAAGCAATCGAATTAACCATATCAGGCATCATTGCAACAGAAATGTATGCATCGCGGATTTCACCTGATCTGGTTATACATTTTGATTCATAGCTCTGCTCTGCCGCTTTTTCATTTTTACGTCTCAGGTAATGCTGTTTTTTCATAAACTCTTTGTAGTCAGGATGGACAAAATCAGTCCATTTCATCCTGCCGGCAACTTCATCCTTTGAATAACCGAACTGACGGACAAACTCATCATTAACCATACTGATAGTCATATCATTTTCAACAATAAACATACATGTTCCGGTATTTTCAAAGATTGAACGGTATCGCTCCTCTCCATCTATGAGTTTTATCTCTTTCTCTTCTTCCTTCTTTTTTGTATCGAATAGCCTGAAAGCCATTTTGATAGAGGCAATAAGTACTGTTTCTCCGGAATTCTTTACAATATAACCGTAAGAGGTAATACCCTCCGTTTTTTTAACAATTTCAGGCTCTGTATGCGATGAAAGAAAAACCACCGGGATGTCATGATTTTCAAGGATTAGCTCAGCAGCATCGGTACCATCAATACCATCGCCAAGGTCAATATCCATGAGTATAAGGTCAATCCCGGAGTTCGACTGAGCAATTTCTACAGCCTCTTCGCCTGTTTTTGTATGAATTACTTTATATCCATACTTCTCAAGAGTTCTTTTACTTAGTCTGGCATTGATGGGTTCGTCTTCAACCAGCAGGATTGTTTTATTGTAATAACTCACTTTTCTTTAAATCCATAATTATTAAATAAAAGATCAGGCAAACGGATTCTTTTCCAATAAGAAAAAGTTATAATAATGACTTGATATAAATAAATTAATTATTATAATTATTCCTGTGCTTTTATTCAATAACCGGAATGATGATTAATTAAATCACAGATTTCAATGAGGAGTGCAGATTTTCAGTGATAAAATATGAGTCTGATTAATTCAACTATCTGATATTTTAATTGCATATTTGAAAAGCTCTCTGCTGGAAGAAAGCCCTAATTTTTCTTTGAGATGTTTACGATGAGTTTCCACAGTGTTGACGCTTAATTTAAGCTCCCTGGCGATCTCTATAGGCTTATAGCCAGCACCAATAAAGTGTAAAACTTCACATTCCCGGGGTGTGAGTCCTTTATGATAATCAGGTTTACCATCCTGCCCCATCCGCATCAGTTTCATAATCAGTTTTCCTGACAGGTCACCCAGAATATAAAGATTACCTTTCATGACCTCACGTATTCCTGTTATTATCTGTTCAATCGGTTCCTTTTTTGTTATGTAACCCATTGCACCGGAAAGAATGGCCTTTTCTGCATAATGAATCTCATCATACATTGACAGGACAAGAGTCTTTACTGAATTATACCTCTCATGTATTGCCTTGATAAAATCAAAGCCATCAGCATCGCCTTCAAGAGAAATATCTACCAGAACAACATCTGCTCCATCCTGAGCGAGGATCTTTATTGCGCTCTCAACATTTGAGCTCTCCGATGATACGAACATATCATCTTCGAGATTAATTGCCATAGAGAGCCCATATCGGATAGCAGGATGTTCGTCAAGAAGCATAACTCTGATTTTAGTTTCATTCATATAAATCTATTCCTCATATATCCGGCTTATCATTGTTGCTATTAATATCCTGATTATCTCCTAAAGCCACTGAAACAGAAACTCTTTTACCCTCTGAAGAAATATTAAATTTCATTCCGGCTATGTCTGCCCTGTATTTCATGATACGCAGTCCCATGCCCGGGTTTTCATATTTCAGTATAATTTTCTGATAACTTAAAATAGTAAAGAAATCCTTTGTCCCTTCAGCGTAATATCGCAGCACTATTTTATAGGCCTTACCGTGTTGTATCGCATTATTTATCGATTCAATGATAATATAGTACAGGTTTATAAGCTTTATTTTATCATATAGCTTCAACTTATCTTTGACTTCCAGGTCAACCTCGATCCCGTATACAGATCTCGTTCTAACCACAATTTCTTTTAAAGAATCAAGAAAGCTTCCAATGTCAATAATCGAAAGATCAAGGCCTCTGCTTATAAAACGAGTCTCTTCAAGGGCAGAGGATGAGAGAGTAATCAATTTTTCCATGTCTTCATAAGAAAGTTTTCCAGTTTTATCATATTTTCTACAGAAGGCCTGCGCAAGATATAAAACTGCCCCGAGTTTCTGTCCAAGGCTATCATGAAGCAGATGTGCTATCCGCGAACGCTCATTTTCAAGTTCATCAAGCATAGCGAGCTCTACTGCCCGTTTATTTGTTATATTTTCTACTATTCCAACTCCACCTATAATACTTTCATTTTCATCGTAGATCGCTTTAAATTCTATTCTATACAAATTGTGATTGGTAGATTCTGTAAAACGATAAACTCCTTCATATTTACCTGAAAGACCATCCATTGCGTTAATAAACGCAGATACAATACCCCGATGTTGCAATGAAAACATGTCAGTTCCTACGATATCTGACCAGGTTGATCCGGTAATCTTTTCAAACGCGAAATTGCAATCAGTAATTATACCTTTTTTATTAAAATGAAGTAAACCCAGAGGGGAATTTTCAAAAATGAGCCTGTACTTCTTTTCACTGGTAAGTAATTCATTATAAATAACACTCTTCTCTGCCTCAGCCATTTTGAGGTCAGTGATATCTTCATTTACCCCCTCAATCCAACCTTCTCCGGCAATAAGCCTGACAGAAAAACGTATCCAGAATAAAGAACCGTTTTTTCGTTTAAACTGTGCTTCATAATTTCTGTTTTCCCCATGCTCTCTTAAAAAGAAAATCATCTTTTCACGGACAGCTTTATCAAGATAAAAATCTTCTATACATACCGCTTCTGAGAGGAGCTCATCACGATCTTTAAATCCAAGCAGCCGGGCAAAACAGTCATTCGCCTCAAGTACAATTCCTGTATTAATATCTGTTCTGAAAATACCGATCTGGGAATTCATGAAAAGATTCCAGTATTTTTCTTTTGCTATTTTAAGGGCAGCCTCAGCCTCTTTGCGTTCTGTAATATCAATAATGGTGGCTAAACTTTTTTTACTTCCCCCTATCATTGAAACAAAAACAAGATAATACCGCAATTCATTATATTTATTTCTGAACGTGAATTCATAGCTCGACTTCGCTTTACCGGGATCGCTGCGTCTTAAATAATGTTCCTTTAAGATAAAAGCAAGATCTTCTCTACAAATTATTTCAGTTAATTTTTTCTTGTTCTGTATCTCATCTCTTGAATAACCAAAACTCTCTGCGAAAGATTCATTTGCAAGACTAATCGTGCTATCCTCATCAATAACTAAAATTCCTGAGTCTGTATTTTCAAAAAGCGTACGGTAATGCTCTTCACTTTTATTAATAGTGTCTTCGGTTTTTTTCCGTCCGAAGATATCAGTAACAAATCCTTCAAGTATTTCTCTTCCTTCAGGATCAACCTCAACAACCTTACCGCGTTCGAATACCCATTTTTCAACATTGTCCCAGGTTAATAATCTGTACTCAACTTCCCAATGTTTTTTCATGGATACAGCTTCCCGGATCTCTTTCCATACATAATGCCGATCATCCTGATGGATCAGATTTCTGTATGATTTCTTACAGTTATTTATAAGTTCATCCGGATGATATCCCGTAAGTGAAAAAGCACCTTCACTGATATATTCCATTGTCCATTCGGGGTTATTTGAACATCGATATATCAAACCCGGTACATTATCAAGTATAGCTTTATCTTTTATTTCTCTATCAGCAGGTAGACTGTTCGCTTCGAAAAGTTTAAACGCTATCTTTATGGATGCGTCTAAAACCGTAATTCCGGAATTCTTTACAACATAACCGTAGGATGTAATTATTTCAGTTGTTTCTACTATCTCCGGTTCAGTGTGGTTTGATAAAAAAATAATGGGGATGTCCCGTTCCTGCAATAAAATTTTTGCGGATTCCGGTCCGCTGAGCCCTTCTCCAAGCTCAATATCCATGAGAACCAAATCGATATTATTATTTTCATTAAAAGCATCTATTGCATCTAAACCGGAATTCACTGTTATTACATTATAACCAAATTTTTCAAGGGCTAATTTTTCTGTCATGGAAGTGATTGCGTCATCTTCTACGAGGAGTATTGTTCTTTTATTATTACAGCCCATAGTAATTTTCTACCAATCTTCCCTAGATAAAATTCATAATTAATTTATCCAGAATAAAAAATGCTTTCTTATCCAAGCCTCTAAGCGGGAAATACATTTAATTTTTATTTTTTAAAATTAAATGTATTTCCAGTAATTATATCTGAATTAATTTTATATTTTAAAGCAAATCTGAGTTAATTCGAAAAAACAGAGGCACTTTGTCAAGAGAAGTTTTCTCAAGAAATTTTATTTCCATTTATCATCGGGAACAATAATAACTTTATAATCATCTTTAGTTTTTCTATAAAAAATTCTATCTCCATTAGCCAATGTATTATATTTACTTTCTACAGTACGACACATTTTAGTATTTCCAGTTATAGTTCTTATATAAAGGTAAAAATGACATTCATCAAGATTAGAATCTTTGGTACTGCCTAAATTTTTCTTTCCAACTACATATCCTTCGAGATAATCCGCATAAACTTCTTTTACCGTTTTTGGTATTACTATTTCATCTATATCAGGATTTTCAGGATAGTCAGGATAAACTTTTTCAATTCTTTCCGGTATTATTATCTTATCTGATTCAGGCTTCCTGGTTTGGTTTAATATGGAAGTTTCGATTTGTTTAATCTCAGGAATAACGGCTATTTTCTTTACAGGAGTTCTAATATTCCTCCTGGATTTAGCTTTAATAATTCGCGGTTTTTTTAGTACTTTTAATAATTTTTTGTGTGTCGAAATTTTTTGATTAACTTTTACTATATTCCCGGTTTCAAGTATAAAAACTATTGTTATTAATATGAAAATTACCACACAAATTCTTATGTTACGTTTCATATTAATTCTCCTTTTTATTTAAGAACTTCCATCTTAAAAAACACTCCCTTTGATTGTTTGATGTAAAAAATATTATTATTCAAATGATACAATTCAATTTTATTTGCTGAATATTCACAAAAAATTTACAGCTAATCAAAAAACAAACCGTACCCTTTTTGTAAATATCACCTCATTTAAACCTTTATCGTTATCGTCAGTTTCAAATAATTTTCATCTATAAATTCCATGAGTTGATGAGAGCCTTTATAGCAGATGACGCATGTATCTTTTTAATATATTCCGGATTAGCAAATGTACAAAAATAAAGGAGTAATAACAGCAAATTCCCGACTATACGATCCCGCTATCGTATCATCAACAGCTGCATTAAGAGAAAAACAATAATATAAAAGAAATATTTTGTCAAAGATGATCTTTAATAATATATTCAACACATAGATTGCCGTAAGGAATATTCTATGAAATTTTTATTATTACTTATACCACTACTCATGCTTTGTTGTGCCACTTCAGAGATAACTCTCAACCGTCAGGCTATAAAAAATGTAAAGAGCGTTGCAGTTGTTCCATTTACATCAACAATGAAACTTGACACAAAAATCATGGCAGAAGCTGAAGATCGATTCAGGGCAGTACTCTCAGAACTGGACTATAATGTAATTGGTCAAAACAAAATGGACTCACTTCTGCAGACCGGTGAATTCAGCAAAACAGGGATAACAGAGGATAATGTTACCAGCGCAAAAAAAATTCTTAATGCAGATACTGTTCTTTTTGGAAAAATAACAGTTAATGAGGAGAAAAAGATAAGCGTAAGGTATCACAGGTTCGGGATGATGGTCTTTGATGATGATTACGATAAAACGGAGACTAAAATTTTTTACAGGTTCAAGATTACCTTAAAACTGATAAAAGTCAATGACGGAAGTGTAATACTCACCATAACCAATCGTTACATCGAGGCGGAGCACGATGACGACATGCCCGGATATGTAACTTTAGACGCTTACAGACAGTTCACTCTGGAAAAAATGGGCAATGAGCTCAAAGAAACAATGAGGAGTAAAAACTAAAGGCCCGATAAAATTATGAGGTATGGCCTCGATAAATCTGTATCCTGCTGGAATATCCGGTATCCACCACTTCTCAATCCTGCCCTCATCAGCATACTTCAAAAGGTGTTCCCTGATATCTTCAGCAGTTGCATTCTGACCAGGTTTCAGGGCTATGCATGCGCAAGGGCATTCTAACCTGTATAGCTCCAACGGTTTTGCCGTCATTTGGAAGTTCATTCATTGAGTCATCGACGACTCTTCTTCTGGCAAATGATTCGCTGTATATCTCATCAACGGTTATATTGTCAAAGCCACGTTCAGTAATCAGCCTGAATGCCGTACTATATATCTTCTCTCTTGTTGCAAGAGCCTGTTTTTTGCGCATCGTGAGTTTTACTTTATTAATTGTCATAAACCGGATCTTCATGGCTGGAACTTTTAAAATAGTCGATACTCTGGTTGAGATCATCAGCTTCATTCCGCATATTTTCAGAGTTTGATGCCAGCTCCTCAGATCTGGCCGCTATCTGCTGAGTTGTTTCATTGATCACATTTACCATTTTCAGAATTTCATTCGATGCATCCATCTGCTCATGAGTCGCAACTTTTATCGCATCAGATCTCATCCGCAGGCTTTCCATTTCATCCACAACAGTATCTTTCGTGTTTAACTCTATCTGCATAATTTCCGAAATCTCTTTCATCATGTTACTGATCAGATTGAACCCGTCAATGACCGCTGCAATAGTACCAACTGTATCCTGGACGTTAAAAAGTCCTTTTTTTACTTCGCTGTTATTTACCTTGATAAGTGAATCGATCTGCTTAAGGCTCAATGCGGTCTGATCTGCAAGTTTGGAGATTTCATCTGCGACCACGGCAAACCCGCGCCCTGATTCTCCTGCACGTGCGGCTTCAATAGCAGCATTGAGTGCCAGCAGATTAATTTTATCAGATATGTCGTCGATTATCTGGATTATGTTCATCGCCTCAGCCGAACTCTCGCTGATTTTCACCATCGACTGATTCATATCATTAATCATCCGCTCTCCGTGCCTGGCCTTGCCGGTGAAATCATCGGTGTTTATCTGAGTATTCTTCACCTTTTCACCCAGCGTATCAATGATCCCTGTCAACTCATCTATGCGGTGTATCATGGTCTTAAGGCTTAAATTTTCATCTTCAACCCGTTCTGATATATTGCTGAATCCGGACGACAGGACCTCAACCGTTGCTATGATCTCTTCAGTTGACGAGGCCTGCGTGTTGGCATTTTCAGAAAACTCACTTATTGCTTTAGACATCTCATCAGATGATAAAAAGAGTTCGTGTGATAACGACATCGTATTATTAACAACTTCGTTAATTTTCGAGATAAAGAGATTAAACCAGACCCCGAGGCTATGCATCTCGTTTTCAGTATTTGCCAGGTATACCTTGCAATGAACGCAGGTTTTATATTTTTTTTCAATGATCTCCTTACACAATGTCTCCTTCCCCAGACGTCGCGCAATAGAACCTATTTCAAAAAAGCAGAAACCTTTTGATTTATCATATTCAATATATCCGTCACCGCACTTTTGATATACCTTCATGGATGATTTTTCTGATGTGGGGTAACGGACAGAAAGATCACCCAGTGCGCCTTTGCCGAAGGATTCCATGAATCTTGCAATAGAGCTGTTGATATTTCGTGAAAGATATACGGCAATCAGACCGGATAAGGCGATGAAAATTCCGCCAATAACAAGATAAATAATTATTGTTTTTGTAATTGCAGCAAAAGCTTCACTTTTTTCAACTTCGATAAGAAACATCCACTGGAAATAACTAAGCCATTTCCAGATACCGATCACTTCTTTCCCTTCATGGTTTTTGTATATATCATGCCCGGCGTGTCCTTTCTCCAGACATACTGATACGCTTTTAACCAGCTTCCGTGATTCCTGGTTCAGCAGATAAAA